>JBBDNU010000032.1:0-40022 GCA_040877365.1 Planctomycetales bacterium
CTCGCGGCGGTTCAGCAACCGCACCGAATCCGCAAGTCGCGCCCCGCCGCCGGACGCAACCACGATGTCCATAGCCTCGCGGCGGTTCAGGAACCGCACCAGCGTCATCAGGAAGTGCGCCCCCAAACCCACCACCACGATCATGCAGCCGACGTAGGGGATCATCCACACCGAGTTGCTGACGATCTGCAGACCAGTGGTCTCGACCGGCACCTGCGGCGGCGCCCAATGGCCGCTCTGGTACAGCGTCTCGCCCGCGTATCGCAACGGGTTGTTCATCCAGATGCGGATGTTGTCCCGATCCTGTTTCCGCGACGGATCGACCAGCCGGACGTAAGACGAATAATCGCGGGGCGTGTTCGTGCCGAGGTAGTTGTTCCGCTCGACGTTCTCGAGATGGACCCAGTACGGTTTGTATAGACGCTGGGAGCGCATCGCGATCTCGTAGGTTCTGCCGCCCGCCTGCACTTTCTGCGGGGTGTGGAATTGCCGGAACAGCCACGTCCCCAACTCGGCGCCGTCCTTGCCGACCAGCCGCACGTAGGAGGCGGCGACGTCCTGCTTCTCCGCCTTGGACGCGCCCGGCACGGGGGGCTGCTCGATCGCCACGACGTCCGTACCGAGGCCGTGGGTGGCGGGGTTTTCCTGATCGGCGGTCGCGTCGACGATCCCCGAGTTTCGATAATGCTTCAGCACCTCGATCTGGAACGGAAGCTGCTCGTCCGCGATCCGCTTCCCCGCGGACAGCCTCTTGGCGGGGACGGCAACGACCCGGTCGTGATCCGGGTCGGACGAATCGACGATCGCCAGCTCCTCTTTCTGAGTGCTCTCCGCGTAGTTGGAGGCCTTCCCCTCCTCGATGAGCATCACCCCTTCATCGACGGTCGTCCCGACCAGCACCTCGCTGAGCATCATCAGCGCGATGCCGCCGTGGATCACCACGATCCCCCCGCGCTTGCGGAACACCATGATGCTCCCCGCCAGCAGCACCCCCGCGGCGAACGTCGCCTGGAGCAACTGCCACAGGATCCGCATCGAGGGATCCGCGAGCTGCGCCGCCGAACCGCCCAGCAGGATGTAGAACAGCACCCCGCCGACCACGAGCGTGACCCCGCCGCTCACGGCGATCAGCCACGGCTCGCGCCGCCCGCGGCGGACCAACTCGAGGAACATGTACAGCAGCCCGAGCCACAGCCCGGCGAGCAGCAGCTTGAACACGATCCAGAGCTGGGACCACTGGATCCAGAACTCGTCCTGGAACCCGTCCGCGTTCGAGCCGCCGACGATCACCAGCCAGGTCGCGAGCGCCCCCAGCCCGATCACTCCCGTCCCCACCCACAGCCGCGCCCCCCGCGCCTGAGGCTTGAACCGCAGCCCGTGCGCCGTCAGCAGGTTGACCGACATCGCCGCCCCGATCAGCCAGCCGCCGGGGAAGTAGAAGTGTCCCGGCACGCGGGGCATGTCGGGAAACAGCGACTTGGGGAACATCACGTCGAATTCGATCCGCGCGATCGCCGTGCGGAAATACTGATCGACGACCTGCCACAGGCCCATCTTGTCCTGCGCCAGCGTGCCCGCGAGCACGATGAAGATCGCCATGCTCAGCAGCGCGACCGTCAGCTTCAAGGAAGCTATCGGCAACAGCGCCCGCTTGAGCAGTTCGCCGAGCGCGGCGAACCGCGGCTCGTCGGGAACGACGTCGAACGTTTCGGAGTTGCGGGGGACCGTGTCAGTTGCCATCGCCGTCGCTCTCGCTCTCTTCGAACCGCACGGACTTCGCGAACTGGAGGAAGCGGTCTTTCTCCCGCCGGGCCAGTTCGCCGTCTCCCGTCAACTTGAAGAACCACTGCCGCCCCGCCGCCTGCGCGACGATCCCCAGGATCGCCGGCTGCTTTCCGTCCCGCTCGGGGCCGAACAACTCGACGTAGACCCCGTTCGTGTCGCCGACCGGGACTTTCTCGGCCCCCTTGGCGATCTCCTCGCCCGACTGGGACGGCAGCCCGACCTGCCCCCGCCAACGGTTGATGTTCGCCGCGACGGAACCCATCACCGAACTGACGGTGATCCGCGCGGCTTGGTTCCCATCGGCGACTTCGAACGCCGCAATGCTGATTCCGTCGCCACGCGCCGCTTGCCAGCCCTCCGGAACGTCATACTCGATCCGCGGCGCGTCGCCGCGCTCCGGCGGAGCGGTACGCGGCCGATCGGCCGGGCGCGGTTGGCTCCGCTGCTCCAGTTCCGGCGGCGGCTGCTTGGGGACGGTGTAGCTCGTGACCGGCGGCTCGTCGGCGCATCCCGCGAGCGCGAACGCCATCGCGAGGGTCAAAGTCGCCGCGACGGCGGTGGATCCCGCCTGCCGGGCGGGACCTTGGACGCGCGACTGGGAGCTCGCGTGAGGTCCAGGAGGGTTCTTCATGATGTGCCGACCGTCTTGCAGAATTTGCGGCCGTGTTTTGCAAAAGGCGGGAGATCCGAGGATCGCGACGAGGCGGGTCGGCCGGCTGCGCCGCAGCGCCGCCTACCGGCCCGCCGATCGTGCGACCGACGCGGCGGGCGGGTCCATTATAGGCAGCGGCCGCGCGGAAAGTACAACCGCCGCCGGGCTTTCGGATGGTCCGAACGCCTTCACGAAAAATTCGCGCAACCTGCCCCCCTCATGGTAGAGGGCGCGCGCGAATGCGCCGTCAGCGAGAGGCCGCAGCGGTTTCTCCCGCGGTTGGCACGGATTCTGCGACACACCGCCCGCCAGGGGCGGCGACCTTCGCACTCCGACAGGAGACCGACGAGCGGGCGGAACACGGAACCTCTCCGATCATCGACACTTCCCGCCACCCGGCACGGACGCGGTTCTCGCGGGCCGGCCGGGCGATCGGGAGAGGTTTGTAACCCGTTCCTGCCCGTCGTTGCAGGATTTACAATCCGCCGCGAGCAAGGATCGCTCGCCGACCCAAGGCACGAGGCCTGACCCATGAGGACGTTGTCCTGCCTGCTGCTCGCCGTCGTTCCCGTCTCCGCCGTCGCCGCTGCTCCCCCCGCCGACTCCCAGCCCGCTTCCGCTCCTCCGCCCCGCGGCGTGCTCGTCGATTTCACCGCCACCTGGTGCGGTCCCTGCCAGGAGATGAGCCCGATCGTCAAGCGGCTGTGGCGCGAGGGCCATCCCGTCCGGAAGGTCGACATCGACGCCAGTCCCGAGCTGGCGCGGAAGTTCAACATCACCGGCATTCCCGCGTTCGTGCTGCTCGTGGACGGGAAGGAAGTCGCCCGCGTCGTCGGCCGGACTTCGGAAACCAATCTCCGGCAGATGCTCGCCCAGATCCCGCCGGCCGGCGTGCCCGCGGCGAACGTCGCCGCCGCGGAGCCGGCCCGGCCCGCCGTGTTGCCGGCCTCGTCGCCGGCGGCGTCCCCGCGGGCGTCCGTTCCCGCGGCGGCAACTCCGGTCCGCAACTTTCCGGCCACCTACGCCACTGCCGACTTCGAAGAGCCGGTCATCCGCGCGAATTTCGACCGTGCCGCGGGCCCGGAGCGGATCCGTGCGGCCGAGGCGGTCGTCGGCGATCCGCTGGCGGCGAGCGCCCGGATTCGAGTGAAGGACAAGAACGGCGTGAACCTCGGCTCGGGGACGATCGTCGACAGCCTCCCCGGCCGGACCGTGGTCCTCTCCTGCGGGCACATCTTCCGCGACCTCGAACAGGACTCGACCATCGAAGTCGACGTGTTCCACGACGGCCGCTTCGAGACGTTTCTCGGCAAGGTCCTGCGCTACGATCTCGAAGGAGACGTGGGGCTGATCTCGATCCCGACCGGCGGGCGGCTGCCGGTCTGCCGGGTGGCCGGCGCCGCGGGGAAGGTCGCCGTGGCCGATCGCGTGACGAGCATCGGCTGCGGCAAGGGGGATCCCCCTTCGGCAATGCCGGTGCAGGTGACGCGGCTGAACCGCTACATCGGGCCGGAGAACATCGAGTGCACCGGAGTCCCGATCCAAGGCCGCTCGGGGGGCGGACTGTTCGACTCGCAAGGCCGCGTGGTCGGCGTGTGCATCGCCGCCGACAATCGCGACCAGCGCGGCCTGTATGCGGGGCTCGCACCGATTCACGACCTGCTCGACCGCTGCGAGCTGTCCGATGCGTATCGGCCGACGGCCGCGGTCGGCGCGCTCGCCGCCGCGTCTTCCGTGAATGATCAGCCGGCGGTTCGGGAAGCGGCCGCCGCCGTTGCGGATGGGGAGTTCGTCGCACCGGCGGCGGTGGCGGTTGCGTCGCCGCCGGGGCGCCATCCGGCAGTGAAACCGGCGCCGGCGGACGAGGATCCCTTCCAGGACGAAGCGCGCGACGCGGCGGTCGCGGAAGCGCTGGCGAGCGCGGGGGACGCCGAGGTGATCTGCATCATCCGCGCGCACGACGATCCGCAAGCGAACAGCCGCGTGGTGATCATCAATCGCGCCAGCCCGAAGTTCGTGTCGTACCTGACGGGAGAACTGGCGGAGCAACCGCAGACGGTCGCGCACCGCGCGTCGGAGGAGCGGATCGCCGCCGACGTCCGCGCGGCGCGGAAGCCGGCCGCGGAACCGGAGGACCGGCCGCGAGCCGCCGCCGGGGCCGCGGCGACGGAAGAGCATGCTGCGGATCGCGGCGAGGACGCTCCCCCGCAACCCTATCGCCGCTCGCGCTGAAGCGCCAAGCGAAGAATTCGCGAGTTGATACCACCATTCCGGGCGGTTCGACTAGAATGTGGACCGACCGCGGGTCCGACATCGGCAGTCGCGACCGCACTCGTCCCGGTCCGCATCCGCCGCGCGTGACGGCGGATCCGTTTCGAGACAGCCCCTTGCAGGAGGTATTCGCTCATGGCCCCGAAGCAGAACGGCAAGCCCGTGCTCACCCGCCGCCAGAAGGAGATCTACGAGTTTCTGAAGGACAAGATCCTGAACCGCGGCTACGGTCCGACCGTGCGGGAGATTGGGACGAAGTTCGGCATCGTCTCGCCCAACGGGGTGATGTGCCACTTGAAGGCCCTCGAGAAGAAAGGGCTGATCACCCGCGAGGCGCACATGTCGCGGGCGATCCAGCTCACGCAGTCGGTCCGGCAGCAGCTCACGCTCCCGATGGCCGGGCAGATCGCCGCCGGCAAACCGTTGCTCGCCGAGGAGCAGAAGGAGAAGGTCGACTTCCGCGGCCTGTTCGACAACGACGAGCACTTCTGCCTGAAGGTGAAGGGGACCGCCCTCGCCGACGAGCAGTTCGCCGACGGCGACTACGTGGTCTTGCGCCGCCAGGAGACGTGCCGCAGCGGCGACATCGCGTTGGCCGCCGTCGAAGGGGGGGAGCCGACCTTGCAGCGGTTCCACCGCGAGAAGGACCGCGTCCGGCTGGAGCCGATCGCCGGCAAGGCGAAGCCGGTGTACGCCAAGGACGTCGACGTGCTGGGGGTCGTGGTCGGGATGGTGCGGCAGTTCTGAGAACGCGTGACTCGATCGTAGCCGATGCTGCCAGCATCGGCGTTTCCACGGACGCTGGCAGCGTCCGCTACGGACTTGCGCCGATTCCTTCACAAGTTCTGACAGCGTGTGCCCCGATCGTGGCCCAAGCTACCAGCTTGGGCGGTTTCGGACACGCCGGCAGGGTGCCGCCATCGCCGCTTCGCGACTCGACGCCGAGCGCGCCGCGCGGTCCGCGCCGCCGCCGCATCCGGACCGACGCGGCGGCCTTCCACCCGCAAGACTTCCCCCGCCGGAACATTCCGACTTTTCGGACCGGAGGACCGAACAGCGCCGCGCGGCGGCCGATAACAGGTCCGTCCGCTGGAGCGGCGCTCCGCGCGACTCCGCCCGCCGTTCGGAAAGACTTTGCCCGATGCCCCGTGCCCGGCTTGCACCGAGAGTCGAAGGCGGACCGATCGCCGGCGATTCGCGCCGCCGCATTCGATTCTCCATTCCAACGCTCTGGCTCGCGGTGCTGGCGACCGGCATGTTGGCCGGCGACGCGGCTTTCGCCGCCTCACCCGAGCCGGCGTTCGTGGCTCCGGGCGGACCGCTGTCCGGTTCGCAGCCGCAACTCGTCCCGCATTTTCCCCCGCCGCCCGGCGCCGGCGTTCTCGCCGCGGCCCTCCCGGTCCCCCTCTGCGAAGACTGCGACCAGGGCCGCAATTACTGGATCGTCAGCAGCCGCTGCTGCGAACAGAACGGGCGGGCCTGCGGCTGCCCGCACTGCAGCTTCGATTACTTCCGGTTCGGCGACGACGGCTGCCTCCGCGGCTCCGACGAGCACACGTTCCGCCAGTGGCTGAAGCCCGGGGCGCCGGCGTGCATCGTCGTGCACGGCAGCTTCGTGGACTGGGAATCGGTCGCTCAGGACAGTCACCAGACTTACCGCTGGCTCCGCGCCGCCGCCCCGCACCGCCCGCTGAACGTCGTGTTCTACACGTGGCCCAGCGAAGGCTTCTACACGATGGTCCCGCACATCGACATCGCGATCCTCGGCTGCCGGAGCGAGTTCAACGGGCACTACCTCGCGCAGTTCGCCTGCGGGCTTCCCGGCGAGCACCCGGTGAGCTTCGTCGGGCACAGCCACGGCGCGCGGACGGTCGGGGCGGCGCTGCACCTGCTGGGAGGCGGGGCCGTCGAAGACCGGCGGTTGTGCGGGGCGTGCTGCCCGCCGCGGCGGATTCGGGCCGTGTTCGCCGCCGCCGCGGTCGATCACCACTGGCTCCGACCGGGGGAGAAGTACGGCTGCGCGCTGTACCCGGTGGAAGGGCTGCTCAACATCCGCAACGAATGCGACCTGGCGCTGGGTCTGTACCGGTTCCGCAAGCCGTTCGGTCGCCGGGCCATTTCCCGCTCGGGCTTCACGCGCAAGGACGTGGCGCGGATGGGCCAGCTCACCGCCCGCGTCGCCGAAATGGACGTGACCGACATCGTCGGCACCGGCCACATGTGGCCCAATTACTATACCCGCCCCGAAATCGCCTGCGGGCTCGTCCCCTGGGTATACTTCGAGGAGCAACCGCCCGTCCCGGTCCCGTCGCCGGCATTCCCGCCGCCGGCGCCCGCCGCGCGATAGCGTCCGCGAAAGAGCGGCTCGAACGACTTTGGCACGCCCGGCCGTCCGCGAAGGGCGTGGCTTGCGCACACCACGCCCACAGCCTCAGGGCGTGCCACCCGGGCCCTTGCGAAACCGGTGCATCTCCATGTTCGAGATGCCGAGCGCGTCGTGGCGGACCCACTGGGGCGGGAGTTCGAACTCCGTCCGTATCGGCGTGCGGAGGATCAGTTCCGCTCCCGGCGACGTGACCCCCTCCCGCGCCAGCCGCTCCAGCGACTTGTACAGCGGCGAACCGGGGGCGATGTCGGGGACCATCCGGTACGGCGGGTCGAAGAACACGAGGTCGTACGGGAGCAGTGACTCGACCCCTTTCGGGCGGAACGAGCAGCGGAACACGTCGGCCCGCCAGCACAGCGCCTCGTCCTCGATGCCCAGCATCCGCACGTTCTCTTCGAGCAGGGCGTGCGCCTTGCGGTCGCTCTCGATGAACACGACGCTCGCCGCCCCGCGGCTGAGCGCTTCGAGGCCGAGCGTGCCGGTCCCCGCGAACACGTCCGCCACGCGGAGCGGAGGGAGCTCGCCGCCGAGGTTCTCGAACAGGAGCTCTTTGGCGCGGTCGGTGATCGGCCGCGTGACGAGGCCCGGATTAGTCCGCAGCTTCCGTCGGCGATATTTTCCCGCGACGATGCGCACCGGCTACCCCTGGGATCCGCTGCTTTGTTCCGGCCGCGCGCTGCCGCCGGTCTGGTCCTTGTAGCGGCGGATGATATCGGCAGCTTCCTCGGCGAGGGAAGCGAACCGCGGGCGCGGCCCGAGCGCGACGTGCGGCGGTTTGGCGGAGCGCGTCGGCGGCGGCGGGGTGCGCTCGGGGGGAGTGCGTTCGGCGGAGGCGGCAGCCGGCGGGGCGTCGTCCTTGACGATCGTCGTCTCCCCGGATTCGGGGCCCTCCGCACCTTCCGCCCCGAGCCAGGTGGCGATGTCGTCGTCCGTGGCCCATTCTTCCGCGGGGGCCTCCCGATCGGCGAGCGCGGGTTCCACGTCGGCGATGCGGAACTCCACCGGGCCGATCCGGAGCAGGTCGCCCGTCGTCAGCCGCAATTCCTGCTGCACCGGAATGTTGTTCACGAACGTCCCGTTGCTGCTGCCGAGATCCTGCACGACGAAGCCCTTCGGCCCGGTCCGCAGCGCGCAATGGCGGCGGCTGACGTCGCTGGAGGCGAGGCGAATCTGGCACTCCTCGTCGCGGCCGACGACGATCGTCCCCGCGGGGAGCGTGAGCTTCTGCCCCCGGTGCTTGCCGGATTGGATGATCAACGCAGGCATCGTCTTCAGTCGTGGCGCGGCACGAGCACCGGCTCGCCGCATTCCGGACAGGTCAGCGCCTTCCCGCGGTGCGCGGCGGCGACCTTGAAGTTCTTGCCGCACCGGCAGCGGAACCGCACGCGGCCGTCGTCGCGGCGGGGGCGTTCACCCAGCCGCCGGGACTCGGCCCGGGCGGCCGCCTCTTCGATTCGCGCGGCCAGTTCGTCGGGGTCGATCGGCTTGAGGAGGAAATCGTCGGCGCCGACGCGTTCCGCCAGCTCGCGGGCGTCCGGGAGGTCGATCACCGACAGGACGAGGACGGGGACCGAGTCGTTCGTCTGCTTGAACCGCTCGCAGATTTCGAACCCGCTTTCGCCGGGCAGCATCAGGTCCAGGACCACGACGTCGGGCTGGCGCATCACGAAGGCCGCCTGGGCCTGCCCGCCGTCCCGCGCCACCGAGACGGCGTACTGCCGCCGCGTCAGCGCCTCCTGCAGGGCGGAGGCCTGGGCCGCATCGTCCTCCACGAGGAGGACCCGATGGGCGAGCGGAACTTTGGTGGCCATGTCGAGCCGGTCGTCGCGGAGCATCGCGCGCTTCTCCCCGAGACTCATGGATACCCGAAAACGGCGGTCGTGGCAATCGCGATTCGCCCGGACTTGCGGCATTCGCCGTTCCGCAGTACAAGACGCTCGCTCCCGGCCCGCCGGGAACGGGCCCCCGCCGCGCGAGCGCCGCGCGCTCCGCGTTTCCTGCAATTTCCGAATGGTGCGGCACGGATGCTGAATCGGCTGCGGCAGTGGCTGTGTCCCGATTTGGCGATCGATCTCGGGACCGCGAACACCCTCGTGTCGGTCCAGGGGGAGGGGATCGTCGTCAATGAACCCTCCGTGGTCGCACTCGAGAAGGGATCTCGCCGCGTGCTCGGCAAGGGGACGGCGGTCGGCAAGCTGGCCCGGCAGATGCTCGGCCGCACCCCCGATTCGATCACCGCGGTCCGCCCGCTCAAAGACGGCGTGATCACCGACTTCGAGCTGTGCGAGGCGATGCTCCGCTATTTCATCAAAAAGGCGCGGAGACGAAGCGCGGGACTGCGGCCGCGGGTGGTGATCGCCGTTCCCGGCGGCATCACGCCGGTCGAGAAGCGGGCGGTGTTCAACAGCGCCGAGCGGGCCGGAGCGGGTCGCGTATACCTCGTGGAAGAAGCGAAGGCGGCGAGCATCGGGGCGGGGCTGCCGATCTCCGAACCGATGGCCAGCATGATCTGCGACATCGGCGGCGGCACGACCGAGGTCGCGATTCTCAGTCTGGCCGACGTGGTCGTCGGCCGCTCGATCCGCATCGCCGGCGACGAGATGGACGAGGCGATCGTCGAGTACATGAAGCAGCACTTCTCGCTGCGGATCGGCGTGCAGACCGCCGAGCAGTTGAAACGCGCGATCGGCAGCGCCTACCCGCTCGAGCAGGAGCTGACGAGCGACGTGAACGGGCTGGACACGATCAGCGGCGTGCCGCGCAAGGCGGTCGTCACGAGTGAAGAGGTCCGCGAGGCGCTCCGCGCGCCGATCGAGGCGATCCTGGGGTGCATCCGCTCGGTGATCGAGCAGTGCAAGCCGGAGCTGGTGGCCGATCTCGCCGACGCCGGGATCGTGCTCGCCGGCGGCGGGGCGCTGCTGCGGGGGCTGGATCTGTTGATGAACGAGCAGCTCGGCATCCCGGTCCGCGTGACGGACGATCCGCTGACGGCCGTCGCCCGCGGCACGGCGATCTGCCTGGAGCACCTCGCGCGGTGGAAGGACAGCCTCGACGCGGGGGACGAGTGAGCGATCGCTTTCGGCTCGAGCCGCTGATCATCTCGACGCAAAGCCGCATGAGACAAGATTCATTCAGAACAACTCAGTTCGCGACGGCGCGTCATGCCCGCGAAGGCGGGCATCCAGCGGCGGCGCTGACGGGGGGCTGGATTCCCGCCCCCGCGGGAATGACGGAGCCGCGTTCCGGGAACTTCGCCGAAAATCACCACGGTTCGGGCCAGTCGATGACGAGATCCTTATCTTTGCGATCCTGTGCGTCTTTGCAACTTTGCGTCGAAATAAGAGCCATCGGTTGCGGCTTCGCCGCGCCGGGGCGTTCGTGGTTTCGATTCCTCATGCGCCAGCGTGTCCGGTGAACGATGAAGGGAGTCGCTCGAGGCGGGAACCTGATAGCGGCGGTCGTTTGCGGAGTGGTCGCCGTGGGCCTGGCGTTCGCGCCGGCGTCGCTCCGCGATCCGCTGCGCGGGACGGTGCGCGATGCGGCGCTGCCGGGCGAGCGCCTCGTCGCGGGGCTGGTCGATCGCGCCGCGCCCGTCGTCGTCCGCTGGAGGACACGACTGTTGATGTCCGGCGAGATCACGATCACGGCGAACGACGGTGCCGCGAATGAGATTGCCGCGACGGCCGAGGCGTCGCAGCGGCGGGTTCGCGCCTTGGAGGCCGAGGTCGCGCGGCTGCGGGAGGAACTCGATCGACGCCGGACTGAGGAGGGGGCCTCGTTCCCCGCGCGGCCCGGCGCGCCGCTCGTCGTGCCCGATTTGCTCTCGGCGACGGTCCTCGGCGAAGAGGCCGCCGCCTTGTGGCGGGCGGGGAAGCTGCTCGATCGCGGCGCGGCGGACGGCGTGAGCGAGTCGTCGCTGGTGCTCGAAAGCGAAGGGCCGCTCGTCGACCAGGGGACCGACGCCGGTCTCGCCGCCGGGCAGCCGGTGCTCGCCGGCCGCGCCGTGCTCGGCCGCATCGCCCGCGTCGGCCGCTGGACGAGCGCGCTGCAACTCGTCACCGATCCGCAGTACCGCGGACTCGCGCGGATCGTCCGCCGCGGCGAGCGCGGAGTCGCCTTCGGGCCGCAGGGAATCCTCGAGGGGGACGGCAGCCAACTGTGCCGATTGAGGTTCGTCGACACGACGGCGGCGGTCGCCGTGGGGGATGAGGTTTACACGGACGATCTCGAGGGACTGCTGCCGGCGCCGGCCTACTACGGGCGGATCGTCGAGGCGGAGTCGAAGCCTGGCGCGGCGCACTGGGAGATCCGCATCGAGCCGGCCGGCCCGGCCCTCGATCCGCGGGAGGTGTCCATTCTGCGGCGGATTGCGAACCCGGCCCGGTTCGCGCAGTCGCGCCCGTCGCGCGAGACTCGCGCCGCCGCCGCGAACTGACGTATTCAAGTTGCGTGGCACGCCCTGACGGATTGGGATGGGTGTGTTTCCGCACGCGGCACGCTGGCCCGACGCGCCAGCGAGGGAGATTCGCCAGCACGGCCGGATGTGTTTTCGAATGGAGACCGCTGGGGCACATCTCCCTTGCTTGCGCTGCGGGCTAGTATCGTGGACCCGCGGGGCCCGTTCGCGCCTGGCCCGACTGGCGGATTGGTCGGCGCCTGCCTTACAATGGACGCCATGCGAGCCGGCCGGTCCCGCAGCTCGCGGCGTCCCGGCCGGACACGCCCGCATTCCCCATTCCAGGAGGCGATCCCGATGGCCGGTCTCACTTCACGCCGAGGGTTCATGCGGACGGCCGCCGCCGGCGGCGCCCTGCTGGGGCTGGGCGACCTGGGGTTCCTGTCGCGGCTGCCGGCCGTCTCCGCCGCCGAGACGGAGCTCGACCCGAAGCTCGTCCGGCTCCGCCCGGAGATCGAGCCGCTCGTCCGCACGATCGAAACGACTCCCCGCGAGAGTCTGCTGGAGGTCGTCGCGCAAAAGGTCCGCGGCGGCACGAGCTATCGCGAAGTGCTCGCGGCGTTGTTGTTGACCGGCGTGCGGAACGTTCAGCCCCGGCCATCGGTCGGGCACAAGTTCCATTCGGTGCTGGTAGTCAACTCGGCGCATCTGGCGAGCCTGTCGTCGCCGGACGGCGACCGCTGGCTGCCGATCTTCTGGGCGCTCGACTACACCAAGCGGACCCAGGCCGAAGAGGAGCGGACGAGCGGCTGGAAGCTCGGCCCCGTCGACGAGAAGCACGTCCCGCCGGCCCACAAGGCGCGGGCCGCGCTCGTCGACGCGCTCGATCAGTGGGATCCCGCGGCGGCCGACGTCGCGGCCGCCGGGCTGGTGCGCGCCGCTGGGGCCGCCGAGACGTTCGAGCTGCTGTACCGCTACGGGATGCGGGACTTCCGCTCGATCGGGCACAAGGCGATCTACGTGGCGAACAGCCAGCGGACGCTGTCGTGCATCGGCTGGCAGCACGCCGAGCCGGTCGTCCGCTCGCTGGTCTATGCCCTGTTGAATCACGAGGGGGGACCCAATCCCGCGACGAGCGACCTCGCCGCCGACAAGCCGTTTCGCGACAATCTGTCGCGCGTCGGGAAGGTTTTCGGCGAATGGCAGAATGGCAAGCCGGACGACAAGGCGACCCGCGAGATGATCGCCATCCTGCACGCGCAATCGAGTGAGGAGGCCTGCGACGCCGCCGTCGAGATGCTCGCCCGCGGCGTCGCCCCGCAGTCGTTGTGGGACGCGGCGCTCGTCGGCTCGGCCGAGTTGCTCATGCGGCAGCCGGGGATCGTCGCCCTGCACGCGATGACCACCAGCAACGCGCTGCACTACGCCTATCTCGCGAGCGGCGACGACCAGACGCGGAAGCTCGCGCTGTTGCAGAACCTCGCCTTCGTGGCCCTGTTCCGCGGGGCGGCGGAGGGGCGGGGCCGCATCCGCGACCTCTCGATCGACGACGTCAAGCCGCAGGCGCCCAAGGGCGAGGCGGCCGCCGCGATCGAGGAGATCTTCGCCGACGTCAGCCGCAACCGGGACGACGCGGCGGCCAAGGTCCGCGGCTTCATCGCCGGCGGCGGCGACGCGAAGCAGGTCATCGACGCGGCCCGGCGGATGACGTTCCTCAAGGGGAACGACGCCCACGATTACAAGTTCAGCTCGGCCGCCCTCGAAGATTACTACCACGTGAGTCCCGCGTGGCGGGACCAGTACCTCGCGCTGTCGGTCTACAATCTGGAAGGGACCGGCACGCGCGACAACGACCTCGTCCGCCGCACGCGGGCGGCGCTCGATTCGTGAATGGTCGATGGTTGAGAGTTGAGGGTTGAGAGTCGAGAGTCTGCCGGCGAGGGAATCATGGAATTCACGGCGGCCGAGCGCCGGATCATCGAGAAGGCACGGCGGTCCGTGCGATGGAGTCGGGTCAGTGCGTGGATACTGGGGACGACCGCTGTCGCAGGTCTCGCGGGAGGAGCATTCCTACTCAAGTTGCTGGTGGACCTTCATGGCATGACGTCCGAGCTTCGTGTCGCAATTTCCGGCCCGTCGGTCCTCGCGAGCGACCCTCTGCTTCTCGTGATGTATTCCGCAGTAGCCAAGACGGCGTTGTGCTTGTTCGCGGGCATCGACTTGGCGTTGTGCTTGTGGGTTTTCCGGTACATCACCGCGGAACGGAGACTTCTGTTGAAGCTCGCAAGCGGGCATGAAGCCATGCGGACGGAACCCTCTTGTAACGAAAGCGAAGCGTCCCGCGTTCCTTGAACCCTCAACTCTCCACTCCCATGCGCCTCCTCTACTTCGCCTTCGACCAGAACGACCGCCTGCACAAGGCGCCGCGGCGGACGGTGGAGGAACTGTGGAAGGGCCGCCGAACGGCCGAGGCGTTCAAGTTCGACGTCGGCGACGAGTTGCGGGTGATCACGGTGCTCGCCGACGACCGTTTGCTCCCGGTCGTCTCGTTCTTCCTCAAAGTCGAACTCGACGATGGGGAGATCACCGACGCCTCGCGGATCGACGCTTTCGAGGCGGTCGGCCGCCGCGACCGTCGCCGCTACGACACCGAGACCGCCCAGCGGCAGTTCGCCGGCTGGCCGGCCGATTGGCAGCACCAGCTCGCGGTGGCGCTCGACGTCCCGGCCCGCGAGTTCAACCGCATCGGCCTCGGCGGCCCGCTCCTGATGGCCGACCTGTGGGGCATCTCGCTCAAGAAGGTGATCGACTACTTCGACCAGGCGCACGAGGGACGCGACCGCGCGGAGTAGCCGGCCTGTTCGTTCGACGCGCTTCCCGGCCCTCGGCCTCAATAGCCGCGTGCCCGGTCCGCGACCGTCTCTGCGGCGGGATGACGTCGAGAGTCTTATCTTGCTCGGAAGCAGCCATGAGAATCCTGGTCGCGTGGAACGTGCCGGAAGAGGTCGATCTGCTGCAGCTCTATCTGGGAATCGGCGAGAACGAGGCTGTGGTCTGCCTCACGGCCGAGGCCTTCGTTCAGGAAGTCCGCCGCGGAGGTTGGGACGCGGTGTTGATGTCGCTCAGCTTCCCGGCGACCGCCGAGCAGTGCTTCCCGCTGTTCCAGTTGGTGCATGCGGAACTCCCCGCCGCGCCGGTGGTGGTCGTCTGCCGGGCGGAGGAGATGGTCAAGCTGGCGCGGTTCATGACGAGCGGACTGCGGTATCACGTCGTCCGCGACTGCGATGGCGACTTCGTGTTCCTGCTGCTGTCGCTGCTCGATTCGGCCGTCGATACGCTGCGGGCCGAGGAGTCCCGCAAGCTGGCCGACCGGCTCCGCGAGGAGATGGAAGGGGTCCGCCGCCTGCAGGAGTCGATCATTCCGCAGGGGATCGTCGCCCCCGCAGGCTACGGCGTCGTCGCCCGCTATCAGCCTTCCGAAGTCACCGTGCTGGGGGGGCGGCCGGTCGCCATGGCCGGCGGCGATTACTACAACGTCTTCTCTCCCGACCCGCACACGCTGGTGCTGTTGATCGGCGACGCCTCGGGACACGGGCTGAAGGCCTGCATGGCGATCATGGCCATGCACACTCTCGTCCGGATGTTCCCCGGCGAGCGGTATCGCGACACCGCCCAGTTCGTCGCCGAGATCAACCGCGGGCTGTGCGAGAACTCCATCGTCCAGAGCGAAGGGGGGTTCATCACCCTCCTGTTCGCGGCGATCGACACCGCCCGCCACGTCATGACCTGGACCTCCGCCGGCCACCCCGTCCCGCAGATCCAGTGCCTCGCCACCGGCGACGTGCTGCCGATCGGCAGCGACGACGACACCGGCCTGCCGCTGGCGATCCTCGCCGACGCCGAGTACACCGCGCAGGAGTGCCCGCTCCCCGCCGGCTCGCGCGTGTTGATGTTCTCGGATGGACTGACCGATGCCCTGTCGCGGCAATCGGCGTCGCAGTCGTTCGGGCTGTCCGGCGTCGTCGAGACGCTCCGCGACTCGTGCCGCGAGTCGCTCGAGTCCGCCCTCGACCGCCTGTTCCATGCCTCGTCCGACTTCACCGGCGGCGCCGGCCGGCACGACGACACCTCCGCCGTCCTGTTCCAACGCGCCCCGATCGGACAGGGTTGAGACCATGCGGGCCCGCCCCGAGACGAAAGGTCTCCTTTCTCCGCCGGACCGCGATTCCTCCTGGCTCACCGCCGCCGCCCTTGCCGTCTCCCTCGCGACCGCGGCCGGCAGCCTGTGGCTGAGCATCGGGATGGATCTCAAGGCCTGCCCGCTGTGCTTTTACCAGCGGACATTCGCGATCAGCGCCGCCGCCGTGCTCGGAATGGGGCTTGTCGCCGGGGTGCGGCCCGCGCCGTCGCTGAGTCTGCTGTCGCTTCCGCTCGCCGGCGGCGGCTTGGGAATCGCGCTGCTTCACGTCTCTCTCGAAGCGGGCGGAAAAATGGAATGCCCGGCAGGGATCTTCGGGCTCGGCACGGCGCCGCAACAGGCGCTGGCGGCGCTGGCAATCCTGTTCGCGGTGCTGCTGGCGGACGGACTGCGCGGACGGAAGCTTGGGACGTTCGGAGCGCCGGCGGTCATCGGCGGCATCGTCGTGGGCGGAGCGCTGGCGTTCGCCTGCGTGCGGAGCGCTCCTCCCATGCCGCCCCCTCCGGCGGCGCCCTACGATCGTCCGCCGGAAATCTGTCGTCCGCCTTACCAGCCGGCATAGTTGCGAGGCAGAGCGCCGCGCGAGCTTTCATTCCGCAAACGCCGCGTCGAACGCCCGTCCCGACGGCTCGAAGTCCACGTTCTTGCAGAACTGGCACGCCTCCCGCGCCCCGTGCTCGCGGTCCATCCCGCTGTCTTCCCACTCGACCGACAGCGGCCCCGCGTAGCCCGCCGCGTTGAGCGCCCGGATGATCTCCTCGAACCGCACCGCGCCCCGCCCCACGCTGCGGAAGTCCCAGCCCCGCCGCGGGTCGCCGAACGGCAAGTGGCTCGACAGGATCCCGCTGCGGCCGTTGAGCGTGACCGAGGCGTCTTTCATGTGCACGTGGTAGATGCGGTCCGGAAACGCGCGGATGAACTCGACCGGGTCGACCCCCTGCCACACGAGATGGCTGGGGTCGAAGTTGAACCCGAACTCCTCGCGGTGGTCGAGCGCCTCGAGCGCCCGCTGGGCGGAGTGGATGTCGAAGGCGATCTCCGTCGGGTGGACCTCCAGCGCGAACTTCACGCCGCACTCCTGGAACACGTCGAGGACCGGGTTCCACCGCTCGGCGAGCAATTCATAGCCCGCGTCGATCATCCGCCGCGAGGTCGGCGGGAAGTCGTACAGCAGATGCCAGATGCTCGAGCCGGTGAAGCCGTTGACCACCCCGACGCCGAGCTTCTGCGCGGCGCGGGCGGTCCGCTTCATTTCCTCGGCGGCGCGGCGGTTGACGCCGGCGGGGTCGCCGTCCCCCCACACGTGCTCGGGCAGGATCGCGCGGTGCCGCTCGTCGATGAGGTCGAGCACCGCCTGCCCGACGAGATGGTTCGAAACGGCGAACAGCCGCAGGTCGTGCCGCTCGAGCAGCTCGCGGCGGGCGGCGCAATAGGTGTCGTCGGCGAGCGCCTTATCGACCTCGAAGTGGTCCCCCCAGCAGGCGAGCTCGAGCCCGTCGTACTGAAAATCGGCGGCCTTGCGGCACAATTCGTCGATCCTCAGGTCGGCCCACTGGCCGGTGAACAGCGTGACGGGGCGGGCCATGGCGGGACCTTTCGCGGCTCGGTGCGGGCGGGTTCGATGCGACCGACCAAGGTAGAAGCGGCCCGGACGAAAGTCAACGGGCGCGGGACAGGCTGAAGCCTGGACTCCAACCTGCGCGGGACAGGCCGAATCGCGAAGCAGAGCATCGCGGGGAGTGCGTTCCCAAGCGGAGCGTGGGAACGAAATTCTCCTACCGCGTGACGCAACCCGCCGGCTGCGGTGCGAGCGATTCGTAATATGCCCGGCACTCCGCTTCGCGGGCGCGGACGATCCGCTTTCCGCGCAGCGCGCCGAACCGCGAGGTGACGACGGTCCAGCGGCCCTCCCCTTCGTCGTCGTCGCGGTAGATGACCACCCAGTCGCGGGTCGCCCCCATCTCGTGGGCGCGGGCCGAGTTCGAGTACATCGCGGTGTAGTGCCGGCCGTCGCGGTGCGCGTGCAGGATCGGCAACCACGCCGCCCCCGTCGGGTTGAATCGCCGCGGCGACGTCTGCAACAATCGCCCCGCGCTCGCCTTGCGGCGATACTCCTCGTCGATCGACAGGATCTCGGAGACCGGCGGCTCGTCCGCTCGCCGAGGCGAGCCGCCGGCATGAGCCGGCGGAGGATGGAACCGCCCCGCCAGCGACTCGCGGATCCCGCGGACGCGGCGCGGCCCGATCCCCGGCACGCGGGCCAGCCGACCGTCCCACGCGGCGGCCTGCAGGTCGCCGAGCGTTTCGATGCCCAACTCATCGTGAATGCGGGACGCGATCTCGCGGCCGATGCCGAACACCGTCGTCAGCACCCGCTCGGGGGCCATGTCCCCCTGGAGCCGTGCGAGCAGCGCCAGCTTGCCGGTGCGGACGAGCTGCTCGATCGCGCGGGCCAGCGACGGCCCGACGCCGGGCAATTCGGCGAGCCGCTCGCGGGCGGAGTCCCCATCGACCAGTTCTTTCAACGGTCGATCGAGCTCGCGCACGGTGCGGGCGGCGTTGCGATACGCGCGGACGCGAAACGGGTTCGCCCCCTGCGCTTCGAGCAGCCCGGCGACTTCGTCGAGACGCTCGGCGATCTCTTGATTGGAAAGCTGTCTGTTTGGCGCGCTCATCGCCGAATTTCCCGTGGCGGCGCGGCGAACGAGTGGCCGTCCGCCCACTACGGCAATTATAGCGCCCGCGAGCACGCGGGGAAGATGGCGGCAACAGGGCCGTCCACCGCGATGCCAATCGCCAATTGCCACAGCGAGCCGTCGGCGTGAGCCGGCGGAGGAAGTCGCCATCAGACGCCAATCGTGCAGGGACTCCGCCCGCTGACGCGGGCGGCTCGCCGACAGGACGCGGCGGCGTTGGCGACTCGCCGGCGGGAGGTTTCCCGCCGGCTATGGCGCCGTCGAATTACGCGACGCTGAGGTCGCTGAACTCGGGGAAGTCGATCTCGTGCGTCACGCGGCGCTCCGGCTCGACGTGCTTGCGCGCCGGACCGGCGCGGAAGGCCTCGTAGCCGCTGAGGTCGTACTCCGGGAGCATCTTGTTGATCCGCATTTCGATCGCGGTCAACAGTTCCCCCTGCTCCTTCGTCACGAGGGTGATCGCCACTCCCTTTTCGCTCGACGACATCCGGCCGGTGCGGCCCACGCGGTGGACGTAGTCGTCGTGGTACTCGGGGATGTCGTAGTTGATGATGTGCGAGACGGTGCTGACGTCGATCCCGCGGCCCACCACGTCGGTCGCGATCAGCATCCGCAGCTTGCCCTCGCGGAACTTCTGCAACGTCCTGTCGCGCACGTTCTGTTGCAGGTCGCCGTGCATCATCGCCACGTTGGACAGCCGCTTCGCGAACCGCTGATAGAGCTTGTCGCTGCCGCGCTTGGTCCGCGTGAAGACGAGCACCTGGTTGGGGCGCTCCAATTCGAGGATCCGCACGAGCGCGCCGAACTTGCGGTCCTCGTCGACGGTGACGTAATACTGCTCGATCGTGTCGACCGTGACGCCGTCGCTCGACAGGTCGATGTTGTCCGGGTTCCGCATGTACCGCTGGGCGAGCCGCTCGACCGGCGGCGGGACCGTCGCGGAGAGGAGGAACGTCTGCCGCTCGGTGGGGCAGCGGCGGAGGATCTTCTCGATGTCCGGGCGGAAGCCGATGTCGAGCATGCGGTCCGCCTCGTCCAGCACGACGACCTTCACGCCGTCGAGCCGCAGGATCCCGCGGCCGATCAGGTCGATGACCCGGCCCGGCGTGCCGATCACCACGTGCACGCCGCGATTCAGCGCGTCGATCTGCTCGCGCATGGGGCGTCCGCCGACGATGACGACGGTCCGGCAGCCGCGATCGGTCGACAGGCGGCGGCACTCCTGGCCCACCTGCTCGCACAATTCGCGGGTGGGCACGAGCACGATCGCCTGCGGTCGAGCGGAGGCGAAGTCGATCCGCTCGAGAACGGGGAGCACGAACGCGGCGGTCTTGCCCGTGCCGGTCCGCGCCTGGCCGATGACGTCGCCTCCCTTGACGGCGACGGGGATGAACGCCGCCTGAATGGGGCTGGGCGTTTCGTATCCGACGCTCCGAACGGCCTCCAACGATTCCTGACTGATGCCAAGGTCCTCGAAGCGGACCTGAGTTCTCGTTTCCTCTGATACTGTCGTCAAGGCTTCCCTGTTTCCTCCGAATGATGGATCGGTTCTCGTTCCGGCGACGCTTCCGTGGGCCGGACTCGTTTCAACACATTGTGATTTCGATAGTTAAGGATAGCCCGCAGTGCGGGGCGGGTCAATCCGGGAAGAATGAAAGCAGGTCCCGACCGCCGGGCGGTCCTCACGGCAGCGTCGCATGGGTTGGAACGCGGCTTCCCGCCCGCGAGGTCCCTTCCCGCGGAACGGACCGACGGCGCGCGGGGCACGCCCCCGCCGCGGCCCGGCTGCCGGAGGGGCAACCGGGCCGCGGACCGCTGCCGGCGCGGGCGTCAGTAGTCGAGCGTCACGATGCGGTCCGGGATCAGCCGGACGACCCGCAGGTCGTCGGCGACGCCGCCGTCGCTCACTCGTTTCGCCCGCACCTCGTGAATGAAGGGATTGCCGGGAACCAGGGGCTTTTCCGTCTCGAAGACCCACACGCCGTCGGTCCCCTTGAAACCCTTCAGGCCCGCCACCGTCACTTCGGCGTCGGCGACGCCCCGCACTTCGAGCATCGCCATCCGCGGGTGCATATTCAGGGGGATGGGCCGCGAGGGCTGCTGATACGTCCGTCCCAGCGTTCCGGGAGGGGGAACGACCAGGGGCAGCGGTGGCCGAAGCATCGGCCCGGGTCCCGCTCCGGGGGGATGCGGCCAGGGCGCGGGACTGGCGGCAAGCCCTCCGAACGAGCCGGCGGCGTATCCTCCCGGCCCGTAGCCTCCGGTGCCGTATCCGCCGCCCCAGCCGTCGGCCGCGCAGCCGCACGCGCCGCAGTGGCCCGAGTCGCAGCCGCAGTGGCGATGGTGTCCGAACAGGCCGCCGGCGTGCGCCGGCAACGTCCCGTATGAGGCGGCGGCCACTGCCAGGACCGCGTTCGCCGTGTTTCGCAGAATGACGGAGTTCATCTGGGCTCGCTCTCCCTTTCGATTCGCGTTGTCGCCTGTCATCCGGGATCAGGCGTCCGATGGGAGAAACTTACCACCTCCGGGAAATCGGGCCGGTGAATTCGCCGGACGTTGCGGCCGATTTTCAACTCCGGCCGGGCCCGAATCGCTCCGCGCGCCACGACCCGCGAAGTTTGTGACGCAGGGCTTGCGCGACCGGCAGAGTCGCGCGGCGCCTGCTCGCCACGATGCTGCACCGGATGGGGAACGTGGTCGAGAAGGCGCTCGTCTGACGAGCTACGAGTGACGAGTGACAGAACTTAAGAATGAGGCTCCGTCATTCCCGCGCAGGCGGGAATCCAGCCCGTCGTCCGCGCCGCCGCTGGATGCCCGCCCCCGCCGTCGCTGGGGGCAGGCACTGCGCGGGCATGACGCGCCGTTGCGAACTTGGAAGTACTGAGCGACCTCTGGGAATGAACACGGGCGGAGGCCGATCCGCTCGGCGACTCCGCCCGCGTTTCCAGTTCCGGCGCGGCTACTACTTCTTCGGTTCGGCGTGCTAGTGATCGTGGTCGTGATCGTCGTGGGAGATCTCGCCGTTCATCGACTTCCCGCCGGCGGTCACGTGGACGTGCCCGGCCAGTTGCTCCTCGTTCTTGATCGAGTCGGGAATCTTTCCTTCGAACTCGAACCGCGAGGACTTGCCTTCGCCATCGGTCGCCAACGGCACGGCCTTCCCCTTCAGCTCGACCTCCTCCGTGCCGGTGAGGTGCAGTTCGACGTCCGCATCGCTGGGCAACGCGTGCGGCTTCTGGTCCTTGTCGAGGATGTAGAGCGTTCCCTGGCGGGTCTCGAAGTCGACGACGACTTCCGCCTGGATTCCGTCTTCGAGCTTGACGAGGTGTCCCCCGTGCGGGCCGTGCTCGTGGCTGGGCGCCGGCTCCCCGACTGCCTTGCCCCCCTTGGGCACTTCCGCGTATTTGTCGTCCTTGCCGCAACCGGCCGCGACCAACATCAACGCCGTGAGGGCGCAGCCCCCGACCGTAAGCATCGAATTCCGCATCGAACCGACTCCTTGTGTGCAGGAAGTGACGAAAGCCCAAGCGTCCGCTTCGGGCCGCGGCGCGCGATCGTGCCGGCTGTGTTCCTACGATAGCCGCACGGCGCGCCGCGTCAACGCTGGCGGCGCGCCGCGAGCAGGCCCATCCAGGCGATGAAGCCGACGAACGCGGCCGCGGTGGCGAGCGTCCACCCCATTTCGGACAATCCCAAGCGCTTCGCCGACTCGAACGACTTGTAGTCGAGGTATGCCAACAGCCCGACGAACACGCCCAGCAGCGATTCCCCGGCGATCACGCCGGATGCGACGAGCACGCCGCGCCCCGTCGCGTCGAACTCCGCCCGCCGCGAGCGGCGCGTCAGCAGGTAATGCGCGATCCCGCCGAACAGGATCGGGACCGAGAGCTTCGGCGGCAGATAGACGCCGACCGCCACCGGCATCACGTACAGCCGCACCGGCGAGCGCCACCGGCCGAGGAGCCAGTCGGCGACGAGGACCGCGACGCCGAGGCCGGCGCCGAGCGCGAGCATCGGCCACGGGAGGCCGCTTCCCTGGAGGAACATTCCTTTCGTCAGTTCGGCGAACAGCTTGGCCTGCGGCGCTGCGAGTTCCGTCCCGCCGATGCCTCCCTTCCCCGCTTTCAGCGAGCCCTCGTGAAGCACCGTCATCGTCGGCGACAGCACGAACGCGGCGACCGTCACGCCGATGACCTGCAGGATCTGCTGGCTCCGCGGCGAGGCCCCCACGAGGCGCCCCGTCTTCAGGTCATTGCACACGTCCCCCGAGGTGCAGGCCGCGCAGCACACGATCCCCGCGATCCCCAGGGCGGCGGCGATCGCGGTCGTCGCCGCGACCTCCAGCCATCCCGCCTGCATGAAGAGGTGCAGCAACGCCCCCGCCCCGAGCACGGCGGTGATCGTCATCCCCGAGACCGGGCTGTTCGAGTTGCCGACCAGCCCCACGATGTAGCTCGCCACCGCCGTGAAGAAGAACGCCATCACGAGCATCACGCCGGTCGTCAGCAGCGTGAGGCCCGCTGACTTCAACAGGCCGTAATAAACGAACGCCGTCACGAGGACGCAGGCCGCGGCGATCCACAGGATCGTGCGGGTGTCGAGGTCCCGCTCCTCGCGCGGGACCTCCGCTGCCGTGGACTGCGGCCGGAACTTCGCCGTCAACTCGACGACCGCCATCGCCATCCCCCGCCGGACTTTCCAGATCGACGCGATCCCGCCGACGACCATCGCCCCCACCCCGATGTAGATCACGTGGCTCATGCGGACGGCGTCGGCGATGTCCTTCGGCTTCATGCCGGCGGTGTCCGGCACGTCGGGCGAAAACAGCGGAATCGCCACCAGCCAGGCGATCGCCCCGCCGGTGAAGATCTGCACGGAGATCGGCAGGCCGACGATCATTCCCACCGCGACCAGCGCCGGGGAAACGTCGCAGCCGAGATAGAACACCCGCTCCCCGCGGGCGGCCGCCCATTCCAGCGTCGATTTCAGCAGACCCAGCAGCGATTCGCAGAGCTTGAAGATCGCGCCCCCAGCGAGGCCGGCGAAGATCAGCAGCGCCCCGCCCGCCGCGGCCCGGCTGCGGCCACTCACGTCGGATTCGCCGCCGGCCGCCCCCGCGGCGGCCAGCTCTCCCGCCCGCAGCACCTCGGCGCAGGCGACCCCCTCGGGAAACAGGAGCTCGCGGCTGTCGACGACGAACACCCGCCGCATGGGGATCATGAACAGCACGCCGAGCAGCCCGCCCGCCCAGGCGACCAGCGTGGTCGTCCAGTAATCGAACGTGGTCCAGATCCCGGTCAGGATCAGCGCGGGCATCGTGAAGATGATGCCCGCGGAGAGCGATTCGCCCGCCGAGGCGGCCGTCTGCACGAGGTTCGCTTCCAGGATCGAATTGCGGCGGAGGGCGCCGTTGAGGATCGCCATCGCCACGACGGCGGCGGGGATCGAGGCGGAGACCACCAGTCCCACCCGCAGGCCGAGATAGACGTTGGCGGCCCCCATCACCACGGAGAGTCCGGCGCCGAGCGCGATCGCGAGCCAGGTCAGCTCGCGGCGCGGGGCAGGGCTGGCAGCGGGCGACAGTGGTGACGGATCATGCATTGGCCGTGGTTCACTCATCGGCGATTCGTCGCGGGAGAACAGCGGGCGTCAGCCATCGGTGCCCTGCACGTAAGTCCGCGGACGATACAGGCGGGCGATGACGATGAAACCGAACGCCGCGGCCAGCAGCAGTCCGGCAAAGAACCAGAAGTATTCCGGCCGAGCGAGTTGTGCCGGCTCGACACGGTACGGATCGCCCGCCGGCTCGCCGGCCTGCTCGCGCTGCTTGTCGTAGTAGAAGTTGACCGCGGAGGCGAACAGATTTCCGGCGGCGATCGCCACCAGGTACAGCGACATCACCAGCGACTTCATCCGCTTCGGGGCCTGAGTGTAGGAGAACTCGAGGAACGGGATCGCGACCATCACCTCCGCCGCCGTCAGCGGCACGTAGGCCAGCATCTGCCAGGCGATGTTCGGCTTCTCCCCGGCCTGAATCCAGGTATCGATCACGGCTGGAATGGCGGCGGCGATCGCCGCCACGAACAGGCCGATCGAAATCTTCCGCAGCGCCGTCAGCGGAAACACGAGGCCGACCAGTGGATAGATCACGTATCCAAAGAGCGGCACGAACACGAGAACCAGCGTCGGACCCAAGGCCTGCACCTGCTCCGGCAGCCACTCGTGATCGAGAAAAACGAGGTCCATGCGGTTCGCCTGGGCTACCCAGGTCGTCGAGATCTGGTTGCCCAACGACCAGAAGGCCGCCACGGCCACGTAAAACAGCGTCAGGCTGCGGATCGCCCGCAGCCCCTCGGGACTGAAGGTCTCGCGGACCGAGGCCATTCCTCCGGGAGGTATGTGGACGAAGCGATGCCTGCCGAGCCAGAACACCACCGTCGAAAAGAGCATCAGGATCCCCGGCACGCCGAAGGCGAGCCACGGCCCGACTTCGTGCAGGAGGTATGGGATCAGGAACATCGCGAACAGCGCGCCGAAGTTGGTCGAGAAGTAGAACCAGGCGAAGACCTTCGGGAGCAGGTGCTGATTCGACCGGCCGAACTGGTCCCCCACGTGCGCCGCGACGCAGGGCTTCACCCCTCCCGCTCCCACCGCGATCAGCGTCAGCCCGATGAACAGCCCCAGCCGCGTCTCGTCTACCGCGAGGGCGAAATGGCCGAAGCAATAGACGATCGACAGGAAGATGATTGTCCGGTACTTCCCCAGGAAGGCGTCCGCGAGGACGCCGCCGAACAGCGGCAGGAAGAACACCCATGAGAAGAAGAAGTGGACGTAGGCGGCCGCCTGCGGCTCGGACATGCTGAGGTGCGTCATCATGTACTGCTGGAGGATCGCCACCATCCCCCAGAAGCTGAACCGCTCCGCCGCCTCGTTGCCGACGATGAACGGGATGCCCGTGGGATAACCCGGGATCTCCGCCGGCGCTTCGCGGTATTTCGCGGCCATCTCATCCTCGCCGTTGGGGGCCAGTCGATTCGATCACGCTGGTTCCGCCGCCGGCGGTTCCGGCTTGGGCCGCAACCGCTCGAGCGCCTCGCGGGCCGCGGCGCGGACTTCCGCGTCCTCGTCGTTCGCCGCCAGCTTTTCGAGCGCGGGGGCCGCGGCCTGCGCCGGCGGGCCGATGCGGCCCAGCGTGCTCGCCGCCCATTTCCGCAACTCGGCGTCGTCCGCCGACAAGGCCTGTCCGAGCGCGGGGACCGCCTCGGCGGCCTGCTCTTCGAAGTTGCCGAGCGCGATGGCCGCCGTCCGCGCGATGTACTCCGGCTGTCCGTCGAGCAGCTTCGCCAGGACCGGCACCGCCTGCGCGCGGCGGGCGTCCTCCAGGATCGACAGGGCCGAGCCGGCGTTGACCCGCACCACCGGCGACGGATCGGCGAGGGCCTTCACGAGGGCGTCGGCGGCGGGGGCGGCGTCGATCCCGAGCTGCGCGAGCCTCATCGCCGCGAACTGGCGGGTCGCTTCGTCGCCGGAAAGCCCTTCGACGTAGGCAGGCAGCGCGTCGGCCCCCAGTTCATCGAGCCGCTTCTCGGCTGCTTTCGCGGCCTCCGCGTCTTGTGCCCCGACGAGCTTGCGGAATGCCGTCTGGGCTTCCGTCGGCCGCGGCCCAGCGGGTGGGTCCGCGTGCGGCGCGGTCGGTGGCGGCGCTGTCTCCGCCGTCACGACCGCCGGCGACGCGGGGGGCGCGGGGACGTCTCCGCCGCATCCGTCGATCCCCGCGAGCAGCCCCGCGGCTGCGAACAGCCTCCCTGCCCGGCGCATCGCGACCTCTCCTTACCGATCGTGATGAATGCGTGACGACGTGCCGCCGCCAACGGGAGGGTCGTGGACGTCGCGGGCCGCCTCCGCGGCGGCCAGTTCGGCGAGCATCCGCCGCGTGTCGATCGTCTCGATCCCCGCCAACGCGTCGATGTGCTCCTGCGGCGCCTGGACGATCCGCTTCAGATGGCCGTGGTAGAACTTCTTGTCTCCCTGCGACACCCGCCACAACGTGAACCCGAGCGCCGCGGCCACCGCGAGCACGAAACCCAGCACGTACTTCGACAGCGCCCCGTGTCCCTCCTCGACCGCGGTCGGCCGCACCCGCTCGATCCGCTGCGCCAACAGCAGCGGCGCCGGGTGCGTCTTCCCGTGCTGGGCCGCGTACCGCTCCATCTTGAAGAAGCATCCGGCGACGCGGACCGGCACGAGCGGATCGAGATCCCCTTGCGGCATCCCCGCCGGGATCTCCGCGCTCACCACCCGGTACGGGTCGAGTCCCGAGTCGTCCGTGAACACCCAGGCTTCGTACAGCCGCTCGAAGCCGTGCTCGTTCTCTCCCGGGTCGAACGCCAGCAGCCGCTTCATCCGCCCTTCGATGGCGATCGCCTGCCCGCGAAAGTCGCCCGGGCTGCGGCTGATCGCGGCGTAGCTCACGCCGTCGCGGGCGGCCCGGCGGATATCCGCGGGTTCCGCGTCGCGCAGCCGCGCGAGCAGTTCGAAGTGGGCCTTCCGCTCGTCGCGGTGAATGCCGAGCGTGTCGTCCCGCACGGCCGCCAGCGCCTCGGGATCGATGGCGAGAGGGCCGGACGAAGGCTTCGGCCCATGAGGGACGCGCGCGGCGGACGCTGCTTCGTCCGTGCGGAACTCGTCCGGCGGGGGCCCGCCCGGCGTCCGCGAAGAGTTCTCCGCCCGCTGCGCGGCGAAGTCTTCGGCCGTCTCGGGAGCGGATGGGCCATCGAGCAACAGCAGCCTCCGCCACGTCTCCGGGTTCGCTGCGGCGCGCATCGCGAGCAGCACGGCCCCCAGCGCCGCGATCAAGGCGATCATGCGAAACTGATCGCGGCGGTTCAAAAACTGGGCCTTGCCGGATCCTCGAAACCGCATGCCGATCCTGCGCGAGCGTGGTTGATGGACGGCGACCAGCGGATGGTGTCACGCCACGGAACGAACCCCGTGGCCCGAAGTCCCATTGTACGGGCCGGCCGGGTCCGGCTCAACGTGCCCCGGTCTGCCGCAAGGAGTGCGCCGGTCGGCGGCCAACCCCGACGTGCGTCATCGACCGTCAGAGCGGCAGCGACTCGCGCTCTTCCCAGCGATTGCCAGTGCGTTGCCGCACGCTGTACGTGTCCACCTCGCGGCCCGCGTAGGCGACGAGCAGCTCCGCCAGCAGTCCCAGCGACAGGGCCTGCGCGCCGAGCAAGGTGAATGCGATCGAATACGCCAGCAGCGGGCGGTCGCCGATCGGCGCGGCGGGGAGGATCTCGCCGCCCCACGCGGGAGGCACGTTCATCAGCAGCCACACGACCGCCAGGTACGCCAGCCCGAGTCCCCCCAGCAGAAAGAAGCCGACCCCGGCCGCGCCGAGCACGTGCTGCGGCCGCTGTCCGAAGCCGGTGAGGAACTTCACCGTGAGCAGATCGAGAAACCCGCGGAGGAACCGCCGCATGCCGTACTTCGATCGTCCGTGCTGCCGCTCGCGGTGGTGCACCGGGATTTCGGTCACTCGGAAGCCGCGGGCGTGCGCGAGGACGGGGATGTAGCGGTGCAGTTCGCCGTAAATGCGAATCTCGGCGGCGACGTCGCGGTGAAAGGCCTTGAAGCCGCAGTTGTGGTCGTGCAGGCGGAGCCCCATGAGGGAGCCGACCATCCAGTTGAAGACCTTGCTGGGGTAGACCTTGTGCCAGGGGTCGAGCCGCCGCTCCTTCCAGCCGTTGACGACGTCGTGTCCCTCGCGGAGCTTGTCGAGGAAGCGGGGGATCTCGGCCGGATCGTCCTGCAGGTCGGCGTCCATCGTGACGAGCACGTCGCCGATCGCGGCCCGCATGCCCGCGGTGAGCGCGGCGGCCTTGCCGAAATTCCGCCGAAAGCGGATTCCCGCCACGCGGGCGTCCTCCTCGGCCAGTGCGGAGATCACCTGCCACGACGCATCGCGCGAGCCGTCGTCGACGAAGATCACCTCGGCGTCGATCTCGCGCGCGGCGCACGTCTCGTCGATCTGGCGGAACAGTTGGCGGAGGCTGTCGGCTTCATCCAGCACCGGGACGACGATCGAGAGCTTCATGGTGGGAATCCGGAGGCGGGAGCGGCGGGCGGATCAGCGAGGAGATCGAGCGGCGGGACGCGCGGCAGGGCGAACAGCATAGTATAAAGCACACGCGACCACGATTTCAGTCAGAAACCATACGATCCGCAGGAAAATCGGGGCGAGCAGCGCCTGGCTCCCCTCCACATCGCCTTGCGCCCGCAGGACTTCCAGCAGGATTCCCTCTCGCACGCCGACCCCCCCCGGGGCGACGAGCACGGCGAAGCCCGCCGACGTCGCGAGCGCCACCGCTCCGGTCCACATCGGCCAGTCCTCCCAGCGGACCGGTTCGGCCGAGAGCGCTTGCAGCGTGCAGCCCAGGCTCAAGCCGTGCAGCGCCCACGCCGCGCCGAACGCCGCGACGCCGCACAGCACGACGCCGGCGCCGATCCGCACCGGCCCGTGCGATTCGATGATGTCGCGGGGCGTCATCTTCGTCGCGATCCGGGTGAAGATCCGCGAGACGGCCGGCAGCGACACCAGGCAGATCGCTCCCACGATCAGCGCCGGAACGAACGGTCGCGCCGCCGCCCACCGCAGCCCGTCGGCGGACCAGGCCAGCCACTCGGGAAGTTCGCGGACATCGACGTCGCGAAACAGCAGAGGAAGGAGCGCCAGCCCCAGCGCGAGGCCGGAGCCCATCATCACGAGCGTTTCGTAGGCCACGGTGAGCGCCGCGGGCGCGGGGCGGAACCCGCGGTCTTTCATCAAGGCGGCGCGAATCACGAGCACGGTCGCCTTGCCGGGAATGTACTTCCCGAGGTGTCCGCAGTAATACGCGCGGGCCGTGTCGCGGAAGCGGAGATCGCCCCCCAGGCGGTGCATGAGCAACTGCCAGAACCAGACGGAAGGGAGCCATCCCGCCGCGTAGGCGAGCGCCGCGAGCAGCAGCCATTCCAGCCGCCATTCGGTCTCCGCAAGCTGCGACCGGCTTTCCTCCCAGAGCGCCGCGGCCCGCCAGCCGACGAACGCCAGGATCGCCGCGAACAACGTCCACTTCACGATCCGCCATGCCACGCGCCGCGGTCGCGGAGGCGCGTCGGGCGATGGAGGTGGAGAGGGCATGGGGGGCGGCAGTCGGCAGTCGGCAGGCAGTGGACAGAAAACGGCGTGCTGTTCCTGATCGGCACTGATGAACAATGAAATCAGTGCTGATCCGTGCCGTCCGAGGTGGACGACATGGGTTGGTTCCGCGTCCGCTGTTCCTCTCCGCGTCCTTGGCGATCTCTGCGGTTCCAGACGTCACCACGATCGTCCCGAATGATTCGAACCGCAGAGGGCGCGGAGAGCGCAGAGGGCGGTGCCTTGGCTCCCGTACTATAATGGCTTGGGCTGGGTTGCGCCCTGTGGCACCTCCTTGTGCAGCTCCCAATACAGGTGCGCCGCCTCGGGGACGATCAGCTTTTCCATTCCCAGCCGCACCGCGTTGGTCGAGCCTGGGAGCGCGAACACGACCTTCCCGCGGGCGATGCCGGCGGTGGCGCGGCTGAGCATCGCCGCCGCCCCGACCTGCTCCCACGACAACATGCGGAACAGCTCGCCGAAGCCCACCAGCGGCTTGTCGAGCAGCGCCGAGACGACTTCATAAGCGTTGTCGCGCACCGCGATCCCGGTCCCGCCGTTGCTGACGACCACCGCCACCCGCGGATCGGCGAGCGCTTCGACGAGCGCGGCCCGAATCCGCGGCGGATCGTCCGGCAACACCTCGTACCGCGCGACCTCGTGCCCCGCGGCTGCGATCATCTCGCGGATCGTCCGCCCGCTGACGTCGGTCTCTGCGGTCCGCGTGTCGGACAGCGTGAGCACGGCGAACCCCAGCGGCCCGACGTTCCGGGCGGCAAGCTCATGATCGGCGGCGCTGGATTCGCGGATGGGATCGTTCATGGAGAATGCTTGAGAAAGTCGACGCATCCGAGCCGCGGGGTTTATCCCCGCGGTGGTCATGACGGGTAAATGTAGAGTCGAAGTCTGCCTCGTACGGACGGCTGGTCACCACCGCGGGGATAAACTCCGCGGCTCATGATTCTCGGTCGTGCTCGGCCGGCGGCGGTGCGTATTCCTTCGGCGGCGGCCATGCGACCTTGGCGTAGACGTCGGCCAGGCGGAGCTTGCAGCCGATGGATTCCAGCGATATCTCCTCCTCCGGCCGCCGCAAGTCGGTCAGGATCCAATGTCCCCCCGCGCCGCGCGCGTACTGCTCGATGAGAGGCTGGTCCTGCTCGACCAGCAGGTACTCTTGCAGCGACGGCACTTGCCGATAGTGGATCGACTTCTTGCCGCGGTCGTAGGCCGCGGTCGATTCGGAGAGCACTTCGACGAGCACGACCGGGTTCAAGAGCGTGTTCGGCACTTCCTCATCGAACTTCGGCTCTTCGCACAGGACCACCACGTCCGGATAGGTGTAGAGGCCGGTGGCGTCGACCTTGACGCGCATGTCGGACCCAACGGCGATGCAGGGCCCCTCCTCCAGTTGTTCGTTCAATCGCCGCGAGATGTTCGAGACGATGATGTTGTGCGGCAGGCTCGCTCCCGCCATCGCGAACATCTCCCCTTGGAAGAATTCGTGGCGCTGCTCCGACCGCTCCTCGATCGCGGCGTACTCCCGCGGCGTCAGCTTGAGCTTGGGCGCTGTGGACATGGCCGCCTCCGATTGTTCAGTCGCGGTTCCTCGTTCTCCGCGGATCACGACCATACCATCACCTCGGGATCGTCCTCCGACCAGCCGATGAACGTCGCCAGCACGATCCGCGGCAGATCGCCGGGAACGCCGGGGACTTCGTGGATCATCCCCACGTTGAAGAAGTATAAGTCCCCCGGCTCGAGTTCGATGCGGACCTTATCGACGCCGTGCGCCGCCGCGTATTCCGGGAAGCGGCCGGACAGCAGGTGCTCGTCGATCTCCGGCCGCCAGAACTGGCGGTGGACGGTCCCCTGCGCGGAGTCTCCCCCGAGCGTGGCGTTCTGGACGCACAGCACTCCGGCGAGCTGCCGCTCGAACCGATTCACCGCGTACTCCGTCCGCTTCTCGCGGTTGCGGACGCTGTCGAAATGCGGGCCGTAGGTGTAGCCGCCGTAATGGGCGCGGAAGATCGCCGGGCCGTACTCGCGGCCGTCCGGCTCGTAGGCGGTGACGACGTGCTTGCCGGGGGCGAGCCGCCGCAAGTGATCGTAGATCGTGCGAATGGGGTCCGGGCGATCGGCGAACAGGCGGTCGAACAGGGCATGCGTCTCGGCGGAATGGGCGAGGAACCTCTCCTTGTCGTCGCCGAGGTAGCCCAGGCTCGAGCCGATGTCGATCCGCCGCCGCTGGCTCTCCTGCGGGTTCAGCCCTTTCTGTGAGAGGCGATTGGTGAGGGCGGAGGGAATCGCCTTCGCTTCGATCCGCGGGTCGTCGCGGTCGAACAGCAGGCCTTCCCCCACGAGAAACCGCACGAGCCGTTCGCACTCCGCGGCCGGAAACGCCTGCCGCACCACGAGCGCCGCGACCTCCCCGCGGGCGACCGCGCCGATCGGGTCCGCTTCGGCGGCGAGAATCGAGTCGACGTCCGGTGCGAGAATCGGCCAGGCGGTGGCGGGCATGCCCAGGTCCCCGTGGTCTGCGGAAAGGCGAAACGACGACTGCCGATTATATGCGACTCCCCGGTCGCGGCGCAACCATCGTCGTGGGGCAGGCTTTCCAGCCTGCCGCTCGGGCAGACAAGAATGTCTGCCCCACGTTCCCACGCCCTTCGCGGACTCTGGACACTCTGGACGTGCCACCCCGTTCTTCGAGTCTGACCAGCCTTGGGCCGGCTGCCGGTCGGTTTGACAGGCCCCGCACCCGCGGTTAGCCTCGATTCGATCATGGTCCTCGAAGGCATCGTCACCACGCTCGACGGGGCGGGGCGGCTGAACGTCGCGCCGATGGGGCCGCTCGTGGACGAGTCGATGGATTCCCTCGCGCTGCGTCCCTTCCGGACTTCGCAGACGTACCGCAACCTGAAAGCCCGGCCCGAGGGGGTGTTCCACGTGACGGACGACGTGCTGCTCTTCGCGCAGGCCGCGATCGGCCGCCTCGATCAGCCGCCCGAGACGTTTCCCGCGGAGCGCGTCGCGGGGCGGGTCATCGCCTCCGCCTGCCGCTGGTACGAGTTCGAGATCGACGATGTCGACGACCTGGCGGAACGGACGACGCTCCACGCGCGGGTCGTTCACCGCGGCCGGCTCCGCGACTTCTTCGGCTTCCACCGCGCCCGGCACGCGGTGCTGGAAGCAGCCATCCTCGCGACGCGGCGCCACATCCTGCCGCTGGAAGAAATCCGCGCCGAGTTCGACCGTCTCCGCCTCCCGGTGGAAAAGACCGCCGGACCGCGGGAACAGGCGGCGTTCGAGCTCCTGCGGCAGTACGTCGAGGAGCAGGGCCCCGAGACTGGGGTTGTGAGCCGCCGCGATTGAAGGTATAGATTCGCCGCCGGTTGCGGGTGCGGGGGTGCCGCGCGCCGCGGCGGGTGTCCAGGGAAGGACGAGACGCATGCCGCGCACCGTGATTGTGGTCCCCTGCTACAACGAGGCCGAACGCCTCGACTTCGCGCAGTACCTGCAAGCCGTCGCATGCGACCCGCGGACCGATTTCCTGTTCGTCAACGACGGCAGCCGCGACGACACGCTCGAGCGGCTCCAATCGCTCGCCGCGGAACGGCCGGGACGGATCGCGTGGTGCGATCTGCCGGAGAACTGCGGCAAGGCCGAGGCGGTCCGCCGCGGGGTGTGCGCGGCGCTTCGCTCGCGGCCGGAGTACGTCGGCTTCTGGGACGCCGATCTCGCCACTCCGCTGGATGAAGTCCCGCGGTTCCGCGCGGTGCTCGACCGGCGCCCGGAGTTGCAGATGGTGATCGGCACGCGGGCGCGGCTCCTCGGGCGGCGGATCGTGCGGAAGCGGTCGCGGAGCCTGCTGGGACGCCTGTTCGCGCAGGTCGCCTCGCGGGCGATCGGGTTGCCGCTGTTCGACACGCAATGCGGCGCCAAACTGTTCCGCGCGAACGACGAGACCGAGCGGCTGTTCGCCGAGCCGTTCCTCTCGCGGTGGATTTTCGACGTCGAGCTGTTCGCGCGGCTGGTCAGCGGCCGGCGCGCATTGGAACCCCCCTCCCTGTCCGGGAGGGGTCGGGGGAGGGTGGAAGCGCACTCGAACTCCTCGTCGTCCGACCGTCTTGTCCACACGAGTAACGAGAGCACACCACCCTCCCCTTGCCCCCTCCCTCAGAGGGAGGGGAGTGCCGCGTGCGAGGCGATCTTCGAGCTGCCGCTCGAGCGCTGGCACGACGTGGCCGGGTCGAAGCTCAAGACGCGCGACTTCGTGAGGGCGATCGGCGAGCTCGCGGCGATCCGCTGGCGGTACTTCGGCCGGAGTCCCCAGCCGACCTGGACCGATCGACCGCATCCCTCCGGCGCTCGGCGCGCGCTGCTCGATCCGCGACCGCGCGAGGAGCGGCAGGCCGCATGAAGACGACGGCGATCCTGGAGAACCGCTCCGGTCTCGCGGAGGGCACGAGCGACCGTCGGGCGCTGCAATGGGCGGCGAGCGCCTGGCTCGCGTTCGCGATCGCGCTCTCGGTCAAGGCGGCGGTCGAGCCGGTCAAGCATTCGGTCTATCCCTGCTTCGAGCTCGCCGCCCGCGGCTGGTTCGAGGACGCGAACATCTATGAAATCTGGCGGGGCTACCGCTACAGCCCCGCCTTCGCGCTGCTGTTCAACGCCTTCGCGGCGTTACCCACGCGGTTGGGCGGCGTGCTGTGGAACCTGGCGAACGTGGCGGCGCTGTTCGCGGCGCTGCGGCTCCTCGTGCGGGATGTGCTGCCCGGACGTTGGACCGATCGCGGGCGGGCGGCGTTTTTCGTGCTGGCCCTCCTGGGGTCGGCCCGGGGACTGTGGGCGGCGCAGACCACCGCGCTCTGCTTCGCGTTCGCCGCGTTCGCCGCGTGGGGAATCGTGCGGCGGCGGTGGTGGCTGGCGGCGATGTGCCTGGCGGCGGCGGTGTACGTCAAGCTGTGGCCGTTGGCGTTCGCGCTGCTGGCGCTGGCCTGCTGGCCGCGGCAGTTGGTCGGCCGGTTCGCGCTGTGCGCGCTGTTGCCGGCGACGTTGCCGTTTTTGTCGCGGCCTCCGCACATCGTGTTCTGGCAATACGCGAACTGGGCGGAGTTTCTGACCGGACCCTGCCTGGGGCGATGGGCCGCGTACCGCGACTTCTGGACGATTCTCGAATCCACGGGCGTCTCGGTCTCGCCGCGGATCTACACGCTGCTGCAGCTCGCGACGGCAGGGGGCGTGGCGGCGTGGTGCGTCGGCCGGCGGCTGAAGGGGGAAGCCGAGCGAGGGTTGCTCGCCTTCACGCTCGCCCTCTGGGCGGGCTGGCAGCTCCTATTCGGCCCGGGGACCGAACGGAACACCTATGGCCTCGCCGCGCCGATGCTCGCCTGGGCCGTCGTTGTCAGTTTCCGCGAAGAACGGCTGCGGTGGACCGCCGCCGCCGCATGGGGGCTGAACCTGCTTCTGGGCGGGACGGGGGCATTCGAGCGGCTGTTCGACGAAGCGATTCCCGCGGCGGAGGCGTTCACGCCCGCCAGCGTGCTGCTGCTCGTCGCCTGGCTCGCGCGGCGTCCCTGCGAACGGACGGAACCGGCGGCGGAGACCGCTGGCCGTCGACTGGCGGACGATGCTGGCGAAACGCGGATCTGGCGCCGCGACGACGAGAGCAGCCACTCGACCGCCGCCGCGTGAAGCGGTCGCTGCCGCACAGCAGCCCGCGGCGCAAGCCAAGGAGGTTTGCCGTTGCGGCGGGGCCACTGACACGACTGCCGGGCGATTCGGTGATTCTCCCTCGCTTGCGCATCGGGCGAAGGCCCTCATGAACTTCCAAGTTTCTCTCCGCGCTGGCGTTGGCGCATGCTCTTTACCCCGAAGGGGTTGAACAACATAGCCCAGGGTCGCTCGCGCAGCGAGCGCACCCTGGGATCTCCGGCGCGATGATCGCAGGAACCCTGAAAGGGTTCCACAGGAACGGAGGATGGACGAATCCAGCGAATTTCCGGCATTCCGCGAGTGCAACCCTTTCAGGGTTGCGGAGAGGCGGTGGCCGCCCACCCAGGGTGCGCTCGCTCCGCTCGCGACCCTGGGCTTTGTTGTTGAACCCCCTTCGGGGGTATTAGTCACGTCCCCGTTAGTCGAAAGCTGAACTTGGAAGTACTCGCACTGGATTCCCGCCTTGGAATGACGGCATCGCCACCCGTCCGCCTTGCCGGACCGTCGGGCCGGGCGGAGGAACTCGCCACGGGCGGCTCGCACTGTTATCTTTGCCCCGATGAAAGCGATCGTGCTCTCCTTCGACCGGCTCGCGCTCCGCATCCTGGGGTGCTACGGCAACGCCTGGATCGACACGCCGCACTTCGATCGGCTCGCCGCCGAGGGGGTCGTGTTCGATGCGCATTTCGGCGAGCATTTCGAACCCGCCGGACATCACGCCTGGTTCACCGGCCGCTATCAGTGTCGGCCCTCCCCCAACGAGCGGAACGCGCGGACGGGGCTGGGCGAAATCCTGCGGCGGGCGGGGGTCGAGGCGCGGCTGATCGTCGAGGAAGGGGCCGACGATCCCTGCTGGGAATCGGCTGGTTTCGCCGACGTGCTGCGGGTCTCCGGCCGCGACGGGCTGGAAGTCGACGACGACGAAACGCCGTTCGCGCAGTTGGTCGCGGCGGCGGCGGCGTGCCTCGACGAGTGGGCCGAGCGGGACGTGGAGACGGGACTTCTCTGGCTGAAGTCGCGCGGCGTGCCGCGCCCCTGGACGCCGCCGCGCGAGTTCGCTGCCGAGTACGTCGGCCTGTTCGAGGACGACGAGGACGAGCCCGGCGAGCGGAGCGGCGTCAGCCCCCCGGTGATCGACGAGACCGACGGGCCGGCGATTCCCGACGAGGCCGCCGACGAAGATTTCACGGAGCCGATCGACGACGAGCCGATCGAAGAAGCGAACGCCGCGCGGGCGGCGGAACTCGAACAGGAAGCCGAAGAGTTCGACGAGTTGCTGCGCGCCCTCGGCCGGGCGGGAGAAGGGGATCCGTCGCGGCTCACGCCGGACGACTGGAAGCTGGCGCGGGCCGTCTATGCCGGGTACGTCTCGCTGCTCGATACGTGGTTCGGCGAGCTGCGCGAGGTCGTCGCGGAACTCGAGGAAGACGTGCTGTGGATCGTGACGGCGGCGCAGGGGGAGTGCCTGGGCGAGCGGGTGGGGCTGGCGGCGGAAGGGACGCCGCTTTCCGAGGAGTGGGCGCATCTGCCGTTGATCGTGCACCTGCCGGGAGGAGAAGGGGGCTCGCGGCGGCAGGACCTCGTGCAGACGGTCGATCTGGCGCCCACGCTGTGCGACTTCTTCGGCGTCGCGACGGACGCTCTCGCCGCCGATGGCGCGAGCCTGCTGCCGACTGTGGCCCGCCACGAACCTTCGATACGCGATGCCGCGTACCTGGCGAGCGACGGCTGGCAGGGAATCCGCACGCCCGACCTGTATCTCCTGCGGCGATCGGCAGCCGACCTCTCAACCGCCCCCCCGCCCGACGACCACCAGCGCCCCCGCCTCTACGCGCGGCCCGACGACGTGTGGGAAATCCACGACGTCGCGGCCCAGTCGCCGGCGGACGTGGAAGAACTCGCCGCACGGCTGGACCGGTTCTTCGTGGCGGAGCAGCGCCCGCCCGGCGAGCGGCCGGCGTGAGCCGGCCGGTAGTCTCAATAAGTGAACCCGAAGCGGAACAGGGCCGTGCTGGAGGGGTCGTAGTTCCCCCGGTCGGACTTGTACTCGAGCTCGCGGTTGAAGACGTAGCCGGTCTCGACGATCACGTTCCGGCCGGAGTCCGCCTTCCACTCGAAGCCGAACTTCAGCCGCCAGTCGCTGTAGGTGACGACGTCGTCGCGGGAGCCAGGCGGCGGGAACCCGGCCGCCGGGGCCGGGCCGCGGCGGCGGACGGGGTCGCGTGCGATCGCCCACGTGTTGCCGCCGAACTCGCCGCCGAGGTACAGCCAGGCCGAGCTCGCGTCCCCCTGCAGGATCCGATAGGCGAAGCGGGGCTGCGGAAACGTGAATTCGAGCCGCCAGTTCTCGTCGGGTAAGTGGATGATGCCGAACACCGGCAGCACCCGCACGTCTTCCCGGTCGAGATAGGCGATGCCCAGGATCGCCTGCGTTTGCTCCGAGAAGGCGAAGAAGCCGATGCCCTTTCCCAGGATGCGGAAGGCGTCGCTGCTCCCCTGCTCGAAATCGCTGTACACACCGGGGGCGATCGACACCGACACCCCCACGTGCGGGGCGAAGTCGTGCTTGTAGCCCACTTCCAGCCGCGCGTTGTACAGCCGCGGCGGAAGGTCCGTGCGGACCGGCCCGTCGGTGAACACGGTGCCGAAGCCGGGGGCGATCCACAGGCCCTTCGCCTTGGGGAACACGAGCGACGCCTCGACGTCGATCTCGGTCAGCCCGAGGTCGTTTCCGCTGCCGGGCAGCCACGTCGTGAACAGCCTCGCGTGGTCCGGCTCGATCCACGGCTCGACGTACACGGGGGCCTGCGGCCGCGGCGGCGTGTCGGGCAGCAGCAGTTGGTCCGGATCGAGATAGGGGCGCTCGACCGGCGTCGGGCGGGGCGTGTCGAGATAATCGGGACGCGACGCCGTCCGCGGCGGGTCATCGAACACGCCCCATTCCGAATCATCGCCGAAGGCGCGGTCCGATTCGACCGGCGGATCGTCGAACGGCGCGAACGCCGCGTCGCCGCTTCCGGCCGCGGCCCGCGCGCTGCGGATGATGTCCTCGGGGCTTTCGTGGTGCTCGGTGTAGAAGGCGGTCGGCCGCGGCGTCGAAACCGGTCCGTCCGCCGATCCGAAATGGCGTTGGACGGGGAGCGGCGTGTGGTCGAGCTGCGATTGGGGATCGGGTGACAGCGACTGCGCGCGCTGTGTGCGGAGCCGGCTTTCCGACGGAATCGCTTCGGACGACTCGATGTCGCCGTCGACATGGACCGGCATGGCATCGACCGGCTGGGCGCTGGTCGTCCACGCGCCGAAGTCGTCGTGCTGGCCGCGCGCCGCCGGACCGGCCGCCAGCGACAGGCAGAGGCACACGGCGAGCGCAAGCCCGTGGTGTCGGGTCATGGCGTTCGGTTCGGATGGAAGGGTGGAATCGAAGAGCGAGAGGAGACGCGAGCGGGTGAAATAGCAGGCGGCCCGGAACCGGTCAAGCCGGGATCGCAGACGCTCCACGACCGCGCGCGGACCAATGGCCCGGAATCGTCTTGCGTCAATGTCGGGGAGCGACTATGGTCCCCGCCTCTCATCTCTCTTTCCCCTTGGCCAATCCGAAAGTCCTCGATCGTCGGGCGACCGCCCGGACCGACGGTTTGCGCGGCTCCGCGCGGCCCGTTCGCCCGCTCGGCGTTCCGACAGGAGATCGCCCATGGGGCCCTTCCCCTTGCGGTCCGCGCTGGCGCTGGCGCTGCTTCTCGTGTTCGGGGAAGCGGCCGCGGGCCAGGAGTTCCGCATCTTCACGCGCGTCACCGGTGTGCCGCTCGCGGCGTCCGGGGAGGAGCCGAAGCTGCTCTCGCGGAGCCTGACGCTGTTTCACGCCGGGACCGTGTATGATTTCGTCGCGGCCGCCAACGAGGTGACGGTCTTCGATCCGGGGAACCGGCGGTTCACGGTCCTCAACACTTCTCGCGGGCAGGCGACCCGCATCGACTTCGACCAACTCGAGCGGATGATCGAGGCGTCGCGGCAGGAGACCGGCCGGTATGTCGCCGGGGGCCAGGCGGGAACCGCGGCCGGTTCGTTGCAGTTTCAAATCGACCCGCGGTTCGAGGAACGGTTCGACGCGGACGCCGGCCGGCTGGTGCTCCAGAGCCGCTACCTCACCTACGACGTCCGTTGCGCCGCCGCCCCCAGCGATCTCGAGACCGACGCGATCCTGAACTACGCCGACTGGACGGCGCGGCTGAACCACGCGCTGCAGCCGCAGGCGCTGTTTCCGGCGGCGCGGATCGCGCTCGACGACAGCCTGCGGAAAAAACGGCGAATCCCGTTCGACGTGGAATTGACGGTCGATTTCGGCGCGCCGTTGCACCTGCGAGCGGAGCACCGCATCGACTGGCAGCTCCATTCGAGCGACCGCGCACTGATCAACAAGTGGCAGCAGCAGCTTCGCGACGCGCGGACGGAGTTCGTCTCGTTCTCGGAATACCAGCGGACGGCGCTCGCGGCGAAGCCGGCGAAGCGGGAGTGACGCGCCGCAGCTCGCGGAGCCGCAACCGATGCTCTTTTTTTCGACGCAAAGACGCTAAGGGCACAGCGCGGCGAAGCCGCAACCGAAATTCGGTTTTGCGACGCAAAGCCGCTCTCGGCGGTTCGAACGTTTCGAAGCGGTGAAGCTGAAATTTCTGAACCGCGGAGAGCGCCGAGGACGCGGAGAAGAGTTCGGACCCAAGCGACCACAACCGAAAGACAGTTCACC
>JBBDNU010000033.1:0-6966 GCA_040877365.1 Planctomycetales bacterium
GATGCCCGCCTGCGCGGGCATGACGCGCCGTCGCGAACTTGGAAGTACTGAATGACCAAGCATCCAGCGAGGAAGGGCGACGAGTCGCTTTCCGACAGCCGACAAACTTCTGATCTCTGACCTCTGAACGCTGAACGCCGATGGCTGACCGCTCCCTCATCGACACCTTCGGCCGCACGCACGACAACCTGCGGATCAGCGTCACCGATCGCTGCAACATCCGCTGTTTCTACTGCATGCCGGCCGAGGACGTGCAGTTCATGGACCGGGCCGAGCTCCTCACCTTCGAGGAGATCGAGCGGTTCGTGCGCGTCGCCGTCGGGCTGGGGGTGACCAAGATCCGCCTCACCGGCGGCGAGCCGCTCGTCCGCCGCGACCTCGACGTTCTCGTGCGGATGATCGCCGACATCGAGGGCATTCGCGACATCGGCCTGACGACCAACGGCATCCTGCTCGCCGATCAGGCGCAGCCGCTCTACGACGCCGGGCTGCGGCGGATCAACGTCAGCCTCGACGCGCTCACCCCCGAGAAGTTCAAGCGGATCACCCGCCGCGAGGGGTTCGAGAAGGTGATCGCCGGCATCCAGGCGGCCCAGGCGGCGGGGTTCGATCCGGTCAAGGTGAACGCGGTCTCGGTCCGCGGCTTGACGGAAGAGGAGATCGTGCCGTTCGGACACTTCGCCCGCGAGACGGGGGTCGAGGTGCGGTTCATCGAGTTCATGCCGCTCGACGCCGACAACGCCTGGCAGCGCGAGAAGGTGCTGTTCGCCCACGAGATATTGGAGACGCTGGCGCGGGAGATCATGCCGCTCGTGCCGTGCGGGCACCTCTACGCAGGAGCGCCGGCGACGGAGTTCGTGTTCGAGGACGGCCTGGGCCGGATCGGGATGATCGCCTCCGTCAGCCAGCCGTTCTGCATGAGTTGCAACCGCTTCCGCCTCACGGCGGACGGCAAGCTCCGCAACTGCCTGTTCAGCCTGGAGGAGACCGACATCAAGTCGCTGATCCGCGGCGACGCCGGCGACGAAGCGATCGCGGAAGCGGTCCGCGGGTCGATCGCCGCGAAGAAGGAAGGCCACGAAATCAACACCGCGCGGTTCATCCAGCCGAGCCGGCCGATGTACTCGATCGGGGGATGACTTCATGAAGGAAACGCCCAGTCGTGCAGCGGAGATCGAACAGGAACGGCAGGAGCTCGTGCGCGAGCTCGTCGCCGAGGACGGCGCCGATTGGGACAGTGGTTTCGAGCCGGGAACCTACGGCTGTCACGAGCTGTTCGACCGGACGCACGTCGTCGTCAACCTGCTCGACATCTCGATCCTGAATCATCCGGCGTGCATTCGGGATCCGCAGTGGTACGAGCTGGCGTCGCGCGCGTTGCAGTTGCTCGACGAGCTGTATCAATCCGTAGGATCGCAGCATCTGACCGACGACGAAGCCGCGGAATGATTGTCCGTTGGGCCTGTTCGCTTTCGCAATCGAGGACCACCGCCGATGCACCACCTGCCGTATCTCGCCGCGATCTTCGTCCTGTCGTTCATCTTCGCATTGCTGATCACGCCGAACGATCCCATGTCGATGCTGACGGCGCTGACGGCGCTATTGATCGTCGCGGCGCTGGCGTATTGGCTCGGCGTGCGAAGTGCGTCGCGAACTATTCGAATCCAGCGCGATCGGGCGGGGGGCGAGTAGCCTTGTCGGAGCATCAATACCCCGCAGGGGTTTCATTCCACAGCCCAGGGTCGCGAGCGAATGCGAGCGCACCCTGGGTCAATGATTCAAGGGAGAGCGAACCCTGAAAGGGTTCCATACGATCGAAGCGACTGAGTTCCGCGACGCTGTGCGACCCTTTCTGGGTCGAGGAGTGGTGGCGACCACGGACCCAGGGTGCGCCCGCTTCGCGGGCGACCCTGGGCTGTGGTATGAAACCCCTGCGGGGTATGACATTGTGGAGTCTCGGGTCATTGAGGAGCCTTTGCGGACCTTTGCGTCTTTGCGTCGAAATGAGAAACCACCAACGGGGGCGCTGTCCCGTGGCTTGATGATCCACCATGAGTCGCCGCATCTATCTCGATAACGCCGCCACGAGCTTTCCCAAGCCGGAGAGCGTGTATGCGGCCATGGATCGCTACAACCGCGAGCTGGGCGCGGCGGTGGGGCGGAGCGCTTATCGCGCGGCGCTCGACGTGCAGCGGACGGTCGATGCCTGCCGCCGCCGCGCCGCGGAACTGCTCGGCGCGGAGAGTCCCGAGCGGATCGTGTTCGCCTTCAACGGGACCGATGCGCTGAACATCGCGCTGCACGGGCTGCTCGATCGCGGCGAACATGTCGTCACGAGCGCCATCGAGCACAACTCGGTGCTGCGGCCGTTGCGCGAGCTGAACCGGCGGCGCGGCGTCGAAGTCACGCACGTCGCCGCGGACCGCGCGGGCCGCGTCGAACCGGCAGACATTCGGGCGGCGCTGCGTCCGAACACGAAGCTCGTCGCGTTGATCCATGCCTCGAACGTCACCGGGACGATCCAGCCGGTCGCGGAGGCCGGCGAGATCGCGCACGCCGCCGGGGCGCTGTTCCTGGTCGATGCGGCCCAGTCGGCGGGGCATTTGCCGATCGACCTCCGCAAGTTGCCGGTCGATTTGCTCGCCTGTCCGGGGCACAAAGGACTGCTCGGCCCGCTCGGCACGGGAATCCTCTACATCCGCCCCGGCGTCGAGGAGCGGCTCGCGAGCTTCCGCCAGGGAGGGACCGGCACGAAGAGCGAAGACGACCGCCAGCCGGAGCTGCTCCCCGACAAGTACGAGTCGGGCAACCACAACGCGCCGGGCCTGTTCGGACTGGAAGCGGCCCTCGCGTTCCTGCAGGAGAAATCGATCGCTGTCCTTCGTGCGCACGAGCAGGAGCTGACCGCGCGGCTGCTCGCAGGTCTCGCCGGGTTGAAGGGAGTCGAAGTGCCGGGGCCGAGCGCCGCGGCGGAGCGCGTCGGCGTGGTCAGCCTAAGCGTGCCCGGCTTCGAGCCGCAGGTGCTCGCCGGCGTGCTCGACGGAAACTTCGGCATCGAGACGCGGGCCGGACTGCACTGCGCTCCGGGGGCGCACCGGGCGATCGGCACGTTCGAAGCCGGCGGCACGGTGCGCTTCAGCCCCGGACCGTTCAGCACGCCGGCGGACATCGACGCCGCCATCGCGGCCCTCCGCGAAGTGTGCGGGTAGGTCCCGCCCGCCGGGCGGGACCTGGGCTTGCTTGCACGCCCTCCGCGATCTCGGGGCGAACCATCCCGCAACGGCCAAAGCGCGGAGCGGGTTCTGACGGCGGCGTCGAATGTTTCAGGACGTTGCTTTCCGCTCGCGAGGTCCCTTCCGGCGGAAGGGACCTACTTCATGGGATCACGTGCCAGCGGCGGGCCGAGGCGCAGGCGGCGGAACTTGACGAGCGTGCTGTGGTTCTGCAGGCCGAGATGGCCTGCGAGGTTCCGCAGCGCGAGCTTGGGGTGCGACTCGGCGGTCGCGTCGACGATCACCGTGCCGTTGTGCGTCGTCGTCACGTGTTGGCCTTGGCAGTTGATCTCCAGCGTGTTCCATTGGCCGACGGGCCGGCCGACGCGGCGGGTCGCGCCGGCGATGTCGTACAGCGAGCCGGAGTACTGGTAGTCGCGGAGCTTCGCGTGCTGGGGGGCGGTGTCGTCGAGGATTTGAATCTCGAAGCCGGTGGGCGGATCGGAATCCTTCTCGCGATGATGGTTCCCGTTCTCCGGGACGCGGACGAACACGCCGCTGTTCCCGCCCGGCTCGACGAGGTATTCGAGCCGCAAGTTGAAGTCGCCGTACCGTTCCTTGCTCCGCAGCCACGGTCCTTTCTTGCCGGTGCAGACGAGCAGGCCGTCGTCGACCTTCCAGCAGGCTTCGGCCGGTGCGCCGGCCCCTTCCCAGCCGGCGAGCGATTTTCCGTCGAACAGGCTCTTGTGGCCGAGCTCGGTGATGCCGACGTTGCGAACCAGGAATTGTCCGCCGCTGGGGACTTCGACCTGCAGGCCGATGTGGCCCGCCGGCGCGGAAAGGCCCGCCACGTCGTATACCGGCTCGCCGTTCGCCGCGAGCGACAGCCGGTCGCCGACCGCGCGGATGACGAACGTATTCCACTCGCCGGCGGGGCGGAGTGAGGCCGGGGCCCTGGTGCCGCGGAGCCGGTTGACCACCCCCTCGTGACCCTGCGCGAGGTTGAGCTGGAACGACTCTTTCGGCCACGGCTTGCCGCCGGGCGCCGTGCGGACGAAGATCCCCGCGTCGTATTTCTCCGCCTGGAGGGCCTGCCATTCGAGGCGGAGTTCGAAGTCGGCATAGGTGAGGTCGGAGCGGAGCCAACCGTTGCCCGACTTCAACAGGATCGCCCCGTCCCGCACCTCGGCCTCGCAGTCCCCCTCGATCGTCCAGCCGTTGAGCGTCCGGCCGTCGAACAGTTCGACCGGATAGCCGGCGTCCTCGGCGGCGAGCGGCGCTGCCGTCAGCAGCACGAGCGAAGCGCACAGCGGGAGGGGGGAGAAACGGCGCATGCGTTGACTCCTCAAGGACGCGGACGGGCGGCAAACACGGGGAAGCGCATGCTACAGAGTGCGGAAGTCATCGCGCGGGGGCCTTCGCCGCCGGATCGGTCGAGGCCATGCCGATCGTGATGCCTCCCGAGCGGAGCATGGCGACGCGGCCGGTGCGGACGATCTCGACGATGCCGAAGGGGCGCATCACGTCGATGAACGCCTCGATCTTGTTCTCGGTGCCGGAGATTTCGATCATCACGTGCCCGTGGCTGACGTCGACGATCCGCCCGCGGAAGATTTCGACGAGTTCCTTGACCTCGCTGCGCTTCCGGCCGCCGGCGGTGTCGACCTTGATGAGCATCAGGTCGCGCTCGACGAAGTCCTGGTTCGAGAAATCGAGCACCTTGACGACGGTGACGATCTTCTCGAGCTGCTTGCGGACCTGGTCGAGCACGCGATCGTCGCCGTTGACCACGAACGTGATCCGGGAGAACTCGCGGCGCTCGGTCTCGCCCACGGCAAGGCTGTCGATGTTGAACGCCCGCGAGGCGAGCATCCCGGCGATGTGCGCGAGCACCCCCGGCTGGTTCATTACGAGCGCGGACAGCACATGTCGCATGAACGTTCCCCCAAAGCCCGCGGGCCACGCCCCGCGGGATTTCCCGCGATTCTCCGCGGCGAACATTCGCGAGGGATTCGCATGAAAAAGTCGAGTCGTCTACTCTAATCGCCGCCGTGGGCGTCCACAATGGCGGAGCCGTCTTGGAAAATCCGGCCCATTCCGATACGTTCTAGCGCCATTGCTTCGCGTGGACTTGTCGCACGGAAGACTTCGCACGGATGAGAATCGTCCTGGCCAGCTCGGAGGCGGTCCCCTTTTCGAAGACGGGGGGGCTGGCCGACGTCGCGTCCGCCCTGACCCGGGCGTTGAGCCGGGCCGGGCACGAGGTGACGCTCGTCACGCCGCACTATCCGCAGGTCCGCGCCCGCTCCGCTCCCGACGCGACGCTCAAGCCGACGAAGAAGGCGGTGCAGATCGCCGTCGGCGACCAAATGCTGCGGGGCACGTTTCTGCGCGCGGAGCTGCCGGGGTGCGATGCGCGGGTGCTGCTCCTCGACCGGCCGGAGGCGTTCGACCGCCCGGAACTGTACGGCGAGCGCGGCCGCGATTACATCGACAACTGCGAGCGGTTCGTGTTCTTTTCGCGGGCGGTGTTGGAAGCGATTCACCTGTTCGACCTGAACCCGGACGTTCTGCACGCCCACGACTGGCAAACGGGATTGGTCCCGGCTTATCTCGAACTCGAACATCGCCGGCTGGGGCATTGGCCGCGGGTCGCCTCGGTGTTCACGATCCACAACCTCGCCTTTCAGGGGCAGTTCTGGCACTGGGACATGCCGCTCACCGGTCTGGATTGGGTGCACTTCCACCCCGACGAAATGGAGTTCTGGGGAAAGATGAACTTCCTGAAGACCGGCGTCGTGTTCGCCGACCGCATCACCACCGTCAGCCCCACCTACGCGGAGGAGATCCAGACCGAGGAGTTCGGCTGCGGGCTCGACGGCGTGCTGGCGGAACGGCGGGAGAAGCTCGTCGGGATCCTCAACGGGGTAGACACCGACGAATGGAACCCGGCCACCGATCCGCACATCGTGAAGAACTACGCGGCCGAGACGCTCGTCGCAGGGAAGGCGGCCTGCAAGGCGGACTTGCAGCAGCGGCTCGGCCTCCCCGCGCGGGAAGACGTGCCGCTGTTCGGCATGATCTCGCGGATGGCCGACCAGAAGGGGTTCGATCTGATCGTCGAGACGGCCGACGAGTTGCTCGATCGCGACCTTCAGCTTTGCATTCTGGGGACGGGAATTCCGGAATACGAAGAGGCGACGCGGCAACTCGCGCAGGAGCATCCCGAGAAGGTCGCGACGGTGATCGGCTTCGACGACGCGCTGGCGCACCGCATCGAGGCGGGGGCCGACGCGTTCCTGATGCCCAGCCGCTACGAGCCGTGCGGCCTCAACCAGCTTTACAGCATGATCTACGGCACGGTGCCGATCGTCCACGCGGTGGGGGGGCTGGCGGATTCGGTCGTGCAGACGACGGCCGAGACGCTCGCCAACGGCACGGCGACCGGTTTCCGCTTCGACTCGTACGACGTTCCTTCGTTCCGCGACGCGCTGCAGGACGCGCTCCGCACCTTCGCCGACCGCGACACGTGGCTGCGGATCGCCACGAACGGCATGCGCCAAGACTGGTCGTGGGACCGCAGCGCGGCGCGGTATGTGGAGGTGTATGAGGAGGCGATGAGGCGGGGGAGGATGGAGGATGGAGGATAGAGGATCGTACTCGGTACCGAGTACTCAGTACCCCCGTCGCCGCCCACTGCCACTGCCACTGCCACTGCCACTGCCACTGCCACTGCCACTGCCACTGCCACTGC
>JBBDNU010000033.1:7066-7539 GCA_040877365.1 Planctomycetales bacterium
CACTGTCCACTGTCCACTGTCCACTGTCCACTGCGTCTCCGCCCCATGCCCGCCGTCTCCCTCGCACTCCTCTGGCATCAGCATCAACCGTACTATCCCGACGACGTTTCGGGCGAGACGCTGATGCCCTGGGTCCGTCTGCATGGGACCAAGGACTATTACGGGATGGCGCTGCACCTGAAGGAGGTGCCCGAGTTTCGTTGCACGGTGAATCTCGTGCCGAGTTTGCTGGTGCAGATCGAGCGGTACGTGAACGGCGGGAGCGATCGGCATCTCGATGTCTCGCGGATGCCGGCCGACGGTCTTTCCGAAGCGGATGCCTGCTACCTCCTCGATCATTTCTTCATGGCGAACGTGGAGAACATGATCCGGCCGTATCCGCGGTATCGCGAGCTGCACCTGAAGCGGGGCATGGGGGTCGATCCGGTCGAGAGCGCGCTGCCGCGGTTCACGGAGCGCGACATCCGCGATCT
>JBBDNU010000034.1:0-7441 GCA_040877365.1 Planctomycetales bacterium
TGCCCCCGCTTGGACTCGAACCAAGAACCTACTGATTAAGAGTCAGTTGCTCTGCCAGTTGAGCTACAGGGGCCGTTGCGCACGGGGCGCGTCTTGGGATTCTAGTGGGCCGGCGGGGGTTCTTCAAGCGTCGATTTGGCGGCTTTCCTGTGGATCGGCGCGGCGCGGGACGGGTGATATCGTGCACGGTACGCACCATGAGCGCCGCCGATACAGCTTTTTCCCGCACCGACTCCCGCGCCGCGGACCGCGCTCCCGATCCGTACCGGCGGAACTGGGTCTGGTTTTCGTTCCAAGTCGTGTTGCGGCTCGTCTTCACCATCTGGCTTCGGTATCGGGCGCGGGGAACCGCGAAGGTGCCGCGGGCGGGCGGCGCGCTGCTTCTGATCAATCATCAGAGCTTTCTCGATCCGCTGCTGGTGGGGCTGCCGTTGAGCCGGCCGGTCAGCTATCTTGCCCGCGACTCCCTGTTTGCGGCGCCGGTGCTGGGGTGGATCCTCCGCAACACCTACGTGTTGCCGATCGATCGCGACTCGGCCGGCGCGGGAAGCATCCGCATTGCGATCGACCGGCTGCGTCACGGGTTCCTCGTCGGGATTTTTCCGGAGGGGACGCGGACCCGCGACGGGTCGGTGGGGGAGTTCAAGCCGGGGTTCGTGGCGCTGGTCCGGCGGGCGAAATTGCCGGTCTATCCGATCGGAATCGCGGGGGCGTTCGAGGCGCTGCCCCGGCAGATTTTCCGGCTGAGATTCGCGCGAGTGCGGGTGGTGTTCGGCGACCCGTTCTCGCCGGACGAGATCGAGCGGCTGGCGAGCCGCGGGCGGGAGGCGGAATTCGTGCGCGTGGTCCGGGAACGGATCGTCGCCTGCCAGCGGGAAGCGGAAGAATGGCGACGGCGGGAGTGAGAAGGTGTCCGTTGTCCGTGGTCCGTGGTCCGTTGCACTTGAATCGCGGCCGCCGACGCCGACGCGCAACTGACAACTGACAACTGAAAACTGACAACTGACAGCGGACAGCGGACAAAATCATGCGGATTCTCAGCATCTCCGGTCTGCGGGGGATCGTCGGCGACGGGCTCGAGCCCGATTACGTCGTCCGTTTCGCGGCGGCGCTCGGGACGCTCGCCGGCGGGGGAGCGGTCGTCGTCACGCGGGACGGCCGCGGGAGCGGGCCGATGCTCGAACAGGCCGTGCTCGCCGGCCTCGCGGCGGTCGGCTGCCGCGTCCTGCGGGGAGGGATCGCGGCGACGCCGACGTGCGGCGTCCTCGTGACGCATCTCGGCGCGGCGGCCGGATTGCAGATCACGGCGAGTCACAATCCGATCGAATGGAACGGGTTGAAGCCGTTTTCGCGGCAAGGCTCGGTCTTCGACCAGGCGACCGGCGAGAGACTGCTCGCGATCCTCGAGGGCGAGAAGCCGGCGTGGCGCGACGGGCAGTCGCTGGGAACGGTCGAGGAAATCGCGGATCCCTTCGCCCCGCACGAGGAGCGGGTGCTGTCTCTGGTCGATGTGGAAGCAATCCGCCGCCGGCGATTCCAGGTGGTTCTCGATTGCAACCACGGCTCAGGGGCCGTCTCGACGCCGCGGCTGCTCGCGAAACTCGGCTGCGACGTGCGGGTGCTGGGCGGGACGCCCGACGGCCGCTTCGAGCACGATCCCGAGCCGCTCGAAAAAAACCTCGCGACGTTGTGCGAGGCGGTGCGCGAGAGCGGCGCGGACGTCGGCTTCGCGCAGGATCCGGACGCGGACCGGCTGGCGATCGTGGACGAGCGGGGGCGATACATCGGCGAAGAGCTCACGCTGGCGCTCGCGGTCGATCACGTGCTGGTTCGCCGGCCCGGCCCCGTCGTGGTGAACGGATCGACCAGCCGCGCGACGGCCGACGTCGCCGCGAAGCACGGCTGCCCGTTCCATCGCTCGTGGGTCGGCGAGGCGCACGTCGTGGCGAAGATGCGCGAGGTCGGGGCGGTGATCGGCGGCGAAGGGAACGGCGGGGTGATCGAACCGCGCGTCGGCTTCGTCCGCGACAGCTTCGCCGGCATGGCCTATGTTCTCGAAGGGATCGCGACGGGAAAGGGATCGGTCGCCGCGTGGGCCGATTCGATTCCCCGCTACACGATCATCAAGGACAATCTCGGCTGCCCGCGCGAGCGCGTCGCCGCCGCGTGCGCCGCGCTCCGCGAGCGATATCGGGACGCGACGGCGCAGGAGGGAGACGGGCTGCGGCTCGACTGGGCGGACCGCTGGGTGCAGGTCCGCGCCAGCAACACCGAGCCGATTCTCCGCGTGATCGCCGAAGCGCCGGATCCGGAAGCCGCACGGGCGCTGTGTGCGGATGCGATCGCGGCGGTTCGCGCCGCCGTGGAATAAGTCAGTCGCGGGTGCGGTGCAAGACGCGGCCGCCGATCCACGCCGCCGTGTCCCCCAGCCGTTCTTCCAGTCGCAATAGCTGATTGTATTTCGCGAGCCGTTCGCTGCGGACGATCGAGCCGATCTTGATCTGCCCCGCCCCGGCGGCGACGGCGAGATCGGCGATCGTCGCGTCCTCGGTCTCCCCGCTGCGGGCGGAGACGATCGGGCGCCAGCCGGCGTCGATCGCCAGCCGCATCGTCTCGAACGTCTCGGACAACGTGCCGATTTGATTCGGCTTCACGAGCACGGCATTCGCCGCCGCGAGTTCGATCCCGCGCCGCAGCCGCTCGGGATTGGTCGCGAACAGGTCGTCGCCGATGATCTGCGCGCGGCCGCCCAGCCGAGTGGTGAGCCGCGTCCAACCTTCCCAATCGTCCTCGACGAGCGGGTCTTCGATGCTGCGGATGGGATATTCGTCGACCCAGCGCTCCAGCAGGTCGATCATGCTGTCCGCGGTCAGCGCGTCGCCATCGGTCGCGGCGAGGTGATAGCGGCCGTCGCGATGGAAGTGCGTCGCCGCGACGTCGATGCCGAGGGCCACGTCCTCTCCGGGGCGCAGGCCGGCCGCGCCGATCGCTTCGACGAGCAGGCCGAGCGCCTCTTCGTTGCGGGCGAGCTTCGGTCCGTACCCGCCTTCGTCGCCGACCAGCCGGCCTTCGTAGCCGCGCGAATCGAGGACCCTTCCCAGCCGGCGGTAGACGAGCACGGTCCAGTCGAGCGCCTGCCGATACGATTCCGCGCCGACGGGTAGAACCAGGAAGTCCTGAAAATCGAGGTTCCCGCCGGCGTGCAAGCCGCCGGAGATCATGTTGACCATCGGCAACGGAAGCAGCGGCCCGCCGCCCAGCGACGGCGATTCGAAACTCGACGGGCTGCGCGCCGGCAGTCGCTCCCACAGTCGGCGGAAGTGCTCGACCGGCTCGACGCTCAGCGCTTCCGCGGCCGCGTAGGCGCAGGCAAGCGACGCGCCGAGGACCGCATTGCCGCCGAGCCGGGCCTTGTTCGGCGTGCCGTCCAAGTCGCACAACCGGCGGTCGATCGCCTGCTGATCGCCGGCGTCGTTTCCGATCAGCGCCGCGGCGATTTCGCCGCGGACGTTCTCGACGGCGCGGCGGACGCCGGACCCGTCGAGCCGGTCGGAGTCGCCGTCGCGGAGCTCGACCGCTTCGGCGCGGCCGGTGCTCTTTCCGCTGGGGACGATCGCCCGCGCGGGACGGCCGCCGCGGCAGACCGCCTCGACCTCGACGGTCGGCCAGCCGCGGCTGTCGAACACCTCGCGGGCGTGAATGCGCTCGATGATCGGCATGGTGGTTTCGAATCACTCTCGAAGTTCGATGACGTCGGAAAGCTGCCGCTGCGTTCCGTCCGGTCCCCGGCCGACGATGCGGGCGTGAAACGGCCCGTCGCCCGGCCGCCAGGCGACGAACCAGTTCAATGTGTCCCGCTGTCTCAGCGGGACCTCGTGGATCGACTGCGCTCCATTGGCCGCTTGCGCGAGGACGGCGTATCGCCACGAGGGATCGGGGCCTCCCTGGACGAACCGGTACTCCAAGCTGCAGCCGACCGCCGTCCCCTCGGGGAGCGTCTGCGGCAGCGCGACGCCAAGCGACAGCTCGATGGGAAAGGGGGGGGCGGGCGGCGACGTTTCCGGCGGTGCGCCACCGCCGTTGTCGTGGGAGCCCTCGGCATTCCGCGGCTGCGCCGCGTCGGCGACTCGCGCACCGCCGTCCGCCTGCTGCTTCTCGGCGTTCGTTTTGCGAATTTCCTGATCGAGCCCCTCGTAGGCGCACCCGACGGTGGCCGCCGCCGCGATCAGGACCGCGACCGACCGGACCGCCCGCATGTGGGGACCGACCGATTCGAAAATGAACTCATTCATGCCTCTTCTCCGCGGTCGTTGTCGAAGCCGGGATTCGACGTCGCTTCCTATCATATTCCTCTTGACGCGTCCTGTCCCGGCCGATACTTTGCAGTGCAAAGGCTGTTGTACCGGCGGTTCCTGGAGGCGGACGATGGAACTCCACGACGCGCTGCTCCACATCCACGAGATCCGCGCGCAGCTCGCCCGCACGCAGACTTTTCGGGGCTATCGCTCGCTGACGGTCGGCTTGACCGGGCTGATTGCGATCGGGGCCGGCCTCGTGCAGGCCGTGTGCATTCCCCGCCCGCAGGAGCAGATCGCCGGCTACTTGTGGCTGTGGGTCTCGGCGGCGGCGTTGAGCGTGGTGGTCGCCGCGAGCGAGATGGCCCTTCGCTGCCGGCGCGACGCTTCGCTGTCGCAAAGCCGCGTCACCTGGCTGGCGGCGGAGCAGTTTCTGCCCTGCCTGTTCGCCGGCGGATTGCTGACCGCCGCCTTGTACGCGACCGGGCCGGACAATCTGTGGATGCTCCCCGGCCTGTGGGCGATCGTGTTCAGCCTGGGGGTGTTCGCGTCGTGGCGGCTGTTGCCGCGGCCGACGTTCTGGATCGGGGCGTTCTATCTGATCGCCGGGGGGGCCTGCCTGCTGTGGGCGCGGGGCGAATTCGCCTTTACTCCCTGGGCGATGATCGGGACGTTCGGCGGCGGCCAACTGCTCGCGGCGGCGATCCTGTACTATACGCTGGAACGCAAGCATGAGCCGGTCTGACCCGCACCGCGACGAACCGTCGGGCCGCTTCGCCTACGACGGCCTCGACCGGGTGATCCACGAAAAGGCCCGCCTGGGCATCATCACCTCGCTCGCGGCCCACGCCGACGGGCTCGTCTTCGGCGAGTTGAAGGAGCTGTGCGCGTTGACCGACGGCAACCTCAGCCGGCACCTGCAAGTCTTGCAGGAGGCGGGGCTGGTGGAGGTCTGGAAGCGGACGCGCGGCAAGCGACCGCAAACGCTCGTGCGGTTAAGCGATTCGGGACGGCAGCGGTTCCTGGAGTACGTCAGCGTGCTCGAGCAGGTCGTGGCGGACGCATCCGAGGCGGCGACCGTCCACGAGAAATCGGCGGGCCGCCGCCGGTTCGGAACGGGTTGGTCTCCGGTCTGAGCGCGTCGGCCGGCAAAAAAATTTCCGATATAACTTTGCATTACAAAGCGATCTCGCCCCCAAGGGGCCTAACAAATCCGGAAATCGGGCCAAGGAAGCCCGGAAAGGGGCCGAACCCATGAAAGTCATTCGCGCCGAGGCGCTGGGATTGTGCTTCGGCGTCCGCGACGCGCTGGAAGTCGCGCGCGGCGTCGACGACCCCGCGGCCGTCACGATCCACGGCGAGCTCGTCCACAACGAGCGCGTGCTCCATGAGCTCGAAGCCCGCGGCTTCCACAGCACGCCCGAACGCGACCGCCGCGCGATCCCCGAAACGGCCGAGCTGCTCATCACGGCGCACGGCATCAGCGACCGCGAGCGGTCCCGGCTCGAAGCGGCGGGCAAGCGGCTGATCGACACGACCTGCCCCCTCGTCCGCCGCGTGCACTTCGCCGCCCGCTCGCTCGCCTCCGCGGGGTTTCACGTGCTGGTCATCGGCCGGCCGGGGCACGTCGAGGTCGCCGGCATCGTCGAAGACCTCGACGATCACGACGTGATCGCGAGCGTGGACGACGTCCGCACGTGGCCGCACGCCCGGCTGGGCATCGTCTGCCAGACGACCACGCCGCCGCGGCTCGTCGCGGAAATTCACGCCGCCGTCCGCCAGCGGAACCCGCGCGCGGAGATCCGCTTCGTCGACACCGTCTGCCAGCCGACGCGCGACCGCCAGAGCGCCGTCGAGCGGCTGTGCCGGCAGGTCGAGCTGGTCGTGGTGGTCGGCGGGGCGAACTCGAACAACACGCGGCAGCTCGTCGAACTGTGCCGCGCGCGGGGGACCCCGGCCGTGCAGGTGCAGTCGCCCCGGCAACTCGACCCGGAGTGGTTCCGCGGCCTCCGCACGATCGGGCTGACCGCGGGGACGTCGACGCTCGACGAGACGGTCGAGGAAGTGTGCGCCGCGCTTTGCGCCTTGCCGGAGAGTGCGTTCGATGTTCCGGGGCCGAGCGGCGCGGCGACCGCCGCGCACGGTCGTTGTCATTCCTGATCGCCCCGGCACGGGAGGAAATCGCATGCCGTCGTCCCTGGAATGGCGTCTGCACTTCGAGCACAACGCCCTCACGTTGCTGGAGATCCCGTGGCAATTCGGCGAGGAGCTGACCGCGGCGGAGAAGAGCGCGATCGGCCGATCGCTTGCCGAATTTCAAGCCGGGGAAAGCTCGGAGGGGAAGCACCTGCACCGCTTCGCGCGGGAATACGCCGAGCGCACCGGGGACCACGAATATCTCGTCGCGATCCGCGTCTTCATCGCGGAGGAGCAGCGGCACGGGCGCGACCTCGGGCGTTTTCTGACGCTCAACGGCATCCCGCTCGTGCGGACGACGTTCGCCGACCGGGTGTTCCGCAAGCTGCGGCGATTTCTCGGCGGGCTGGAGTCTTCGATCGCGGTGCTGATCGTGGCGGAGATCATCGCGAAGGTGTACTACGCCGCGATCCGGGACGCGACCGAATCGCGCGTGCTCCGCCGCTTGTGCGAACAGATATTGCAGGACGAAGAGGCGCACGTCCGGTTCCAGGCGGAGCAGTTGGCGACGCTGCGGCGCGGGCGCGGCCGGATCGCGCACGTCCTGACGATGGCCGCGCAGCGGTTTCTGTTCGACGGGACGGTCCTGGTCGTGTGGTGGGCGCACCGCCGTGCCGTGCGGAAGGGAGGGCTGTCGTTCGCGCGGTGGTGGCGAGGATGTCGCCGCGAGTTCGTCGTCGCGTTTCCGCGCCGCTCCGCCCGGCCGGTGACGCTGGTCGCCCGGCCATCGGCGGACGCGGCGCGATCCGCGCCGGAGGCCGCGGCGGAAAGGGCTTGAGCGCCGGCCGCTGATCTCTCACGCCTGCGGCCAATTGCCGACAAAGGTGCCGGGCTTGACGGCGCACGAGCAAGCCGGCGGCTTGCTCCACGGTAGGGCGGATTGGCAATCCGTCCTACGTCGTGGGGCAGGCTTTCCAGCCTGCCGCCGCTCGAGCGGGCGGCTCCGGGAC
>JBBDNU010000035.1:0-7381 GCA_040877365.1 Planctomycetales bacterium
GAGGTCGCACGAAAGATCGACCGGTGATGGTTCAGCGGGAAGAGCGGCGTTCATCGTTCATCGTTCATCGTTCATCGTTCGGCTGCGCTTCCGGCCGGTGCTTCGCCTCGTGCAGCATCCCGCTCCCACGCCCGAGACCACTCGCGCCGAACTTCGCCCGAATCTCGTCGGCGACGGCGTCGAGTCTCCCCTGCTTCTGCCGGTCCTCGTCGGCGAACAGGCTTTGCTGAACCTGCTCACGATTCTCGAACCCGCTGACGCCGACGCCGAGCAAGGGGATCGCGAACCGCGCCGGCAGCGCCCGTTCGAGCAGTTCCGTCCCGTCGACCAGCGGCCTCGACGTCGAGCGAGCTGGACGCCGTCCTGCCGCGGCCGAACGACGAGGGACGCGCCCCATTCTCGAACTGGCGAAGCAGCTGCCGGTCCCTGATCGCTTTGCAGTGCCTTGCGCTTGACGGATGCAATGACACCCTGGCGTTCGACCCGTATCGCCCACCCGGCAGTCATTGCAATGCGACTTGCTCGCCCGCATACTTCAAGCCTGAATCGCATCTCGGACTGGTCGCTGGAAAGGGCAACGATGGAGAACGACGACGAACTCCTCAGTGCCAACCGGCTGAAGACGGTGATTCAACCGCTCACTGAAGGTCCCGGCACGGTCATCGGGCCGTACCGACTGATGGAGTCGATCGGCGAAGGTGGCATGGGGATCGTCTTCGTCGCCGAGCAGCACGCGCCGGTCCGCCGCAAGGTGGCGCTGAAGCTCATCAAGCCGGGGATGGACACCCGCGAGGTCATCGCCCGCTTCGAGGCGGAGCGCCAGGCGCTGGCCCTGATGGATCATCCCCATATCGCGCGGGTGCTCGATGCGGGAGCCACTCCCTCGGGGCGGCCGTACTTCGTGATGGAACTCGTGAAGGGAACGCCGATCACGCAGTTCTGCGACGACAACCGGCTTTCGCCTCGCAAGCGATTGGAACTCTTCATCAGCGTGTGCCAGGCCGTGCAGCATGCACACCAGAAGGGGATCATCCACCGCGACATCAAACCCTCCAATATTCTGGTCGTGTCGCACGATGGCACGCCGGTGGCCAAAGTGATCGACTTCGGCGTGGCCAAAGCGACCGGCCAGCAGCTCACCGAGAAGACCCTCTACACGGCGTTCGCGCAGGTCGTGGGAACGCCGCTGTATATGTCGCCGGAGCAGGCCGGGATGAGCGGGCTCGACATCGATACCCGCACCGACATCTACTCGCTGGGGGTGCTGCTCTACGAACTACTGACCGGCACGACGCCGTTCGACAAGGAACGTGTGAATCGCGCGGCAATCGACGAGATCCGCCGCATGATCCGTGAGGAAGAGCCGCCGAAGCCCAGCACACGGATCAGTGCGACCGAGGCGGCTCCCCGCATTGCCGCCCAGCGGGCCACGCAACCCGCCAAGCTGGCGAAGCTCGTGCGCGGCGAGTTGGACTGGGTCGTGATGAAGTGTCTGGAGAAGGACCGTAATCGCCGCTACGAGACGGCCAACGGGCTCGCGCTGGACATCCAGCGCTATCTGGCCGACGAATCGGTGCAGGCCTGCCCGCCGTCGGCGGCGTACCGGTTTCGCAGGTTCGCGCGGCGCAACAAGGCGGCGCTGCTGACTGCGGCATTGGTTTCTGCGGCCTTGATCGTCGGCACGCTGGTGAGCACCCGGCAGGCGATCCGCGCCACGCGGGCCGAGGGGCTGGCCAAGACGCGGCTGGAGGCCGAAACACAGGCCCGGGCCGACGCCGAGGTCCAGCGGCGACATGCAGAGATCGCCCGCCAGGCGGCCGTCGCCAACCTGCAGAAGGCGCGCGACGCGGTGGACCGGCTGCTGACTCACGTCGGCGACCAGGCTTTGGCCCAGGTGCCGCAGATGGAGCCGGTCCGCAAGGCGCTGTTGGAAGACGCCCTCGAGTTCTACCAGGGCTTTCTCGAGGACGACAGCAGCAACCCGGCCATCCGGGAGGGAACGGCCGAGGCCTGGCGGCGAATGGGATCGATTCACGAGTTGCTGGGCCAGCATTCGCAAGCGGAGCAGGCGCACCGGGAAGCGATCGACCTGTTCGGAAAGCTCGCGGCCGATTTTCCCGCCGCGCCCGCGTACCGCGTGGGAGTGGCGGTGAGCCGCGACGCGCTCGTCGCCACCTTGCAGCATCTCAGCCGGTTCCAGGAGCTCGAAACAGCCAGCCGCGAGGCCGTTCGGTCATGGGAGGAGCTGGCGGCGGAATTCCCCGAAAACGTGGAGTATCTTCGTCGCCAAGCCACAGCAACCCTTCAGCTCTCCGGTTATCTGAAATGGTTGGGCCGCAGCAATGCGGAAGCGGAGGACGCCTACCGGCAAGCCCGGTCGCTGTTCGAGAAGCTGGGCGACGACCCGCTGAGAATCGAGTTTCTCGATGCCCGGCGGGCATTGCGGGAGGGGCGGTTGAGCGAGTCCGAGCAGCACTTTCGCGCGGCACTTGGAATCCTGCAGGAACAACTGGGGAAGTCTCCCCACGATCCCGAGCTCCGTCAACGTGTGGCGTCTACGCAGGCAACACTTGCCCTGGTGGTGCGAAGTGCCGGCCGGCAGCCGGAGGCAGAGAAACTCTTTCGCGACTCGATCGCCCTCAGTAGAGAACTGGTGACCGATTTTCCCAATTCGCCTCAATACCGGGCGCTACTGGCGGACACCTGCAATAATCTGTTCCCGCTGCTGGTCGCTCAACGCCGGTTCGAGGAAGCCGAGCAGATCCATCGACAGTTGCTCCCGCACGTCGAGAAGGTGGTCGCCGACGTGCCGCTGCGGTTGGGTTACCGGCAACTGCACCTGTCGCACTTGCAGAGGTACGCCGGGATGCTCTGGATCGCCGGTCGGCCCGAGGAGGCCGACCAGGTTTATCGCCGCGCAGTGGACGTGGCGGAGAAGATGCTGACCGAGGTTCCCCAGGAGGCGAGATTTCGGAAGACCGCCTCGATCATGTATTACCTCGGGGGCCTGTGGCTGGCCGCCTCGCCGGATCCGAAGCTCCGCGATCCGGCCACGGCTGTCGAATTCGCCCGGAAGGCGATCGACCTGGATCCCGCCGACCGCCGGTACAGGTTCCTGCTGGGCGCGGCGCAATACCGCGCCGGCGAATGGCAGGCGGCCATCGCGGCGTTCGAGAAGTCGATGGACCTGGGCGACGGCGGCGGCGGGTTCGAATGGTTCTTCCTCGCGATGGCCTGGTCGCAACTCGACGGTCGGGACGAAGCCCGGCAATGGTACGACAAGGCCGTCGAGTGGGATGGGACGGGCAAGCACGCCGATTCCGACTACGAATTCCGCCGCATCCACATCGAAGAAGCCATCGATCTCGAACGTGTCGGGAATCCAATCGGGCACGACATCGATGAACTCCGCGCCGAGGCCGCCGCGCTGCTCGGCATCGCCGTGCCTTGAATCCGGCGCGGCTCGACACTCGGTCCGCGTGCGCCCGGTGAGACTGCTCGACGGAAGCGGTGGCACGCGGAACACGATCCATCCGCGTGACGCACCGGACGGCCGACATCCAGGTCTTGTGTGACCTGCGTAACGGTTGCGCAGCCGAGGTCGCACGAAAAGATTGACCGGTGATGGTTCCGCGGCAAGAGCGGCGTTCATCATCATCGTTCGGCGTTCGGCCGCGGCTCCGGCCGATGCTTCGCGTCGTGCAGCATCCCGCTCCCACGGCCGAGACCGGTCGCGCCGAACTTCGCCCGAATCTCGTCGGCGACCGCGTCCAGTCGCCCCTGCTTCGCGCGGTCCTCGTCGGCGAACAGGCTTTGCTGGAGCTGCTCGGGATTCTCGAATCCGCTGACGCCGACACCCAACAACCGGATCGCGAACCTTTCCGGCAGCGCCCGTTCGAGCAGTTCCGTCGCCGATTCGCCGATCTCCCGGGTGATGTCGGTCGGCTGCGGCAGCGTGTGGGCGCGGGTGATCGTGCGGAAGTCGGCGAACCGCAGTTTGAGATGCACCGTCCTCCCGCGAAGGTCATTCCGCCGCAACCGCCGCCCGACGTGCTCCGTCAGCTCCAGGAGCCACGCCCGCAGCGCCTCCCGATCGGAAATGTCCGTGGGGAACGTCGTCTCGTGCGACACCGACTTCGCCTCGCGGTCCGGGACGACCGGCCGATCGTCGATCCCGTGGGCGAGTTGCCACAGATGCTCTCCCTGCCGGCCGAAGTGCCGGTACAGGACCTGTGGATCCAGCCGGCGGAGGTCAGCGATCGTGCGGACGCCCAACTTCTCGAAGATGCCGCCGGTGACGCGTCCCACTCCCCACAGCCGACCGACCGGCAGCGGGTCGAGAAACGCCTGCACGCGGTCCGGTTCGACGACGACCAGCGCGTCCGGCTTCTCGAGGTCGCTGGCGATCTTCGCCAGGAACTTATTCGGCGCGACGCCGACCGAGGCCACGAGGCCCACTTCCTCGCGGATCTGCCGCTTGATCCGGCGGGCGATCTCCACCGGCGAGCCGAACAGCTTCTCGCTGCCGGCGACGTCGAGGAACGCTTCATCAAGCGACAGCGGTTCGACGAGCGGCGTGTAGCGGAAGAAGATGTCGCGAATCCGCTCCGCGATTTCGGAATAGTGCTCCATCCGCACCGGCAGGACGATCGCCTCAGGGCAGAACCGCAGGGCCTTCGCCGTGGACATGGCGCTATGCACGCCGAACTTGCGGACGACGTAGTTCGCCGCCGCGACGACGCCCCGCCCTTCCGGAGTGCCGCCGACGATCAACGGCCGCCCGGCCAGCTCCGGCCGGTCGCGCTCCTCGATCGAGGCGTAGAAGGCGTCCATGTCGACGTGAAGGATCATCGTCGAGCCCGCTCATCGTCGCTGCGCCGCGTGACCGGCGAATGCGATCCTCTACTTGTACCGATACGCCCACAGGTTGCCGCCCGAGGGCTGCCAGAGGACGACATTGTGTTCGGCATCGTAGTCGCAGTGGCGGTTATCGCGCCACGCGTTTCTGCCCGTGGGAAGCGGCCCGACGGGGTCCATTCGGGTCCAGGCCGCCTTCCGCGTGTCGAGCACCCACACGTCATTGAAGTATTCCTCGTCCCGGTCCCAGGTGTTGGTCGAGCCGCCGACGAGGATCACGACCCGGTTCTTCGAGTCGTAGGCCAGGCCGCAGCGCCAACGGGAAGACGGAGCACCTTCGGTCTGGAGCCGCTGCCACTGGTTGGCGGCGGCGTCGTAGGTCCAGGTCGCGAACTCGCACTCGTGGTAACGGTCCCGCTCGTGCATCCAGAAGGTCGTCGACGTCGCGGGCGGGCGAGCGGCGGCCTGGACGACGCGGCCGGTCGGCTGGGCCAGCGGGAAGACGAGCTTGCCTGCGGCCTCGTGGAAGACCATCGACCAGTAATGGCCCGGGCGGGGCGGACCGTCAGGAGTCTCTCGTTCCTCCCACTCGTTTTCGGCGATGCGATAGACCCAGGTCTTCTCCCCGCGCGGCATGATGAGCAGGTCGTGCTTCGAGTCGTACACGACGGAATCACCGCCGTTGGAGTCTCCGCCGCGGGGGCGGTTCTTCGAGTGGGCCTGGGTGAAGACGTCGGTCCTGCCGTCGTAGGACCAGAAGTCCCACTGGTCTCCTCCGCCTCCGCCGTTGGAGATCCCGCCGTACATCCAGACGACGCGGCGCTTCGTTTCGTAGCAATAGCCGCGGCTGCAGCCGTTGGCGGGGCGATCCGGGGGAAAGCTCATGTCCCGCGGCCGGCGCAACTCCCATTCGCCGGTGCGGAGATTGGCGACCCAGCAGGAGTTGCCGTAGGTCTCGTTCGGACGCCGCGATCCTTCGACGTTGATTCGCGGCGACTGGTCCCCGCATCCGCCGTACTTGAAGAAGAGGCCGTTGGCCTGGTCGAAGCAGGCCGGCACCTCGTGCCCGCCGCGCCAGGGGAGCCCCAGGTCCACCCACGAATCGGGAGCCAGGGAGGCCAACTTCCGTGACCATTCCGCCGAGGGAGCGGCGGGCGTCGCATCCTCCGCAGCAGCCGTAATGGGCTCGGCTGCCACCGGGAGGATGAAGATCGTCAGGACGACACGCACGGCAATCGGAGAATCCGAGCGGAACATCGGCCGATCCTCCCGGAGGACATCCGAAGGGCGAACCCGCACCGCGCCCATGATATCTCGAACGTCCTGGGCCGCCAGCGTCCCCGATGAAATCCGCATTGCGCCATCGCCGCCGACAGGAACCCCAGATCGAAGTCGGCGTTGTGCGCCAGCAGGATCGCGTCGGCCCCTCCCAGGAACTCCGGGAACCGCGGCAGCACCTCCGTGACGGGGGGCATCCGCGGACGTGGCGGTCGGTGATTCTGTGGATGCGGCTGAAGTCGGTCGGAATCGGGCAGCCGGGATTCACGAGCTGCTCGAATCGCTCGATCTCGCGGCCGGTACCCAAATTCAACGACCTCAGCGGTGCTTCGTACGCGTTTCGAGTCCGCCGCTGCCTGGCGGCTCGCTCAGGTTCTCAGTCGGTGTCGGGCTGAGGTTTGCAAGAAGATGGATCTCTGGAACGACAAATGGGACGTCTAACCGCTGGAGGTCAGTTTTGATAGTTGCTTCCGACTGCCGGACTTTCTCTTCGATCTCCGGGATGGAGCCCGAAGGGATGGCGGCTGGGTCGCGCCGAAGCGTCCGACGATCGAGAATTTCGTTCAATCGGGTGACCAGCTGCCAGTCGGACAGGACGGATGACTCGCCCGATGGTCCGAATTCGACTGCCGCGATGGCGCTACGCACTGTCGCGCCGGTTGACGTGATCTGCTCGGATACGCGAAACACCACGAGGGGCGCAGGCAAGATGGTCGTCGGTATCGACGTCACGGCGGCCTGCAGCCCTCGCGCTTGCCGCACCGCCTCGTGAAAGACGGCATGGCCGAATCCTAGTACACGCTCGCTATCTGATTTCGATTCGTCCGAGCGGGAAAACACCATGTCGGTGTAGGACGAGCGCACTGCGGGAACCGTGAGCCAGGATTCTGGCGTCTTGAACGAAAGCCCCTGTTCCGAGTCCTGAGGCCGCCGGTTGTTCAAAGCCAGCATGGCGAGGAAGAAGGGCCGCAGTGCCGGGAGATCCACTTTCGGAATTCGCTCAGACATCTCCTCGAAATCGAAGTGAGCGCAGTAGCCTACGAGATCCCGAACGGTGTCGAGCATGTCGCGGCCCCCAAATGTCGCCATCGTCTGGTCGAACCAAGACGACAGTGATTCGGTCAGGACCGCGGCAGCTTCGGAGAATACTTCTCGAAAGAGCTTTAGAATGAGGCATCTCGGCAAGTCTCCTGGGGTCTTCACCCGAATCCGTGGGTCGAAAGTGGTGTACTTCCAGCTCTGCTCG
>JBBDNU010000036.1:0-7376 GCA_040877365.1 Planctomycetales bacterium
TGGCGGATCCTCCGCAAGAGCCTCGACGCCCGCTCGCGCGAGCGGCTCGAGTTCGTCTATACGCTCACCGTCGAGCTCGCCGACGAGGAATCGCGGCGCGAGAAGTTGCTCGCGCGCGAAAACGTCGACGCGTTCGCCCCGGCGCCGTTCGATGATCCTCCCCCCGGAACGGCCGAACTCGCCGAGCGGCCGGTGATCGTCGGCTCCGGCCCCGCCGGGCTGCTCGCCGGGTACTATCTCGCCGAGCGCGGCTATCGCCCGCTGATCATCGAACGCGGGCAGCCCGTGAAGGAGCGCGTCCCCGCGATCCGCGCCTTCGACCGCGGCGGGACGCACGATCCCGAGAACAACTACCTCTTCGGCGAAGGGGGAGCGGGCTGCTTCAGCGACGGCAAGCTCACTTGCCGGCTGTCCGGGCCGGACGTCGATTGGGTGCTCGAGCGGTTCGTCGAGTGCGGCGGCAAGCCGTCGCTGCTGTATGAAAGCCGGCCGCATCTGGGGAGCAACCGGCTGCCGCTCATCTGCCGCAACTTCCGCCGGGGGATCGAGGCCCTCGGCGGCGAGTACCGCTTCGGCTGCCGGCTCGAAGGGATCGACGTCGCCGGTGGGCATATCCGCGGGATCGCCACGTCGAGCGGCTACATCGCGGCGACGCAGGTGGTCCTGGGCATCGGCCACAGCGCCCGCGACACCTATCGCATGTTGCACGCGCTCGGCGTGCCGATGATAGCCAAGGCGTTCCAGCTCGGCCTCCGCATCGAGCAGCCGCAGGCGCAGGTCGACCGGCACAAGTACGGCAAGCGCGACTACGTCGAAGTCCTCGGGGCGGCGGACTACACGCTCGTCGCCCGCGGCCGCCGCGACCTGTTCACCTTCTGCATGTGCGCTGGGGGGATCGTCATCCCCAGCATCAGCGAGCCGGAAATGTTCTGCTCGAACGGCATGAGCAACTCCCGGCACGACACCTCCTTCGCCAACAGCGGCCTCGTCGTCACGCTCGGGCCGGAGGAGTTCGGCAGCGATCATCCGCTGGCGGGGATGGAGCTGCAGCGGAAGTTCGAGGCGGCCGCGTTTCGACTCGCGGGAAGCGATTACCTCTCCCCGATTCAAACCGCGAACGACTTCGTCGCCGGCCGCGCTCCGGACTCGAGCGCGCGGCTCGACTGCTCGTATCAGCGCGGCACGCGGCCGGTCGAGTTGGACCGCGTGATTCCCGAGCCGGTGGCGCGGGCGATCCGCGAGGGGCTTCCCGTGATGGACCGCAAGTGGCGGGGCGGCTTCCTCAAGAACGCCGTGCTCGTCGGCCCGGAGATGCGGGGCAGCTCGCCGATCCGCATCGCCCGCGACGAAGCGACCCGCGAGACGCCGGGCTTCGCGGGCCTGTACCCGGTGGGAGAAGGCGCGGGCTACGCGGGGGGCATCGTCACGGCGGGAGTGGACGGCCTCCGCAGCGCGCGGAAGATCGTGGAACGCTTCGCCCCGCTGGCACGAGTGCCGTCCATTTGAACGTGGGGCAGAATTCATGTCTGCCCGAACCGGCTGGCAGGGGACTGAAACAACGCCTACTCTGGTAATGCGCCGAGGGCGGGGCTTCCCTTCGTTTCAGTCCGGCGAGAGGTGAATGTTGCCGACGCGACCCATGGCGTAATATATTCTAAGACATGAAGTCCTCGGCCCTCACCGTTCGACTCGATCCAGCTCTCCAGCGGCAGTTGAACCGGCTGGCCAAGCAATCCGGCCGCTCGCGGAGCGAGATCGCGCGCGACGCGCTCCGCCGGCAGCTTGCCGTGCTCCAATTCGAGCAGGCCCGTCGCCAGATCATGCCCTTCGCCGAGGCCCGCGGCTATCTCACGGACGAAGATATCTTTCGAGAGGTCCGTGGCGGATGACGCCCCTCTGCCGATCCTGGCTCCGCGCGCTTTCTGGGACCTGTTGCGCAGCGGTGAGACAGGCTGATGTCCGCATCCTCGGAACTGGTTTCGAGAGAATCGGGCGATCGCGACAGTTTCTCCGACCGGCGCCGGCGTGGCGATAGGCGGCCGTTGCGGGTTAGGATGGGGAACCGCAATTCGTGTCAACCGCGGCGTCCGGAGAACATCGCCATGCAGCTTGCCGGCAAGACGGCCCTCGTCACGGGGGGTGGAACGGGGATCGGAGCGGCCATCGCCGTCGCGTTGGCCCGCGAAGGGTGCCGCGTCGTCGTCACCGGGCGGCGCGAAGAGCCGTTGCGGGCGACCGCGGCCGCGTTCGAGGGCACGCCGCCGATCGCAGTCCGGGCGGCCGACGTCGTGGACCGCGACAGCGTCGGCCGGCTCGTCGGATGGATGCAGGGAGAGTTCGGCCGGATCGACATCCTCGTGAATTCGGCCGGCATCAACATCCCCAAGCGGTCGATGCTCGACATGCCTCCCGAAGAATGGGACCGCGTCCTGCGGATCAACGCGACCGGCCCCTACAACTGCATGCACGCCGTGCTGCCGGGGATGCGCGAACGGCGGGACGGGCTGATCGTCAACATCTCGTCGGTGTCCGGCATCCGCGCCGGCACGGTCGGCGGCGTGGCGTACAGCGCGTCGAAGTTCGCGCTGGCCGCGCTCGGCCTGTCGGTGGGGAACGAGGAGAGCGCCCGCGGCATCCGCGTCACGAATGTCTATCCGGGAGAGGTCGACACGCCGATCCTCGAGCAGCGGCCCACGCCGGTCACGCCGGAACACCGCGCCCGCATCCTCCAACCGGAAGACGTCGCGGCGGCGGTCGTGATGGTCGCATCTCTCCCGCCGCGGGCCCGCGTGCCGGAACTGATGATCGTCCCGGCGGCGCAGCCGTTCTCGTGAGCATAGGATTGCGGGGACACCGCAGCCCGACGCGCAAGCGAGGGAGAAGCGCGGAACCGGCCTGGCCCGGTTTTCGCGATGACTCGGAGCGGGCGAGAGCATTTCAAGCGAGTTGGCGGGCCCGACGATACTCCCCCCGGCCTCCCCGCGGAGATCGGCCGCGCTCGCGCGGCGGCCGGACGTGGATTCGGGCGGCGGATTCGCTATAACTGGCGCGTACCGTGGGCTGGTCCGCCCCCGTAATCACACGAACATCAAAGGCAGCATCACCGATGAGTCTCGCCATCGTCGCCGTTCACGGCCGTGAAATCCTCGACAGCCGCGGCAACCCGACCGTCGAGGTCGACGTGTACCTTGAAGACGGCACGATCGGCCGGGCCGCCGTCCCCAGCGGGGCCAGCACCGGCGAACATGAGGCGACCGAACTCCGCGACGGCGACCAGCGGCGGTATCTCGGCAAAGGGGTCACGAAAGCGGTCGAAAACGTCAACGAGCAGATCGCCGACGCCCTGATCGACCTCGACGTGGCCGACCAGCGGACCATCGACGACGTGCTGCTCGACCTCGACGGGACGGAGAACAAGTCCCGCCTGGGGGCGAACGCGATCCTCGCCTGCTCGCTGGCGGCGGCCCGCGCGGCGGCGCAGGTCAGCGGGTTGCCTTTGTTCCGCTACCTCGGCGGCGTGGGGGCGAACCGGCTCCCCGCCCCGATGATGAACATCATCAACGGCGGCCAGCACGCCAACAACGGCATCGACATGCAGGAGTTCATGATCATGCCCAACGGCTTCGACCGGTTCGGCGAAGCGCTGCAATGCGGCGTCGAAATCTTTCACCACCTGAAGAAGGTGCTCGCCGACAAGGGCTTGAGCACCGCCGTCGGCGATGAAGGGGGCTTCGCCCCGGACCTCAAGAACGGCCAGGAGGCGATCGACGTGATCCTCGCCGCGATCGAGAAGGCGGGCTACCGCCCCGGCGAACAGGTCCAGATCGCCCTCGACTGCGCCGCCAGCGAGTTTTACGACGCCAAGTCGAAGACCTACACCCTCGAAGGAAACAAGCTCGACGGGGCCGGCATGGTGGACCGGCTCGCGGAGTGGGTCGAGAAGTATCCCATCTGCTCGATCGAGGACGGCTGCGATGAGAACGACTGGGCCACGTGGAAGCTGCTCACCGACCGGCTCGGCGACCGCTGTCAACTCGTCGGCGACGACCTGTTCGTCACCAACACCAAGCGGCTTCAGGAGGGGATCGACAAGGGGGTCGCCAACAGCATTCTCATCAAGGTCAACCAGATCGGCACGCTCACCGAGACGATCGAGGCGGTCCAGCTCGCGTACCTCAACGGCTACACCGCCGTGATGAGCCATCGCTCGGGCGAGACGGAGGACACCACGATCGCCGACCTCGCCGTGGCCCTCGGCACCGGCCAGATCAAGACCGGCTCGGCCAGCCGCACCGACCGCATCTGCAAATACAACCAGTTGCTCCGCATCGAGGAGATCCTGGGCGAGACGGCGGTCTACGGCGGGACGCTGCGGTAGGAACCGGCTGGGGTCGGGGCTCAGAATTTCAGTTTTGCGACGCAAAACTGAAATTCTGAAGCCCCGAACCCCTCCCCGCACGATAACCGCTGCTCGGCAGCGACATGTCGGAGGTCGAAATGAAGAGAGCCGCGATCGCGATCGTGCTGGTCTTGTTGCCGCTCCTCCACGGGTGCGAGCCGCCGCAGGAATCGCGAAGTGCCGTCGAGAGCATCGCGTCGGCGGCGGCGGAAGGCCCGCTGTGGTACGAGTATCTCGGCGTCGAGGTCCACGGCGACAAGCCCGCCGCGGGGCAGAGAGTGATCTTCGCGCGCGACGGCCGCGTCATCATCGGGACGATGCGGATCATCGACCCGAACGATTCTGGGAAATGGGTCGAGTATGCATGGTCGGGGATCGAGCAGCAGGAGAATCGAGTTCGTTTTCGGGTGAATCTCGTCTCCGGTGATGGAATTCAGGCCGAAAATCTCGAACTGGACCTGCTGCCGTTCGCGCGGTGGGAAAAGAATGTCACGGCCACGTTGACTGACGGTGCGGGCACTGGCCGGCCGATGGCGTTGACCTTCACGCGGCAGGAGTAGCGCCCTTGCGCGGCCCCCTGGATTATCACCACACACCGCCCGACCGCGGCTGGATTGCTTCGGTCCTGTTCTGGCTGTGCCTGCTCGCGGCGGTCGCGCTGTACGGGTCCGTCGCGCTCGCGCCGAAATATCTCGAACATCTCGAGCTCCGCGGCGCGCACCACGCGGGACAGGTCCGGCTGGTCGCGATCGAGCGACAGGTCCGCACGCTGGAGAAGGTCGCCCAGGCGCTCGAGACCGACCCGGCGTTCATCGCCGAGCTCGCGCGGATCGACCTCGACGCCGGCGACCCGGCCGAGGAGCGGATCGCCGTCGCCCCGCAGCACCGCCTCGACGCCCCCCCCGCGGCCGCCGCGCCGCTGCCCGCGGCGACGCTCCCCTGGCACGCGCCGTTCGTCCGCGAGTTCGCGGAGAGCCGCGCGCTGCGGCGGACGCTGCTCGTCTCGGCCGCGGCGATCGTGCTCGCGGCGTTCACGCTGCTGCACGAATCGCGGCAAGGCGGCCGGCCGTTCGCATGGCTCGGCGACCGCTACCGCCGCGACGGAAAGTAGGTCTCGCCGGCTCGGCGGAACATGACGACGTGCGCCGCGCGCGTCATGCCCGCGCAGGCGGGCATCCAGTGCCTTCGCGACGGGCGCCGTGGGGCGAACAACGGCCGCCTTTTGATTGTTGCCATACCCGCGCCGCGGTCGCGTGCCGACGGAATGGACCGCTCCCACGCGGCCGCGGTATACTGATCCACGTGCCGCGGCACGCGCCGTCAGTGGGACGGATTGCCGATCCGTCCCACGAATCCGCCCCCCGGGAATTTCTGAAGGGATCCGATCATGACTCAGCTCGACCGCCGAGATTTCCTGAAGACGACCGCCGCGGCCGCCGCCGTCGCCGCCTCCGCTCACGTCGCCTCCGCCGCGGAAGGCGAGTCGAAGAAGCCGGTGCGGATCGCGGTGATGGGAGTGAACGGCCGTGGGCGACAGCTCATCCCGACGTTCAAGCAGTTTCCGCACGTCGAGGTCGCCTACATCTGCGAGCCGGACGACAAGGTGATCGAGTACAAGGTCGCGCCGAAGCTCGCCGAGCTCAAGCTCGACAAGCAGGACAAGCCCCCCGTTTACATCAAGGACTTCCGCCGAGCGCTCGACGACCCGTCGATCGACGCGCTCGTCGTCTCCGCCCCGGACCACTGGCACGCCCTCGCCACCGTGCTCGCCTGCCAGGCGGGCAAGGACGTGTACGTCGAGAAGCCCGCCTCGCACAACCTGATCGAAGGCCGCCGCATGGTCGAGGCGGCACGCAAGTACGATCGCGTCGTGCAGGTCGGCACGCAGCGCCGCAGCGGGCAGGACATGATGGACGCCGTCGAAGTCGTGAAGAGCGGCAAGCTCGGCGACGTGAACTTTGCCCGCTGCTGGATCAACAGCCAGCGGCCGAGCATCGGCCGCGTGCAGCCCGGAGACGCCCCCGCCTATCTCGATTACGACCTCTGGGCCGGTCCCGGTTCGGAGCCGTACCGCAAGAACCTCATCCATTACCACTGGCACTGGCGGTGGGACTTCGGCACCGGCGAGTGCGGGAACAACGGCATTCACGCCTTCGACATCGCCCGCTGGGGCCTCGGCGTGAACGCCCCGCTCACGGTCGCCTGCGGCGGCGGAAAATACTTCTTCGACGATGACCAGCAGACCCCCGACACGCAGCTCGCCACCTTCGACTTCGACGGCTGCTGCGTCAGTTGGGAGCACCGCACCTGGTCCCCGCGCGGCATCGAGGGCAACGACTTCGGCATCGCCTTCTACGGCTCGAAGGGGACCCTCATCACCAGCGGCGACGGCTACAAGGTCTACGACGAGAAGAACAAGGAGGTCGACAGCGGCAAGGCGACCGGCTCGCAGTCGCAGCACGTCGAAAACTTCCTGAACTGCATCGTCTCCCGCGAGAAGCCCAACGCCGACATCGAGATCGGCCACGAAACGACCCGCCTGTGCCACCTGGCGAACATCGCCCTCCGCACCCGCTCGACGCTCGCGTTCGACGCTGCGACCGAGACCATCCCCGGCAACGCCGCCGCCAACGCCCTCCTCGGCCGCGAATACCGCAAGGGGTTCGAGCTGCCGAAGGTGTAGGCCGCGGACGAAGCGAGCTCTGGTCCCCTCTCTCCCGGTTTTGCGGGGCAGAGGGTAAGGGGGCTTACCGACAAGTGGCGGGTGGCCCGGCCGAAGGCTGCGGTCGCAAAGCGACAAGAAGTCGCGCCCTCCGGCGTCCATCGCGAATGCCGTGCCATGCCCCCCGCCGCATTTCGGCGCCGCATTTCGGCCGGCGTAGCCGGGCCTACGACGCTGCACCACGTCCTTCCATGGCTTTCACCCTAGCAGCCCGTTGAAATTACTCGATTCGGCCGCAAGTTACGCGGCGGCGGG
>JBBDNU010000037.1:0-7121 GCA_040877365.1 Planctomycetales bacterium
AGTTTTTCTCTTCGTGGATCCGGATAACCTGGCGGCCCGCAAGCTGTATTCAGACTTCGGCTTTCGAGAGTTGCCGGGCGAGCAGAAGGGAAACCTCCGGATGCTGCTCGACATCTGACGGCGAACCGACGGTTGCTAATTCGTGTCTTCTGCAGCATGCGACGCGCTTCGCTCAAAATCGGATTCTCCGGTGCGATTCGGTTCCACCGGAGAACGGCCCGCGTCTCGGACGGCGCAGCAGCCTTATAGCCTGCCGGAGGGGTTCGTGCGCGCTCATTGACGCACGGTCGGGTTCGACTCCCCCGCTCTCCGCTTAGCGCGACTTCCGCCGCGCCGCCTTGAGGAGCACGTCGCGCGCCCAGGTCGAGGTTCCGCCCTCGGCCGCGGCGTCGAGTTCCGCGCGCTCGGCCCCCGTGAGCCGGATGCGAAGCTCCGCCGACTTCCGGTCCTCGGGCGGCTTGTGCGGTCGTCCGCGCTGCTTTTTCATGCGGACAGCGTAGCAACAAAAAATCTTTCCGTCAACGCTTGACTGCCGAAATATTGTTGCTACAATAAACCGGCGTGAGAAAACCCCGGTCGGGCTGGAACCCGGCCGGGGCAACCGACACCCGGCGATTCGCCGAATGCACGGTCTAGGCAACCAGCATTCTACCGCGATTCGCCCCAGCGAGAAGGCGGAATCGCGATGCCATGTCCCCATTGCGCCCACGAAAGGACCGAGAAGCACGGCAAACACCGGAACGGGCTGCAGCGCTTCCGCTGCCCGGAGTGCGGCAAGACGTTCACCGAACCGCACGAGAGGCCCATCGGCGACATGCGGCTGCCGCTTGATCGGGCGGAGCTTGCCCTGCGGATGCTGCTGGAAGGGAATTCGATCCGCAGCACGTCCCGAATCACCGGGATCGCGCCGAACACGCTCTGCAAGCTCGTCGCGATGGTCGGCACGCTCTGCGAGAACTTCATGTGGAAGATGATCGAGCGGGTTCCCGTCGAGAACGTGCAGGTGGACGAGCTGTGGGGCTTTGTCCAGTGCAAGGAGAAAACGCGGCAGCTCCGGCATCCCAACCGGTTCGACCGGGGCGACGCCTATTGCTTCCTCGGCATCGAACGCAACTCGAGGCTGATCGTCGCGTGGCACGTCGGCAAGCGGAACGCCCGCGACAGCTACGCCTTCGCGGTCAAACTCAAGCGGGCCACGGCTGGGCGGTTACAGCTTTCGACCGACGGCTTCGGCGGCTACGAAAGCGCCATTCCGTCGATCATGGGCCGGTCGGTCGATTGGGGAACGATCGTCAAAGCGTATGTTCCGCCTGCGACCGGCGAGCAGCGCCGCTACTCTCCGGCGAAGATAGTCCATATCCGACGGACTGCGATGATCGGCCAACCCGACGAACGGATGATCTGCACGCCGCACGTCGAGCGGGTCAACCTCACGCTCCGCATGGGAATTCGGCGGCTGACCAGGCTGACCAACGGATTCAGCAAGAAGTGGGGCAACCACGAGGCCGCGCATTCGATGTTCTTCGCGGCCTACAACTTCGTCCGCGTCCATTCGACGCTCAGGAAGCAAGCCCCCCGGATGCCCCGAACCCCGGCGATGGCGGCCGGGCTGACCGATCACGTCTGGACCGTCCGCGAACTTCTGGAGAACGCCGCCGCGCTGGCTACCTGAACGCCTACCAACGCACTCTTGCGACATGCCCCATTTTGCTGCATTGCAAAATGCTGCAATTGACGCAAAGTAATACACAATGGTGATTCGCCCCTTGGAAGTCCGAAATGCGTGCAAGTCGCCTCTAGGGATCGAGTTGCGATTATTTTAAAGACTTGCGAGGGCGATGGCACACGAAGTGCGACTCTATTCTTCTGCCATGGAGGCAAGCGTTGGCCCGCACTTGCAACCATCGGCGAATTCGGGAGCGTTTCGAGCGGCGTTTGTCGCTTGAAACGCTTTCTTTTTGCGCTCCGCCGTGAGTTGCCCTCCTCCACCCGGTCGAGTATCGTTCGCCAAGGTCCGACGAACGGAATTCGCCAAGGCATGATGGCCGCGGCCGAGGAGAGGGAACGTGGCTGAACGCGTCGTGATCATCGGCTCGGGACCCGCCGGCTGGGCGGCGGCCATCTACACCGCCCGGGCCGAGCTTCAGCCCCTCGTCATCGAGGGGGCCGTCACCGAAGACAACCGCCAGAAGGGGACCCTCCCCCTCGGCCAGCTCGCGCTGACCACCGAAGTCGAAAACTACCCGGGCTTCCCCGCCGGCGACATGCGGCAGTTCCTCGCCGACGCCCTCGATCCCTCCCGCGTCCCTTACAGCGATCCCGGGCACGATCCGCACCGGGCCGTCACCGGGCCGGAGTTGATGGAGCTGATGCGGCAGCAGGCCGTCAACTTCGGCACGCGCGTCAAGACCGACGACGTGGTCGAGATCGACCTGTCCGAACGGCCGTTCCGCATGCAGACGCTCGACGGCAGCGAGATCGCGGCGCAGGCCGTGATCGTCGCCACCGGGGCGCGGGCCAATTACCTGGGACTGGCCTCGGAAGACCGCTTCAAGAACCGCGGCGTCTCGGCGTGCGCCGTGTGCGACGGCGCGCTGCCCCGCTTTCGGAACCAGCCGCTCGTCGTGGTCGGCGGCGGCGACAGCGCGATGGAGGAAAGCACGTACCTCGCCAAGTTCGCGTCGAAGGTCTACATCGTCCATCGCCGGGACGAGTTCCGGGCCAGCAAGATCATGGCCGAGCGGGCGCTCGCCAACGAGAAGATCGACGTCAAGTGGAACTCGGTGATCGACGAGGTGCTCGGCGACGACCAGCGGGGCGTGACCGGCGTCCGCATCCGCAGCGCATTCGAGCGCGACCGGACCGAAGAGCTGGAAGCGGCCGGCTACTTCGCCGCGATCGGCCACACGCCGAACACCGATTTCCTCGCCGGGCAGGTCGAGACGAACGAAAAGGGCTACATCCGCTGGGTCAAGCCGTTCCGCACGCATACCAGCGTCGAAGGCGTGTTCGCCGCCGGCGACGTCGCCGATGACTACTACCGCCAGGCGATCACCGCGGCGGGGACCGGCTGCATGGCCGCCTTGGACGCCGAGCGCTGGCTCGCGGCGGAAGGGATACACTGAAGTAGCGTGGGCTGTGCCCACCAACGTTGAAGGAGACGGCTTCCAGCGCGGCTGGTGGGCACAGCCCACCCTACTACGCAGCCGGAGACGACAGCCATGCTCACCCCCCAGGGTTGCGACGCCCGCCGACAGCGGTTGTGGGACGCGGTGCCGGCCGGGACGGAATGGCTGCTGATCGCCGACCCGCGGCACGTCTACTATCTCTCCAATTTTCTCGTCCAGCCGTTGAGCTTCTCCGCCGGGGAACGCGCGCTGCTGCTGCTCGAGCGCGAGGGTGGTGCGACGCTCGTCGCCGACAACTTCACGGTCCGCTCCGGCATCGGGGAGCCGCACGTCAATCGCGAGATCGTCGAGGAGTGGTACGACCATCAGCACTCGGTCATCAACCGCGACCACGCGCTGTTGCGCGGGCTGCGCACGCTCGCCGATCGGCTGTACGGCCGCGAGGGGGCCGTCGAGGCGGAGTGGCTCCCCGTCGGCGGGTTCGAAGTCCTCGGCCTCGATCGCGAGTCGCATTCCGTCCGCCGCGAAGCGGGAGACCGCGAGCCGGGGGGGGGCGTCGACCTCGGCACGTCGCTCCGCACGCTCCGCCGCCGTAAGGAGTCCGACGAGATTGCGGTCCTCGAGGAATGCATGCGGGCGACCGACGCGGGGCACGCGCGGGGCCGCGAAGTCATCCGCCCCGGCGTCAGCGAGTTCGACGTGTTCCGCGAAGTGCAGGCGGCGGCGCTCGAAGCGGCGGGGCGCCCCGCGATCGTGTACGGCGACTTTCGCGCCACGAACGCGGCCACTCCCAAAGCGGGCGGGCTGCCCACGAACTACAAGCTCGCCGCCGGCGACCTGTTCATCCTCGATTATTCCGTCGTGATCGACGGCTACCGCAGCGATTTCACCAACACGCTCGCCGTCGGCGCGCCGAGCGACGAACAGCGGATGCTGTTCCGGTTGTGCGAAGCCGCAATGCAGGCCGGGGAAGACGCGCTCCGTGCGGACGTCCCGGCGAAAGACGTCGCCGCCGCGGTGTCGCAGCCGCTCGAGGACGCCGGCTATGGTCGGCTGAAGCACCACGCGGGGCACGGGATCGGCCTCGCCCACCCCGAGCCGCCGATCCTCGTCCATGAGAGCACCGACACGCTCGCCGCGCGGGACGTCCTCACGCTCGAGCCGGGACTGTACGTCGCAGGCATCGGCGGAATGCGGATCGAGAACAATTATCTGATCGAAGCCGGCGGGGCGGCGAAACTCAGCCATCATCTCATCTCGCTGACTTGAACGCGGGCACGATTCGAACGGCGGGCCGCTCACGCTATGCTGGCGTCGCGAGCGTTCACGGCCCCATGCAGGACGACGGCGATGCGCGATTTCGAATACGAAGCCCCCGCGACGCTGGCGGCCGCGGTCGAACTGCTCGCCCGGCACGACGGCGCGTGCCGACCGCTCGCCGGCGGGACCGACCTCATCGATCACCTCCGCACCGGCCGGCTCGAACCGGACTTGCTCGTCGACGTCAAGAAGATCCCCGAGCTGAACGTCCTCGAGCTCGGCCCCGACGGCTTGCGGCTCGGCGCCGCCGTCCCCTGCTATCGAATCTACGAGGATGCGCGGATCGCCGCGGAGTACGCGGCCCTGGCCGACAGTTGCCGGATCATCGGCGGCATTCAGATTCAAAGCCGGGCGAGCGTGGGCGGTAACCTGTGCAACTCCGGCCCCGCCGCCGACACCACGCCGAGCCTGATCGCCCTGGAAGGGACGTGCGTCATCGCCGGTCCGGGTGGCGCGCGGGAAGTCCCCGTGGAGCGGTTCTGCACCGGCCCGAGCCGGAACGTGCTCCAGCCGGGCGAATTGCTCGTCGAGGTCCGCTTTCCCGCCCCGCCGCCGCACGCCGGCTCGCATTACCGGCGGCTCATTCCGCGGAACGAAATGGACATCGCCGTCGTCGGGGTCGGGGCGTCGGTCGCGCTCGACGAGAGCGGCCGGAACTTCGTCTCGGCCCGGATCGCGCTGGGGGCGGTCGCCCCGACGCCGCTGTTCGCCGAGGCCGCGAGCGCCGCGCTCGCCGGCCGGCCGGTGAGTGACGAGTCGATCGCGCGCGCGGCGGAAGCCGCCCGCGAGATCGTCCGCCCGGTGGACGACATGCGGGGCACGATCGACTACCGCCGCCACGTCGCCGGGGTGCTCGTCGAGCGCGTCGTGAAAGCCGCCGTCGCCCGGGCCCGCGGCGAAGAAATCGAGTATCGGCCGGGACATTGAAGTCAGAAGTCAGAAGTCAGAGGTCAGAGACCAGCGGTCGGAGTGATGAGCGGGACGGCAACGGACATCCGACAGCGGACAAAAAACAAATGGCGAAAAAGCGCATCGTCACCGCCACGATCAACGGCGATTCCGTCGAGTTCCTCTGCGAGCCGCGGCAGACGCTGCTCGAAGTTCTCCGCGACGTGCTGGATCTCACCGGCACGAAGGAGGGCTGCTCGAACGGCAACTGCGGCGCGTGTACGGTGGTCCTCGACGGCCGGCCGGTCGATAGCTGCCTGGTCCTCGCGGTCGAAGCGGACGGTTCCACGGTCCGCACGATCGAGGGGGTCGCCCGCCAGGGACGGCTCGACGAGGTCCAGCAGGCGTTCCTGGAAGGGGCCGCGCTGCAATGCGGCATCTGCACGCCGGGCTTCATCGTGCAGGCCGAAGCGCTGCTCGACCGGAACCCGCGTCCGACGGAAGACGAGATCCGCTTTTATCTCGCGGGCAACCTCTGCCGCTGCACCGGCTACGACAAGATCGTCCGCGCGGTGCAAACCGCCGCGGAAGCCCGCCACGCGGCCCGCGCGTGAGGGAACCGCCGTTCCTACTCCGGCACCGGGATCTCTTGCAGGATGCGGCGGAGGATCGCTTGGGCGCGTTGCCGCTGCCCTTCCCGCAGCAGGCCGCGGCACACGACGCGGTGCGCGAGCACCGGGAGGGCGAGCCGCTTCACGTCGTCGGGGACGGCGAAGTCGCGCTGCTCGATGAGCGCCTGGCTCTGGATCGCCCGGTAGAGCGTGATCGCCCCGCGGGTGCTCACCCCCAATTCGAGATCGGGATGGTTGCGGGTGGCCGTGATGATGTCCAGCAGATAATCGTTGATCGAGTCGTCGACGCGGACCTCGCGGGCGGTCTCCTGCAGGCGGCGCAACTGGTCGCCGGTGAGCACCGGCCGGATCTTGTCGACCGGCTCCCCCTGCCGGTGCGTCACGAGGACCTCCTTCTCGACCTCGCGCTCGGGATAGCCGATCTCCGTGCAGAGCATGAACCGGTCGAGCTGGTTCTCGGGGAGCGGGTAGGTCCCTTCGTACTCGAACGGGTTCTGCGTGGCGACGACGAAGAACGGCTTCGCCAGCGGATAGGTCCGCCCCTCGACCGAGACTTGCCCCTCGCTCATCGCCTCCAGCAGCGCGCTTTGCGTGCGGGGCGTGGTCCGGTTGATCTCGTCGGCGAGCAGCACGTTCGTGAAGATCGGGCCTTGGCGGAACTCGAACTCCCCCAGGTTCGGCAGAAACATGCTCGAGCCGAGGATGTCGCTGGGGAGCATGTCCGGCGTGCATTGCAGCCGGGTGAACGCGCAGTCGAGACTGCGGGCCAGCGCCTTCGCCAGCGATGTCTTCCCCACTCCCGGCGCGTCCTCGATCAGCACGTGCCCCCCGGCGAGCAACGCGACCAGCGCGTGCCGGATCGCCTCCCGCTTGCCCTGCAACACCCCCGCGACGTTCTCCTCCAGGGCTGCGATCAGGCTGCTCGATTCGGCACTCACCAGCGACTCCGGGGACGGACGGGACGGACGGAATGACGAGAGCGATTATACGATGTCATGCGGCGTGGAATAAGCGCCCCGCCAAAATGCGGAATGCGGAATGCGGAATGCGGAGTGGAAAATGACCGAATTCCGCACTCCGCACTCCGCACTCCGCATTCCGCAGGGGCGTGCGACGCGGTTTGTGATTGTGGTCAGGCGGCTCGGTTGTAGGT
>JBBDNU010000038.1:0-7038 GCA_040877365.1 Planctomycetales bacterium
GCATTCGTTGCGCAGCCCGCGGTTGATGGTGCTTCGACACATGAAGTTCGCCGCCGCGCTGTCGCAACGGAGAGACGAACTCCTGGGCGATATTGACGACCGCGACTCCGGCCGCGAGCGCTTCCGGGTCGCCCTGGTGAACGATTTCGTGCGATGAGCCGAGTTCATCGAACACCCGTGGTTGCGACTTCCCGTGCTCCGTCATGACCGTCTTGGCTTCACACGACAACAGAACCCGATCGATCCTGCCTCGATGAATCAGACTGAGGAAAGAGTCGTCATCGTCAACCTCAGCCGCCGTGCCGATCGCAAGATCGAGCGTCTTCTGCTTGCCGGTCGTCGACCAGCGGTGTTTGTAATTGATCCCGTACACCACCTTCCGGTCCGCCGCTTGCGTGCGCAAGGCGTCGCACGCCCATAGCAGATCTTCGAGGATCAGCTCGCACAGCGCGACCGAATGCGCATCGCTGCGCGGGTGGTATCGATACACCCATCCATAATTCGGATCGGGGTGCTCGTGAGCGGCGAGCCACCGTGCGAACTTCTCCGGCGCATCCATAACCAGCCTCCTTGCGGTAATGGGGGCGGAATGTTCTCTTGATCCGATAGGATGGTCAACCCCATTCGAAAATTCCGGTCGTACCGGCATTTGTCGTCGCAAACGGGGGCGGTGCATTGGTTCCCGCACTCGGTTCGACTACTATCGGATTCCGAAGGTCCGTCATCCCTTGCGTTTCGGTTCCAGCAGAGCGCTCGGCATCAGCCACTCAACAATGTCCCATCGCATTCGCTTCATCATGGTCGGCGGGTTTCTCGGGGCGGGGAAGACGACCGCGCTGGGGCGGCTCGCCCGGCATTACATGGGGCGCGGGTTGCGGGTGGGGATCGTCACCAACGATCAGGCGGCCGACCTCGTCGACACGAACAACCTCCGCGCGCAGGGCTTCGATGTGGGCGAAGTCGCCGGGGCGTGCTTCTGCTGCAACTTCGACGAGCTGATGGAGACCGTCGGCCGCCTCGGCAGCGGCGAGAAACCGGACGTGATTCTGGCCGAGCCGGTCGGAAGCTGCACCGATCTCGTCGCGACCGTGATCCAGCCGATCAAGCAGCTCTTCGAGGCCGAGTTCTCGATCGCCCCCTATGCCGTGATCCTCAAGCCGAGCCACGGAGGACGCATTCTGCGGAACGAAGCCGGCGCCGGCTTCTCCCCCAAGGCGGCGTATATCCTCAAAAAGCAGCTCGAAGAGGCGGACGCGATCCTCATCAACCGCATCGACGAACTTTCCGCGGCAGACGCCGACGAACTCGAAGACCTCATCCAGAAGCATCATCCCGGCGTGCCGGTCCTGCGGATCTCGGCGAAGACCGGCGCGGGGTTCGACGCGCTCGCGGCGCTGCTCGAGCAGGAGGGGGACTTCGGCCGCCGCGTGCTCGATATCGACTACGACATCTACGCCGACGGCGAGGCGGAGCTGGGCTGGCTCAACAGCAGCGTCCGCGTGACCGCCGCGGGGAAGTTCCCGTTGGACCAGCTGCTGCTCGACGTCATCGCCCGCCTGCGGGCGGCGCTCGCCGAGCACGGCGCGGAGCCGGCCCACCTCAAGACGATCGGCCTGTGGGAAGGCTTCTTCGGCGTGGCGAACCTGATCAGCAGCGCGAGCGAACCGGAATTGTCGCTGCCCTCGCATTGCGAGGTCGATGCGCTCGACTTGATCGTGAACGCCCGCGTGGCGTGCGAGCCGGCGATGCTGGAATCGCAGGCGATCGCCGCGGTCACCGCCGCGTGTGCCGCTCGATCCGCGCGCGCCGAGTTCCGTCGCACGCGCAGCTTCCGTCCCGGCCGCCCGACGCCGACGCATCGCCTGGCGGCGGCGAAGCCGTAGTAGTTCGCCTATCGCATCCGGTGGGTAGCGGAATTCGCAAGAATTCCGATGGGCACGGCGGAATTCTTACGAATTCCGCTACGGTCAACGCATAGTTTCGATCTGGACGAGGTCATGGTGGTCCGTCCATCGAAAAATGGTGGGACTGACCGCTGCCGCGTTCGCGTTCGAACCTTCGACGGCCCGGACGCGACCCCGGAGGGGTCGGGGAATGTAGCCATGGGTGGAGCGACGCCCACGCGCAGCGGCGTCGCGGAACCCGTGGCAGGAGTCGACTTCTCGCGCGACTCGCCCCGGCAGGGGCGAAGGAAGACTCGCGCGAATTCGATCGATGGCTCGTGCTCGATCGATCGATGGACGGAGGAAAAGCCGAATTTCCCCCGCCCCTCCGGGGCGGAATTCCGAGAATGACCGCCTTGGACCCTCCGGGGCGAACGGGGCGGCGGCCCACCGAATTGCGATCGGCGGACCAGTAGCGTGGGCTGTGCCCACCACGGCCGACGGACACGTGCTTGTAACTCTCTTCGCCCCCGGCGGTCGGTTCGGATAGAATGGCGCCATCATTCCTCATCGAGGGCAATCGAGTGGCCACGAACTCGCTCGCAACTCTCGACGATCCCGAGGTCGTCGTGATCCCGGCCGGAATCTCGGACCTGCGTTCGTTCCGCGACTGGGCGCATTCCGACGACTTCCCGGAGCGCGGCCGCATCTCGTATGTCCGGGGGGAGATCATCGTCGACATGAGCGCCGAAGAAGTCGAGTCGCACAACAAGGTGGTCACCGAAGTGACACGCGATCTCGCCACCATCGTCAAGGAGGACGATCTGGGCGAACTGCTGATCGAGCGCGTATTGTTCATCAACAGCGAGGCGGACGTGTCGACCGAGCCCGACTTGATCGTCTGCGCTTGGGACACGCTCAAGTCCGGCCGCGCTGCGTATCGGGAGCACGTCGCTGGAAGTCAGCGATATGTCGAGGTGGCCGGCTCGCCCGACCTGATCGTCGAGATCGTCAGCCGCAGCTCGGTCAAGAAGGACACGAAGCTGCTCTTCGAGGGCTATTTCGAGGCCGGCGTGCGCGAGTATTGGCTGATCGACGCCCGCGGGGAGGAGATCGACTTCCGCATCCATCGCCGGGGCCGGGCGCGCTTCCAGCGGATCAAGCCGGACGCCGAAGGCTTCGTCCCCTCGCCGGTCCTCGGCCGCTCGTTCCGGCTGACGCGCGACCGCAACCCGATCGGCGGCTGGCGCTACGACCTGCAGAGCCGCTGACCACTGCCTTCTGCCTTCCGCCTTCCGCCTTCTGCCTTCTGACTTCTGACTTCTGAAGCGCTGGTGCACCGATCGTGGCCCAAGCTGCCAGCTCGAGCTACTTGATGCGGGAGCGACTGCGGCTGATCCTCAGACCGAGCACCACAATGGCATGCGCTGCGGTCAGAACCAGGATGCCGCCGCCGAGTTCCGGGAGCTGCCAGGTGATCGCAATGACCGCGATCAACACGAGGAATTCGACGAATTGCGACGGCGATTCCAGCCACTCTCTCGGAGACCAGTGAGCCGCATTCAGCCACCGCCTCCGCAGTTGTTTGATTTGTGCGGGGGTCGGCGGCGTCCCGGTCGAGGCGAGGTCACAAACGGCGATTCGCGCCGTACGCTGCCAGCAGCCACCCGCGAACCAGGCGAAGTAGCAGACGAGCCAGCCCTCGAACATTCGCCACCACGGCCCCTGTTGCCATGGCGCTTGCAACTCCGATATCTGCAACGCCAAAAAGGTCAGACCGAAGACCAGCACGAAGAAGATCCTCATCCAGGCGAAAGCCCTGCCGACGTCGTGGATCACGGCTCGGCGGTTGATCGGAGGCTCCGCGGCAGGTGCCGGCGTGGACTTCTCCGATGACGACTCGGGGCGGACATCCATCTCCGCAGCTTGACTCCCCCCCGCGGTCGCGGTCAAGCTGACGATCGGCATTCACCCCCCCGGATCGAGGAGCGGCGCGATGCGTTCATTCCGTTTGATGCTGGTTTTGACGGCGGCGATTGCGTGTATCGCGCCGTCACTGGCGGCGGAGGTGCGGTTCGCCGAGCCGCTGCGCGTCGCCAAGACCGGCGAGGGCGCGACGATCGCCTTCGCCCTCGATCGCGCCGCGGACGTCGAGGTGACGGTCGTCGACGCGCGGGGAAATGTCGTGCGGCATCTGGCGGCCGGCGTGCTCGGCGACAACGCGCCCGCCCCGCTTCAGCCGAAATCGCTCGCGCAGTCGCTCGCGTGGGACGGAAAGGGCGACGACGGGCAACCCGCGCCGGGGGGACCGTTCCGCGTCCGCGTGGCGGCGGGGATGACGCCGCGGCTCGATGGGTACCTGCTCGACGTGCCGGACGCCACGCCGCCGGTGCATTCCGTCGCGGTGGGGCCGGAGGGGCGGGTGTACGCCTTCTATTCCGACGCGACCGCCAACAGCAACCAGGGGGGCGTGAAGATCAAGGTGCTCGACCGCGAGGGGCATCACGTGAAGCAACTCGTCCCCTTTCCCGCCGATCTGCCGTTCGAGCGGGTGCGGGCATTCGGCACGTTCCGCGACGAGGAGGGCGCGCTCGTCCCGCGGATCCACAACTGGCAGACGCTCGGCCTCTATCCCGACACGACGCTCGTCCGCGGCCGCTCGACCGGGGAGTACGGGCTGCCCGCGGTCGAAAGCTCGGGCCGGCTGCACTGGCTGATCGATGAAGGCGTGCTCGCCTCGCTCGATGCGGACGGCGGCGCGGCTTACGAGTCCTTCCTCAGCGAGCCGCTGTTTCCCGATCTGAAGCTCGTCCGCGGATTGCGGGCGGCGCTCGCCGTCAGCGGCGACGGGAAGTCGCTGTACGTCTCGGGCGTGTGGACCGGGGCCTACAGCGACGTGAAGCCCGTGCCGGCGGTATATCGCGTGGACCTCGCGAGCCGCGGCCCGGCCGACGTGTTTCTGGGCGACCCGCAGGCGTCGGGGAAGGAGCAGGACCGCTTCACCGAGCCGCGGGGGATCGCCGTGGCGGGCGGGTTCCTGTACGTGGCCGATCCGGCGGCGGACCGGGTGGCGGTGTTCCGCGAGTCGGACCGCTCGTTCGTGAGCGAGATCAAGCTGACGGCGCCGCAGACGGTCTCGGTCCATCCGCGGACGGGGGCGCTGTACGTCGTCGCCCACACCGGACCGCAGACGGCCGACCTGATCAAGTTCGAGAATCGCGAAACGGGGCGCGAGCTATACCGGCTGTCGCTCCCCCAGACCGGGATGAGCCCGAACTTCGGCATTCATCGCGCCGTGCTCGACGCCTTCGGCGACACGCCCCGGCTGTGGATGCCCTCGCTCTCCTACGCCCGGCAGGGGCGGCGCTTGAGCTGGATCGACGACACCGGCGAGAAGCTCGAGCTGCACGACATCTCGCAGATCGACGAGCCGTGGGGAGACGGCCCGCGCGATCTCACGATCGACCGCCGCGGCGGCGAGCTGTTCGTCAAGACGAACATGGAGCAGTGGCACGAGATCGACGAGCAGACCGGGAAGGTCCGCAAGCTGACGAAGTTCCAAGGCCACAACATGGGGATGAACAGCACGGGGACGCAGCTCCTCGTCGCCCCGGACGGAAACTTCATCACCCTGAGCTGGGGCAACGGCCTGATGCGCTGGGACCGCGACGGAAACTCGCTCGGCTGGCCGGGACGCGACAATCACCGCGGCTCGTGGGGGGGCATCATGACCTTCCAGCAACAGTACATGGACCTCAAGGGGGACGAACTGTTCGTCATCCCCCCCGCCGACTGGAAAACGGGAAAACGCGGGGCAACTCCCTTCACCAGCCTGCTGACCTTCGGCATGGACGAGAAGCCGAAGCGGACGCTGATCTGGCAGTGCTCGGTCGGCACGATCCCCCGCGTCGACGCGAAAGGAAACATCTATCTGGCGACGATGGTCAAGCCCGAGGACCGCGACTATCCCCCCTTCTTCGACGACAAGCTCCCGCCCGCGCCCGAGACGTATCGCAAGCTCGGCGACGGGGGGTTCTGGTACGGGTACATGTACGGCAGCATCGTCAAGTTTCCGCCCGAGGGGGGCGCGGTGTGGTTCGACCCGAAGCTGCCGGAGAGCGCTCTCGGCGAGCCTCCCGCGGAACTGCTGGCGAAGCCGAAAACCAAGTTCCGCTATCACCGCGCCTACCAGGGCACGCTGAGCGGGGAGCTGCAGGGGGCGGAGTGGACGCGGTTCGGGTTCGCCCCGTATTCGGATTACGCCGGGTCCGGCACGCCTCTGTGCATGTGCGAGGGTGCGGGGTTCGCGGTCGATCCGTTCGGCCGGGTGTTCTTCCCCAACCTGGGGCAGTTCCGGATCGAAGTCGTCGATACGAACAACAACCCGATCACGACGTTCGGCGGATACGGCAATCAGGACTCGCGGGGGAACCGGGCGGAGTCCGCGGTGAAGACGCCTCTCATCCCGCTGGCCTGGCCCACCTACGTCGCCGTTTCCGACACGCACGCCTACGTCTCCGACACGGTCAACCTGCGCGTGGCGAAGGTCAAGCTCGACTACGCGGCGGAGGCGACCGCCGCGGTCGAGTGAAGCGGCTACATCCGCCGTTCGAACGGTGGGAAGCGGATGGCCCCGACGCCGTCCAGGCGTCGGGGTCGCGCCAGCGACAGGAGGACGCGCACTGCGGCTTCCTTCGTCGATCATCGTTCGCTTCGTGAAGCCAGGCCGGTCGGCGCGGCGGTGACCGAGTTGCCCCGTCTCATTGCCGATCAACCGGCATTGCGGGCTCGCGTCGCCGGGTGCCACTGGCTTGCCAGTGCCTTTCGAGTCAGGGTGCGGCCGCGTTGCCTGTTCGGCCGCGGAGAACCCTTGCGCTTTCCATTGCGATTCGTCTCGGCGGCTCCGCTGCGAACCGGGATCGGACAACCCCGGCGGCGGGCCGTGATTCGTCGGGAACACCGGCTGTCGTCCGGGTCGTGGTCGAGCTGGACCCGCTCGCGGTGAGGGGGTCTGCCGAGCATCGAGTTCCTCTTGATCGAACGTCCCGATCCGCCGTCGATAATGCCGGAGTCGAGGCCATCATCCGGCACGGTTCGTGAAGGAACGAGCAAGGGACCACTCGTGAAGCACTGGCAAGCCAGTGGCACCCGGCGC
>JBBDNU010000039.1:0-6933 GCA_040877365.1 Planctomycetales bacterium
GGGCGCAACAGAAAACCCCGGCGTCGCGTTGTTCGCGACACCGGGGTTGCAGTAGCGGGGGCAGGATTCGAACCTGCGACCTCGAGGTTATGAGCCTCGCGAGCTACCGGGCTGCTCCACCCCGCGACACTGGATTTTCGCCCGCCGGAAACGGCAGGCCGGCCGACATTCATCGGCAACGCGGTGATTATACTCCACTCGAATCGCTTCGGGAAGCCGGGGGGGCGGAATTTTCCAGACCCGGCATTTTTGCGGGCGATGCCGCCTTCGATCGAATCAAGACGGGTTCGCGCTCCCTGTTGGTCGCGGCTAAACGGGGGCAGGCAATCTCTCAAAACTCCGCGTTCCGCGGAGTGCGGGGGAACGGGATGCAGTCGCGGATGTTCGTCATGCCGGTGGCGAACTGGATGAAGCGTTCCAGGCCCAGGCCGAAGCCGCTGTGGGGGACGGTGCCGTACTTCCGCAGCTCGAGGTACCACCAGTAGTCGTCCGGGTTCAGCTCCTGCTCGCGCATCCGCTCGGTGACCACGTCGAGCCGCTCTTCGCGCTGGCTGCCGCCGATGATCTCCCCCACGCGGGGGACCAGCACGTCCATCGCCCGCACCGTCTTCCCGTCGTCGTTGACCCGCATGTAGAACGGCTTGATCGTCCGCGGATAGTCGAACAGGACCACCGGCTGCTGGAAATGCTCCTCGGTGAGGAACCGCTCGTGCTCCGATTGCAGATCGCGGCCCCACTCGATCGGGAACTCCCACGGCTTGCCGCTCTTGTGCAGGATGTCGATCGCCTCCGTGTACGGCAGCCGCACGAACTCCTGCCCGGCGACGTGCTCGAGCGTCTGCCGAACGGTCTTGTCGATCCGCTGCTCGAAGAACGCCATGTCCTGCGGGCACTTTTTCAATAGATCGCCGGCGAGCGTGCGGATGAACTCCTCCGCGAGCCGCATGTCGTCTTCGAGATCGCAGAACGGCATTTCCGGCTCGACCATCCAGAACTCGGCGAGGTGCCGGGTGGTGTTCGAGTTCTCGGCCCGGAACGTCGGGCCGAAGGTGTAGACGTCTCCGACGGCGCAAGCGAAGATCTCCCCTTCGAGCTGCCCGCTGACGGTGAGCGAGGCCCGCTTGCCGAAGAAGTCCTGCGCGTAGTCCAGCTCGGTCTGGATCTTCGCGAGGCGGGCCAGGTCGAGCGTGGTGACCTGGAACATTTCGCCCGCCCCTTCGCAGTCGCTCGTGGTGATGATCGGCGTCTGGACGTAGAGGAACCCGCGCGACTGGAAGAACTCGTGGATCGAGGCGGAGACGGCGTTCCGCACGCGGGCGATCGCCCCGAAGGTGTTGGTCCGCGGGCGGAGGTGGGCGATCTCGCGGAGGAACTCGAAGCTGTGCCCCTTCTTCTGGAGCGGATACGCCTGCGGGTCGGCCTCGCCGAGCACGTCGAGCGTCTGCGCGGCCAGCTCGATCCGCTGCCCCTTGCCGGGAGACTCTTTCAGCTCCCCCGTGACCTTCACGCTGGCGCCGGTGGTGACGCGCTTGATCGATTCGGCGTAGCCGGGGACGTTCGCATCGACGACCGCCTGCAGGCTGGCGAAGCAGCTTCCGTCGTTGATCTCGATGAACGAGAACCCCTGTTTCGAGTCCCGCCGCGTGCGGACCCACCCGCGGACATCGACCTGTTCCCCCGGCTGCCCGGATTCCAGCAGGGCGGCGATCTTTCGGCGTTCCATCGAAGACACTCCCTCGTCGAATGCGTGATTCACGATCATCCCACGCCCCCGGGCAGCGCTCCGCGGGTTCGCCCGCCACGATAACGCCCGCGGCGAATCCGCACCACGCGCCCAGTACGTCCCGCCGGCTCGGCGGGACGTGGGTTCCGCGCGGCACCAGCGTCTTCGGGAGATCGCGAATTTATCGAGATCGGGGATTTCGCTGCGCACGTGTGATGAAGCATTTCGTCCTATCCGATCGCGCGATCCGCGGTGAACCGCTTCGTCTCCGCGCCCTCGGCGCCCTCTGCGGTTCGATGTTCCGTGGTTCGAACGGCCGAAATGATCAACCGCCGAGGACGCCGAGGGCGCGGAGACAATTCGAGGCATGAGCCTTTCGATCGTTTTCGTCCGCCGCTGAGAAAGAGACTCGCGACAGTGCGAAGAGCGCCACGAAGCGCGTGGCGTTTTCTCCCCCCGCTCACGCGGGAGGCTCGCTGTCCCGTAGCGGAATTCGCAAGAATTCCGGTCCTGCTTCACGTGCGAGCGGAAGTCTTGCGACTTCCGCTACGGACCAGGCGAAACCGCACGCAGGAGGATTTCCCCCCTGCCCGATTCGAGGAAGTCGCCCGCGTAGCGGCGGCAAGCGGCGTCGAGCACGCCGTCCGGCACGGGGAAGCCCAGCTCTTTCAGCCGCAGCAGATAGAACCGCAGGAACACGAACCGCTGCGTCCCGGAACGGCGGAAAGTCGGCAGCAACTCCACGTCCTCGTTCCCCAGGAGCGCGATCGTGCCGCGGCGCATGCCGGCGCCGGGGCGGATGCCGCATTCGCCGAAGACGAGGACCGTGCCGGCGAGCATGTTGAATCCCGGTGCGTCGCCGCAGTCGCCGCCGATCGCGATCACGCCGCGGCGCAGCGTATGGCCGATTTCATTTCCCGCATTTCCCTCGACGAGGATGACGCCGCCGGTCATCCCCCGCCGGCCGCCGCGATAGACCGCGCCGACGAGGTGCCCGGCGTTGCCGCGGACGTGGATTTTTCCGCCGTGCATCTCGGCGCCGAGCCAGTCGGCGGCGTTGCCCTCGACGAGGATTTCGCCGCCGGTCATTTCGGCCCCGAGGTGCATGCCGGCGTCCCCCTCGACGCGGACGCGGCCGCTCTTGAGGTGCGTGCCGATGAGCTTGACGCGCGAACAATCGCCGCGCCAGACGAGCGTCTCGTCGTCGGCCGCCGAGCCGGCGACGTCGCACAGCTCGCCGAGCGCCGGCTGCCGGTTCCCGTGCTGGACGAGAATCCGGCGGACCGCGTCGGCGGACATGCCGCGGACGTCCTCGAGGCGGACCGCGTCCACCTCCAGCGGGATCGAGAAGGACTCGCGGACGGTGATGACGAGCGGCATGGCTACTCCGCGAGGTTCTCCTCGGAGAACTGCGCGAGCCCCTTGCCGACCATCCGCAGCACGCCCCTTTGCACGGACAACTTGCCGGCGACGTCTTTGTCCTTGCGGGTGAGCTGCAGCGTGAGCACGTCATCCCCCGCCGCGAAGGCCTCGAGCGCGAGCTTGCGGAGCTGGGAGCGGTCGATCTCCGGCGTCAGCTCGTCCGCCACCGGGGTGCGCGCCTCGCCCCGGGCGGGAGCGGGCCGCGGCCGCGCGGCGGGCTTCGCCTTGGGCTGAATCGGGTCGAGCTGGCTCCGCAGGTCCACCCACGGGCCGAGCTTGATCGCCAGATCGACGAAGGGATCGTCCTGCTTGCCGACGTTCGGCTGGCCGACCGCCGCGATCGCGGCCTTCAGATCGTCGAGCGCTTTCTCGCCGGTCGCGAACCAGACGGCGTCCTTGTCGCCGCCGACGAACAGCGCGAGGTCTTGACCGTAAAAGTCTTGAAGAATGGCCGGCTGGTCGAAGTCCAGATCGACCTGGTGGATGCGGGTCTCGCCGACCTTGGCGACGTCCATCTGGACTTTCCGCGTCTTCCGCGCGGCGGGCAGAAGCTGCACGATGTCGTGGACCTTGTTGCCGTCCACGGAGCGGACGCCGGCGACAAGCGCGCGCTTGCCCGATTGGCGGGTGGCGACCTCGACGACGAACTCGGCCAGCCCGGCTTGCGCGCCGGCGTCGATCATTCCGGCGATCATCTCGACGACCTGCTTGCCGGCCTTCTTCTCTTCGTCGGAGCGGTCCTTGTCGTCCTCGACGCGGCGCTCCAGGCTGGGCCGCAGGACCTTCACGAAGTCGGCCGCGTGCTGCTTCCGCATCGGGTCCAGCGGGTGATTGACGCGGAGGCTGAGGATCGAGTCCTGCGCCTTGGGGACGTTCGCGAAATGGCTGGGGGCCTGGTTGAGCAGGTCGATCCCCGCGGCGAGCGACGAGCCGGCGATCGGCTCCAAGGTGATGTCGAGCCGGCCTTCCTGCTGCCGGCTGTCGGTGGTCCAGCCGAGGAGCGCGTACCGCGACTCGACATAGAACCGCTCGAGCTCGTTCAACTGGTGCTCGACGAGGGTCCTGCGGACTTCGAAGTCCTCCTTGGTCTCGTCGGGGTTCTGCTTGACCGACGCCAGGAGGTCCTTGCGGATCCGCTGGAAGTCGTTGCGGCGAGGGTCCATTCCCTGCGGGTCGTTCCGCAGGCGGAGCGCCGCATCGAACCCCGCCTGCACCAGCGGAACGAGATCGACCTGGGGATTGGGGACCGTCAGCGGCACGTCGCTGTCCCGCTCGCCGATGATCGCGTACCCGTGCCGGTATCGCAGGTAGCCCTCGAACCCCTTTTCCAACTGGTACAGGCTCGCGGTCTTCTTGCGGCTGGGGATGCCGTACGCGTTCAGGTTGTTGCGGAAGTCCTGGAGGTTCTTGATCGGAAACTGCGGGCGGTAGCGCGTGGCGTCGTTCGAGAGAATCACGTCCACGCCGATCGGCAGCTTGCCGTCGATGCCGGGCAGGAACATCTCCTCGACCCAGTCCTTGATGGTCTTCCACTGGGCCTGCTGCTGAGGCGTGGTGAGGGTCAGCAGGTATTGCAGGTCTTCCATGAGGCGGTCGCCGCCGGCCTGCATGATCAGCACCTCCGGCGTGTGGCCGTTCGGCGCATTCTGGGCGTGCGCGGCCCCTCCGAACGCGAGCAGCACCAGGCCGCACACCGCGAGTGCATGAGTTTTCACGACTGCCTCCTTGAACAAAGCCAACGCTCCAAAGTCGATGGGGCGATTCTAGTACGGTCGGGCGAAATGGGGAAGATCGAGGGGCCGGTCCGCGGATCGGGAAAGATCGGTTCTCGAACCGGGGAATCGCCGGAAAGCCAGGTTTCGGCGTACCTCGATCTGACTTCGGACCGCCGGCCGACGTTCCTTGACAGTCGGTCCAAAAAGCATGCGGAACCGGCCGGACCCCGGGCGGCGCTCATTCGGCAGGGGAGGTCGCGGCGTCGCGCCGTGCCGCCGCTTCCAGACCGGCGATCAGGCCGTGCCCCGCGGCGACCAGTTCCGGTCCCTTGAGCCTCCGCGCTTCGAGCGTCTCCCACGCCGCGGGCCCTTTCCCGCGCCGGGCGGCGCGGGCCGCCATCAGCCGGTAGCCTTCTTCCCGCAAGAGCGGGTCGCGAAGCTCCGCGAGAAAGGCCGCCGCGTCCCCCAGCCGGTCCGCGTCCACGATGCGGCAGACGAGCCGCAGCGCCCACCCGGAGCGAAGGAACGCGTCGGGTTCCGCCGCCTGGTCGATCCGCTTGGCCGCCTGGGCCGGCTGTCCGTCGGCAATCAGCCGCTCCGTCTCCGATTGCAGCACGAACTCGGGGGCGGGAGCGCCGCCGCGGCCCGTCGCGGCCTGCCGGATGGCGTCGGCCTTCTCGGGAGCGCCGGCGCGGATGAAGTGCTCCGCCAGACGCCACGGGACCGCGCTCTTCTCGAACGGAAAGTCGGCAACCGAACCCGCCGCGAGCAGCGCGGACTGGACCTGCTCGGCCAGTCCCCCCGCGACCGCCTGCTCGAGCAGTTCCGCTTGCAGGCGGAAGCGAATTTCGGCGGCGCCGTTCAAGTCGCGGACCTTCCGTCGATACTTCTGCAGGGCGTCGCGGCCCTGCAGGTCCGTCTGCAATCCGAGCGCCGTCATCAGCGATTGTTGAACACGGGCCTCGGCGGCGTCGATCTCCGACTGGAGCTTCTGCACGGCGGAAAGGGAGGGCGACAGCGCCCGGCAATGCGCGAGCGCCCGTTCCAGCGAGCGCCACGCCGCTTCGCGCTCGCCGCGCAACGCCGCGACGCGCGCGACCTCGCCCGCCGCGAGCGCGGCCTCGCGGTCAATTCCAATTCGCGGCTCGAACCGGTAGACGCCGGCGACGTCGCCCGGCAGTTGCAGCGGCTCGGATTCGGGAACGGACGACAACTCGGTCCGGGCGCGTTCGAGCGCCGCGGCGGCGCCGGCTTCGTCGCCGAGCAATTGCCGCCGGAGCGCGATCCGCGCGAACACGATCGCCTGCGCCGCCTTCGGCAGCGCCGAGACCGCGGGCTGGATGCGGGCGTCGGTCCCCGCGGGACCGACCGCCGCCGAAGCCTCCGCCAGCGCCAGCGTACACTCCAGCCGCACCTGCGGATCGGGCAACTGCCCGATCCATTGCGCGGCGGCGTCCCAGGCGCCGTGCCGCGCGAGCTCGAAGACGACGGCCACGGATTTCGGCGACCGCCCCGGCTGCGGCACGCGCTGGGCGAACTCCGCATCGAGATCGAAGGTGCCGATTGCTCCCGCCGCGATCGTGCGGGTCCACAACTCCTCGGCCGCCGGGCCGCTCTGCGTCGCCGCGAGGAGCGGTCCCGCCTCGCTCCCGCGATCGCTCGCGATCAACAGCGCCGCGAGCGACGCGGCGGAATCGAACGACAACTGGCCGAGCGGCGGGAGTTTCGATGCGAGTTTCGCCGCTTCGTCCATGGCCGACCGGGCGCCCTCGGCGTTCCCGGCGGCCCGCTCCTGCCACGCGATCTCGACGAGCGGCGTGACGAGATAGTAGTCGACGTCGCTGGCGACGATCCGCAACTGCTGGAGTTCCTTTCGGGCCTCCGCGAGCTGGCCCGCGAGGGCGAAGGTCTGCGTCGTCCCGCGGCGGCAGTCCTTCTTGCGCGCCGGCTCCGCGCTCGCGGCCGCGGAGCGGATCGCGAGCAAAATCTGGCGTCGAACCGCGTCGGGCGAGCGGTCCGCGGTCGCCGCGCCCCCCGCGGCCGCGTCCTCGGCAGTGGTCCGCGCCGCGGCGG
>JBBDNU010000040.1:0-6906 GCA_040877365.1 Planctomycetales bacterium
GCTTCAGAATTTCAGTTTTGCGACGCAAAACTGAAATTCTGAAGCCCCGACCTCGGCCCGCTCCCGAAGACAACCGACAACTGACAACTGACGATCCTCATTCTTCGACCGGCAGGTCCCGGACGCGATAGGCGTGCCGCAACGTCCGCCTCAGCACGGGGTCTTCCAACTCGATCTCGAACGACTCCGCCGGGCGGATTTCCCCGCGCACGGCGAGCGTGCCGCAGAACATCGCGGTCCCCGGACCGAGCTCGTCGCCGCCGGCGTAGAGCCGCACCAGCTCGTCCGGAGTCCGCATCGATGCCAACGTGCCTTCCTGATACGGCTCGCGCCGCGCGCCGTCGACGGCGAACGAGCGGAGCGTCAGCCGGTCCCAGTGATCGAGCACGTCGTCCAGCGACCACAGGTCTCGGCCGATCGGCTTCGTGCAGAGCTGCTTGGCGAGGGCGACCCCCTGCCGTTCCAGCGCGCGGTCGGTGTGGTCCGATCCGACGCCGAGCCATGTCCGGTCTCCCAGCCGCAACACGACCGGCTCGGCCTCGCCGCTGGAGTCGCCCCCCAGCACCTGAATCTTCGCCGCCGTCGTCAGCAGGGACGCGGCGACGCGATAGAAAGTCGGGACCCGCTTCGGCCGCGCGACCCCCAGCCGCTCGAGTTCCGCGATGTGCGCCTCGAGCGCCTCCCGGTCGCGGGAGGTCCAGCCGGCGATCACCAGATCCCGGATCTCGGCGTCGATGGCTTCCGTGCGCTCCACGCCGATGCCGTTCAACGAAATGGTCACGCGGTGCTCCTCGAGCCGTTCCCGAACAGTGTGCGGCTGATGGACGGTATTGTACGATGACGGCGAACGACGAACAGCGCCCCGATCCGTTCCGCTTTCTCCTTCCTGCCGACTGCCGATTGCCGTCTCCCTACTGCCTTCTGCCTTCCGCCCCGGACCGCCCCATGAAAACCGGCCCACAACACCTCGAGTCGCTCCGCGACGGCCGCGAGGTCTATCTCAACGGCGCCAAGGTCGCCGACGTGACCGAGCACCCCGCGTTCCGGAAATCGGTTCGCTCGATGTGCCGGCTGTACGACGCGCAGTGCGATCCCGCCCTCCGCCACCTGCTGACGTACGTTCCCGACGACTCGAAAGAGCGCGCCAGCCGCATCTGGCAGCTCCCCGCCAGCTTCGACGAACTCGTCGCCCGCCGGGAGGCGCTGGAGCATTTGGCCGAGATGCACGTCGGCTATCTGGGGCGCTCGCCGGACCATGTCGCCTCGTGCATCAGCGGGATGTACATGGGGCTGGAGGTGTTCCAGGCGCACGATCCCGCGCGGGCCAAGGCGCTCGCCGACTACTACCGCTACGCCCGCGACAACGACCTGTTCCTCACCTACGTCATCATCAACCCGCAGGCGGACCGCTCCAAGGGGGCCCACGAGCAGGCGGACCCGTTCCTCGTCGCCGGCGTGGTGAACAAGGACGATCGCGGCATCATCGTCCGCGGCGGCAAGATGCTCGGGACGAGCAGCATCATGGCCAACGAGGTCTTCGTGACCTGCATCGCCCCGTTGCAGCCGGACGAGGCCCCCTACGCCCTCTCGTTCGTCGTCCCGATGAACGCGCCGGGACTGAAGGTGCTCTCGCGGCGATCGTACGAGGAGGCTGCCCCCTCGGTGTTCGATTACCCGCTGTCGAGCCGGTTCGACGAGAACGACGCGGTGATCTACTTCGACGACGTGCACGTTCCCTGGGAGCGGGTGTTCGTCTGCGAAAGCCCCGAGATGTGCCGGAAGCAGTTCCACGCCACGCCGGCCCACGTCTACCAGAACTATCAGGCGCAGGTCCGCTTGACGGTCAAGCTGCGGTTCCTGATGGGCGTCGCCCGGCGGATCGCCGAGACGAACGGCATCATCGGCATGCCCCCCGTGCAACAGACGCTGGGCGAGCTCGCCGCGCAGGCGGCGATGATCGAAGGGCTGGTGAGCGCGATGGAGGTGCGTGGTTCCCATCGCGGCCGGTACTTCCTGCCCGATCCGCACCTGCTGTACGCGGCGCAGGTCCTCAGCCAGGACATGTACCCGGCGTTCGTGACGGCGATCCGCGAGCTGGCCGGAGGGGGGCTGATCATGCTCCCCTCCGCCGCCGAGGACTTCGCCCATCCCGAGCTGGCCCGGCTGATCGGCAAGACGCAGAAGTCGCCGGTGGCCGATTCGAAGCAGCGGGTCAAGCTGTTCAAGCTCGCCTGGGACGCGCTCGGCTCGGAGTTCGCGTCGCGGCATTTGCAGTACGAGATGTTCTACGCCGGGGCGGCGTTCGTCACCCGCGGGCACTCGTTCTGCAACTACGACTGGGACCGGGCCTCCGCCCTGGTCGACCACATGCTGGCGGGTTACGACCTGGAAGGGGAAGTCGAGCCGTCGCCGTGAATTTCGAGGACCGGCCCGAAGCAACACCGCTCGCCGGGCCTTCTGGATGGCCCATCGCTGTGAAGGCGTCGTTTGACACCTCGCGGCGGGCCGGTTCCAATGTAGGGAGAGTCCGTTTCCCGAGAATGCCGGGGCCGCATGGCCGGCTGACTTTTCTCAAGTCCCAGGAGCAGTTCGATGTCCAGACCCATCTCGCGTCCCGAGCTCGCCCGTCCGAGTCGCCGCGATTTTCTGCGGCAGGGGACGGCCGCGGTCGTCGCGGGGGGACTGGCCCTGAATCACGGCGTCAGCGCCGGCGCGTTCGCGGGGGAGAACAACACGCTCCGCGTGGGGCTGATCGGCTGCGGCGGGCGGGGGACGGGGGCGGCCGCGCAGGCGCTCGCCGCCGATCCCAACGCCAAGCTGGTGGCGATGGGGGACGCGTTCGCCGACCGCATCGAGAAGAGCCTTGGCGTGCTGGCGACGCAGGAGGTCGCCGACCGCGTCGCGGTGGACGCCGGGCATCGCTTCACCGGGTTCGACTGCTACAAAGGGGTGATCGAGAGTTGCGACGTGGTGCTGTTGACCGCCCCGCCGCACTTCCGGCCGGAGCACATCCGGGCGGCGGTCGAGGCGGGGAAGCACATTTTCGCGGAGAAGCCGATCGCCACCGATTCGCCCGGCGTGCGGAGCGTGCTCGAGTCGTGCGCGGTGGCGCAGCAAAAGGGGCTGTCGGTCGTCTCCGGCCTGTGCTACCGCTACGACCCCGGCATGCGGGCGACCTACGAGCAGATCCACTCCGGCGCGGTCGGCGAGATCGCCGCCTTGCGGTGCAGCTACTTCACCTCGGAGCTGTGGCACCACGAGCGGCAGCCCGACTGGAGCGACATGGAGTGGCAGGTCCGCAACTGGCTGTACTTCACCTGGCTCTCGGGCGATCACATCGTCGAGCAGCACATCCACAGCCTCGACAAGATGGCCTGGGCGCTGGGAAACGAGTACCCCGTCTGCGCGACCGGGACCGGCGGACGGCAGGTGCGGACCGATCCGAAGTTCGGCCACATCTACGACCACTTCGCCGTCGAGTACGAGTACGCCAACGGACTCGTCGCTTTCAGCCGCTGCCGGCAGCAGAACGCCGCGACGAACGACCAGTCGGACCACGTGTTCGGCACGAAGGGGACGATGGACGTGATGAAGCACACGCTCAAGGACCGCGGCGGGGCGACGCTGTGGCGGTATCGCGGCCCGCGGGGGAACCTGTATCAGATCGAGCACGACGAGCTGTTCGCTTCGATCCGCAACGGGAAGCCGATCGACAACGGCGACTACATGGCCAAGAGCACGCTGATGGCGATCCTCGGCCGGATGGCGGCCTACTCGGGGAAGACCGTCACCTGGGAAGAGGCGCTGCACTCGAACGAGCGGCTCGGCCCGGAGAAATACGAATGGGGCCCGCTGCCGGTCGATCCGGTCGCGATGCCGGGACGCGCGCCGGTGGGGTGAGCGAGCGTATTATGTCTATGGCACGCCGAGTCGATCGAGCTCCGCCGCGAATTCGTCGCGGTTCAGAATGCGAATGCCGTCGTATTCCTGCAGTTCGAGCAAATGCTTGTCCTCGGTGACGATGTAGTCGGCGTTCGCATCGACGGCCGCGGCGATGACCATCTCGTCGTCCGGATCGGCCGGCACACTCCCGCGCACGTTCGCGACCCCTTGGACCACCGCGCAAAGCACCGGAAGTTGCTGGAGGAACTCCTCGATATCCTTGTCCGGCAAACCGAGCCACTCGCGCAAGGCCTGCTTCGTCCGCAGTTTCTCCCGCACTTCGTCGTACAACTCCGGGGACAAGGCGACCTGATGTCCCGCGTTTCGCAGACGTGAAAAGAGGCGCGTCGATTTGCTCGCCTCCAGGATCAGCGGGATCAGCACGTTGCTGTCGAAGACGATCGTCATTCCTCGCCCTGAAGAATGCGGTCGAGTTCCCCTTCCGTGCGTCCGGCGGCCAGCATCCGTTGTCGGGTCTTCCGCTGAATGGCCTTCAATCGCCGCCAGGCGGAATCCTGCTCCGACGTCGGCGCGAGGGTGACAGGCACGACGCGGCCCCGCGTCCGCCCGCGTTCGTCCTCGATCACCGTGCCTTCGCCGGCAAGCGCTTCATCGAGAAACGTCCGCACCGACTCGCTCAATTCGTTGAGTTTCACATACTTCGTCATGCTGGATTCCTCGATTCGGCCACGACCATCCCGCCCGTTCCCTACATTATTCCATCGGGCATGAGAAACGGCCAGAGCGGATCGGTTCGCATCGTCGCGCAGGACGGATCGGCGATCCGTCCTGCGCTCATTCGAGATTTTTCCGAAATTCCTTCAAGATCCGCTCCCCTGCGGCGAATGACGGGGTGAGAGCCGGGGATTCGCTTCTCCGGCGGCGTCGCCCGCGAGTCCACGTCAACGAGGAGGGGAGAGTCATGATCCGCAAAGCCTTGTATGCCGCCGGGGCCGTGGCGCTGTTGGGGGCCTTGATCTTCGGCCGCGACGTGTTCAGCTACGCGCGGACCGCCGGGAAGTCGATGCGGCAGGCGGTGAAGTCCGAGGTGCCGCTCGAGTTCGAGGTCGAGCGGGCCCGCGAGCTGGTCGAAAAGATCGTGCCGGACATCCGGCACTGCATGCACGTCATCGCCGAGCAGCAGGTCGACGTCGAGCACATCACGGCGGACATCGCCCGCCGCGAGACGTCGCTGACCGACCAGGAGCGGGTGATCCTCTCGCTGCGGTCGGACCTGGACGAAGGGGACAAGTCGTTCGTGTACGCCGGCCGCCAGTACACGCCGGAGGAGGTCCGCCGCGACCTCGCCACGCGGTTCGAGCGGTTCAAGATCGCCCGCGACACGATCGACCGCGACCGGAAGGTCCTCGACGCCCGCCAGCAGGCGCTCGTCGCCAATCAGCAGAAGCTGGACGGCATGCTGGCCGCCAAGCAGGACCTCGAAGTGCAGGTCGAGCAGCTCGAGGCCCGGCTGAAGACCGTGCAGGCCGCGCAGACGGTGAGCACGCTCGAGATCGACGACTCGCAGCTCGCGCGGGCCAAGTCGCTGATCCGCGAGTTGAACAAGCAGCTCGACGTGAAGGAGAAGCTGCTCGATTCCGAGGGGAAGTTCACCGGCCTGATCCCGGTCGACGCCGAGTCGGTCGTCACCCCGCAGGAGCTGGGCCGCGACATCGACACGTACTTCGGCAAGAAGCCGGCGGCGGAGTCCCCGTCGCTGTGATTCTCTCGGTGAACCGCGAGCGCGCTTGTCCCCTCTCCCCCGGCCTTGCGGGGGAGAGGGTCAGGGTGAGGGGGCGATGCGCCGACAGACGTTCCTTGCGCATCGACGGATTCCCCCAACTTCGGTGAACCATTCCCCGGAAAGGCACGTTACTCTGGCAGGGGCGGCCCCGCCCCGGGATGATGGAACGATGCCCCTCTCGATCGAAACGCAACTCCAGCCCCGCGCGCACGCCGCGATCCGCCACATGCTGTGGATCGACGGCGTGGGCGCGTTTCTCGTCTGCGGCGGCGATCAAGTGACGATCGGCGGCCCGCCCCGCGGGGACGACGACGCCGACGTGCCGCTGCTCGCCGATCTCGCCCGCCGGCACGCGACGTTCATCCGCACGTCGGGCGGGGCGTGGCTGCTGGAAGGAGATGCGACCGTGCGACTCGACGGAAAGCTCATCGATCGCCGCGCCGCGCTCCGCGACGGTTCGGAGATCGCGCTGCTCCGCGCCGGCGCTCCGTCGCGGTGGGCCGTCCGCTTGCGGTTTCGCGTCCCCTCCGCGCTCAGCGCCACCGCCCGGCTCGAGTTCGAGAGCGACCACCGCCCGGCCACGAGCGTCGACGCGGTGGTCCTCATGGACCAGAACTGTCTCCTCGGCCCCGGCCCCGATTGCCACGTCCGCTGCCCCGACTGGCCCGCGACCGTGGTCCTCTTCCGCCGCGACGGCGCATTTCACGTGACGAGTAGGGTGGGCTGTGCCCACCAGACAGCGACCCGGACGCTCGAAGCGTCCGGGTCGATCGAGTCGGCACAGCCCAATCTATTCGCGGATGCGCATACAATAGACGACACCGGCCGCATCGCCCCCGGCCAGATCATCACCGGCCCGGACCTCTGTTTCCGGCTGGAGGAACTCGCGTGAATCACTCGCGTTTAGAAAGATGCGACCACGAAAGGCACGAACCACACGAAAAGAACGAAAAGCCGAACCGCAATCGTGCCGCGTTCGTGTGGTCCGTGCCTTTCGTGGTTCAGTATTTCCAAGTTCACACGACGCAACGGAGCTTTCCAAATCGCCCTACCCCGAAGGGGTTGCATACCACAGCCCAGGGTCGCCCGCGCAGCGGGCGCACCCTGGGTTCGGCCGGAGGAGTCGTTCCTCGACCCTGTAAGGGTCGCACAGCCATGGGAGACACGGTCGATTCGATATGGAACCCCTTCAGGGTTCATTCCTCGGGGATGCTCCTGAC
>JBBDNU010000041.1:0-6876 GCA_040877365.1 Planctomycetales bacterium
CGACCGCCTCGCGCGTCTGACGATGTGAATCACCGCGCAATTCCGAAAGTGCAGTCTTCATCAAAGAGGGCAAACGGTTTGGGAAATGGATACTTCTCCCTCAGAACCTCCTCAGCGACGACGATTGCGCTGATCCGGCGAAACGCCGGCAGGCCGTCAGGTTTGAGTGGCTTTCCCCCCGGCCGTTCGGTGTTGAGAAACTTCCCCTCGGGAAAGAATCGGCTCTCGGCCGGACCTCCCTCACCGGTCTTGAGGTCCACCGTCCAGGTGATCTTGCTCGCGCCGAACGCAGCCTTGAGTAGATCGCGGCGATTCGAGTGAAGGGGCCAGCGCAGGCTCGGACTCAGGACGAGCAAGTTCGGCTGGTCGTCAGGGAACTGCCTGTTCGCGGATTCCATCGCCTGCTGAATCTTATCGGAGTCATCGCCATACTCGATGCGCTCGTTGGATCGCTCCCGAAGGGGCGCTTTCACTTCGACACCAACGACTCGGCCATTGAGTACCACTACTAGATCGAGGTTCTTCCCGCCGCGCCCCCGAGCCGACGGATCGACGCCGAGTTTCAGTTTGCCCGCGAGGATCCAGCACGCTTGGCATTCGGCGAAAGCGCCTCGAAAACCATTCGTGCCCCGCGAGCGAAGGCGCGCCAGCAGATCTTTGCCGCGCTCTCCCTCGAACATTCCGCAGGCGAACGCCGTGAACAAGTACGCTTCCCAGGCCGCCTTGCAGGCTCGCGAGCAGCGTAGATCATACGCGGCGGACCGCTCGCATGGATATGGGCCACACGCGCACAATATATTCAGCCGGCGGACCAATTCCTCCGTCAGATTGTCCCGCCACATCTGCCGAACTGCTGCCGGAAAAACGGCATTCAACACGTTCTCTGGAGGTTGAATGCGGCCGAACCCGCCAATGCACATCTCACGGACGGACGTGATGTCTTGTACATTAGCCAACTCGTACCTCGTCGTTTTCGATGCTGCCGAATTGTGCTGAGCGCTCCCCTTCGCGATCGTCGACACGTTCAAGAGGATCGTACACGGGTCAAACGTCGCGCGGCGCGTGCGAGTGGTTCACATCGCGTCCGGTTATTGGGATGAAATTCTAGGCCCTGCCGCCAGAGTGATCGTGATCGCCTTCTGATATTGCTTCTCGACCAGCTACCCGGCGAATCAGGAGCGAGACGCTTTCGGGAACCTCTCCAGAGAACCATGCAGACCCGCGAACGTCTTCGGTGCCGAACAGCCCAGCGAAATAGAGCATCCCGTCGGGGCTGACGCTGACCGACAATGTCCACCGTGGATCTCGGTACCACTCAAGCGTGACGTGACCATCCGGCTCGGCTCCCACCGACGGCAAGGGGCTGCCCAACGGTAAAGCCTCGATGAATGACCGGGCGTTCCGAAGAGCTGCGCGCTCCACTGGCAAAGCGCCGTAGCCGTCCCAATTCGGTGTCTTGAACTCCTCCCAAACCTCGGTCAACTCACCGAACATCGCCGCACCTCACCCTCGCCCCGGCTCATACGTTACATACGGCAATCCGAACGTCTCCGCCACCGCGCGGTTCGTCACCTGGCCCGCGTGCAGGTTGACCGCTTCCGCCAGGCCGGGGTCGGCGGCGCAGGCGGCGGCGAGGCCCTGGTTGGCGATCCGCAGCACGTAGGGGAACGTCACGTTGCACAGGGCGTAAGTGCTCGTGCGGCCCACCGCGCCCGGCATGTTCGCCACGCAGTAGTGCACGATGCCGTCCACGATGTAGGTCGGCTCGGAGTGCGTCGTGGGGCGGGTGGTTTCGATGCAGCCCCCCTGATCGACCGCCACGTCGATGATCACCGCCCCGTGCTTCATCAGCTTGAGGTCCTCGCGGCTGACGAGCATCGGCGCGCGGGCCCCGGTGATCAGCACCGCCCCGATCACCAGGTCCGCCCGCTGCAACTGCTCGCGGATGTTGTGCCGGTCGCTGAAGAGCGTATTCACGTTGGCTGGCATGATGTCTTCCAGATACCGCAGTTGATCGACGTTGATGTCGAGGATCGCGATGTCCGCCTGGAAGCCGGCGGCGATCTGGGCGGCGTTCTTGCCGACGACGCCGCCGCCGAGGATCACGATGTGCGCCGGCGGGACGCCGGGGACGCCTCCCAGGAGAATCCCCCGTCCCTCCTGCGGGCGCTCGAGGAACTTGGCCCCTTCCTGCACGCTCATCCGCCCGGCGACTTCGCTCATCGGCGTCAGGCAGGGGAGGTCCCCCCGGCGGCCGCGGAGCGTCTCATACGCGGCCGCGGTCGCGCCGGTTTCGAGGACGTTGCGGGTGAGCGCTTCGTCGGCGGCGAAGTGGAAGTAGGTGAAGATCACCTGTCCGGCGCGGAGCAGCGGCCATTCGGACGCCTGCGGCTCTTTGACCTTCACGATCAGGTCGGACTGAGCGAAGATGTCGGCGGCGGAATCGACGATCGCGGCCCCGTTCTCGGCGTACTGCTCGTCCGAGATGCCGCTGCCGAGCCCCGCGCCGCGCTGCACGAGGACGCGATGGCCGGCCTTGGTCAGCTCCTCGGCGCCGACCGGGAGCATCGCCACGCGATACTCGTCCTGCTTGATCTCCCGCGGGACTCCCACGATCATCGTCGAAACTCCGAAACGTCACGAGGCGGCACGAACGGTAAACGCAGGCCGAAGTTTAGTCGGCGTCGCGCGCGGTCGCAATTGATCGGAAACGCGCACGTCCGCGGTGCGCTTTCCGCGCCAGCCCTGACGGGAGAGCTATCGCCCGTCGCCCTCCGGGCCTGAGCGTCATTCCCGCGAAGGCGGGAATCCAGTGCTGTCGCCGTCCGCGCGGCCGCTGGGTGCCCGCCTGCGCGGGCATGACGCGCTCCGCCTGCGCGGGCTTGACGCGCTCCGCCTTCGCGGGCATGACGCGCCGCGCGTGCTGCGCGGGCGTGGTCATCGTAGTGCTTGCCGCAGCCCCGACCGACCGGTGGGAAGGTCGCATCAACCCGGCTGTGACGCCAGACCCGTCAAGAACCGCCGCAGCTTATCCTCCGGATAGAGCGCGAATGACGCATCCCGGTCGCGCAGCACGATGTTGGCGGCCAGTTGCCGGCGGAGTTCCGCCAAGTCGTTCTCGATCTGGCGGCGCTGCCCCGCGACGAATGGCCGCAGCGCCTGGTCGATCTCACGGAAGCGGCGATAGCGGGCGTGGTTCGCGCGGGAGCGCGACCGGCGGACGGAACGCGGCGCGCGTTCCCCCCGCGCCGCCCGTTGCTCGGCGATGAGCTGCCGCTTCTCCGCCGCGAGCGCCCGCGCTTCGGCCGGCGCGTGCGGCGGCAGGTGGCGGTCGGGATTGAATTCGAGCTCGCGGAGCAGCGTTTCGAGCCGCGTCGCGTCTTCGGGGGCGACGTCGAACGGCTCGGCGAGCGGGAGGTGCAGGGTCGCGGAGAGGGTCTGGAACGCGGGGGGTTCGATCCCGAAGAACCGGCCGATGATCCGGTCGGTCATCTCGTCGTACTTCGCGCCGCCGGTGCCGTGAACGAACAGGTCGGCCAGGAACAGCCGGGCGAACAGCGTCGTCGTCAGCGCCCGCGTGCGGAAGCGGATGCCTTGCGCCGGGAGCTTCCGCAGGACCTCGACGGCGCAGCAGGCGTCGCGGCCGGGAGCGATCGGCAGCTCGGCGAACGTGTCGCTCCCGTCGGAGAGGGCGAGCACGCCGGCGCGCTGCTGGACGAACACGTTGCGTCGGACCGGCGCGCCGGTCCGCCACACGCGGAACGGCGTCTCGATCCAGCCGTCGTGCGCCTTCAGCGCGGGGACGGGGTGCGTCCGGCTGCGGACGCGGTTCACCCGCCGAAACTCGTCCAGGACTTCATTGTGGATCGCGCGAAACTCCTCCGCCCGCACCAGCAGGTGCGAGGCGAACCACAAAAATGGATCGAGCTCGCACAGCCGGGAGAGCGGCAGTTCGAAATTGCGCGCTCCCCAATCCACTTCGATGCGATGCCGCGCGGCGGTGAAGGCGTCGCGGAGGCTGCCGGTGTGCTCGGCGCTCGCCAGCGACCCGGACGCTCGGAGCGTCCGGGTCGCTTCGACCGCACGGATCGCCTCGGGCCAGACGCGGGCCGCGAGCGGGACGACGCCCCACTTCGCCATCCGCGCGGCGATCCGCTCGCCGAACGACGCGAACACCTCGGGATCAAGCACTCGGGCCTCTTCCCACGGGATCCGCGGGCGGTCGGCGTCGAACGGCTCGCGGTCGAACTCGGGCGCGTCGCGGTTCCCCGCCGGCACGCGGATTCGCGTCGTCGTCAGCACGTCGTTGTCCACGACGATGTGCAGGGCCGTGCCGTGCGCCTGCGCCGCGAGCGCGGCGATCGCGAAGTTCTTGACCCACACGCCGGGGTGAAACAGCGACGGCTGATGCCCGTCGACGAACAGGAGCGCCTCGGGACCGGGCGCGGGCGGTTTCTCTCCCGTCAGTTCCGCCGTGTATCGCCGCGCCGCCGCGAGCGCCGCCGCCCGCGCTTCGCGGCGGAGCCGGACGAGCGTGCGGCCCTGCACGTCGATCTCGGCATGCGACAGCGACTGGGAATTGGCGCGCGCCGCGGCGATGGCTTCCTCCGAAGGCGGATGCGCGAGCAGCGACCCGTCCGCGCGAGGGACGCGGAGTCGCATCGGCTGCCAGGGCGTTTCCCGCGGAGGATTCATGACGGTCATCGGAGGTCGCGGAGCAAGGAAGAGGAACAATGAGTGCGGACGCCGCGGCGGCAGAATGCCCCCTCACCCTAACCCTCTCCCCCGCAAAGCCGGGGGAGAGGGGATCGAGCGCCCGTGGTCGCCAGTTCGCGGTCGAGCACGTCGCGATAGTAGGCGAGCCGCCGCTGCGCGTCGTCCAGCGAGCCTCCAAAGGACCGCTCCTCTTCGAGATAGATGAGCGGCACAGGGTGCTCGACGATCCGCAGCCCCGCCGTCGCCGCCTGCACCCACACCTGCAATGGCATCGCGTAGCCGAGTTCGGTGATGTGGAAGCTCGGCAGCGAATCGACGCGGTACGCCTTGAACCCGCAGAAGGCGTCGGTGAGGTTCAGCCCGAGCCGCGCGTTGATCTCCTCGGTGATCGTGCGATTGATGCGCCGGCGGTCTTGGGGAGGAAGGCTGTCGCCGGCGAACTGCGCGAGATAACGGCTGCCCGAGACGATGTCCCGCGGCAGGTCGTCGGGGGGGAAGACGGCGGCGGCGAGTTCCGGGATGAGCCGCGGCTCGTGCTGGCCGTCACAGTCGATCGTGACGAGCACGTCGTATTCCTCGTCGAGGGCGAATTCGAACGCGGTCCGCAAGGCCGCGCCGTAGCCCATGTTCCGTTCGTGCGACACGACGTGCAGGTCGGTGAGCGGGGCGAGGGCTTCGGCCGTGCGGTCGGACGAGCCATCGTTCACGACGAGGATGTCCTGCGCGAAACGGCGGACCTCGTCGAGCACCGGCACGACATGCGAGTCTTCGTTGTAAACGGGCAACGCGGTGAGAAAGCGGGGCTGCATCCGGCGCCTTTCCGGGAGGAGCGGGGGCGGTGATGTTTTGGATCGCGGTTCATTCTAAGCGCGACGTGGGACGGATTGCCAATCCGTCCGTCCCCGTGGGGCAGACATCCATGTCTGCCCGTCCCAGAGCCGCCCGCTCGAGCGGCGGCAAGCTGAAAAGCCTGCCCCACGACGTGGTACGGATCGGCAAGCCGTCCTATCTTGCTTGCGCGTCGCGAAACCGCAAGCGGGACTTTCGCTCCTTCGATGCATTGCGGGGCGCGTCGCGTCCCGGCAGGACCGTCACGATCGGAATGACCGTATCTCCCGAACCGCGCCGCCGCGGCGAGCAACCGACTTTTTTGACACGGCCGCGCCACGCCGTACAGTTGTCGTGCAGGTCTCCATTCGCTTCATCGCTCAGCCCCGAGAGCCAGGACATGACCGTATCCGAACAGACCCGCACCGCCGCCGTCGTTCGCGGCGGGGAACGCAGTTCCTCGCCGGCGACTTCCCCACGTTTGGGAGCCGGTCCGCCGGATGCGCGCGCGGCCTCCCGCGCCGCCGGCCGTCCGGGCGTTCCGCGTGCGGCGGGCCGCCGGAGCCGGCTGGGGGAGGCGCTCGTGCGTCTCTTCCGGCGGTCGCTGGATTGGGGGTTCCATGCCGGTCGCGGCGCATCCGCGATCGCCGCCGAAGCGGAGTCGCCGGCGTGGGCCGAGAGCGAGACGCGCCCGGTCGAGGAAATCGGCTCGCCACAGCCGCACGCCGCGGGACTGGAAGCGGACGGAGCGCGTCGGGCACGGAGCGAACGCGAGCGGCGGGCGTTCCCGCGGCGGGAGAGCATCTGCCTGGTGTCGGTGTACCGGCAGCACGACGACGGCCCGGTCAATCAGCAGGAGGTCCGCTGGCTGCTGCACTCCAGCCCGCTCAAAGGGGCGATCGACGACATCAGCATGAACGGCGTCGCGTTCCTGCTGCACGAGACGATCGAGCCGGGGACGCACTTGCTGATGCGGCTCGTCAACCGGCGGTTGGACCGGCACTTCGACACGTCGGGGCGGGTCGTGCGGGCGATCCCGGACGGCCTGGGCGAATGGAAGATCGTGTGCCGCTTCGACCGCAACCTGTCGCTCGACCAGGTCCACGAGTACGGTCAGAACGTGTTCGCGTCGGAGCTGGTGTAGGTGGTCCGGTGTCCGGTGTCCGCTGTCCGCTGCGGGGGAACTCCCTCGTCAACACCCCTCGTTATCAGGGAGGGGGGAGGGAGAGGGTGGCGGCTGGAGAAGGCAATCGGACACCCTCCCCCCGGCCCCTCCCTTAGAGAGGGAGGGGCGTGACGGCGGCGGAGCGCGGCCGGTTGACGTCCCTGTGC
>JBBDNU010000042.1:0-6845 GCA_040877365.1 Planctomycetales bacterium
GGTATTCCTTCAGCTTCTCTTGGTCCACTGAGCGTTGGCCATTATGAACAATGTTGTTCCGTACATCGATCGCTTCCCCACACGCACCGAGCACGGCAGCCGGCACCGAGTCCTCGGAAAACAGCAGCGGAAAGAGATACCTCACGGATCCTGTCAAACCGAGATGCTTCACATACGACTGCAAAGGTCCATGAGCAAGCCGAGCGGCGCGCTCCGGACCGAATGCCGCCGCGGGGCCGGGAATGCGTGCAAAATTAGAGATCGCAACCTCGAGTGCCGTGATTGCCTCGGTAAGCGCAGCACGGTTGTGCTTGCGGTCGGCCAGCGACTCGGCCCCAGCGAGCAACTCCCTTACGAGGGGTGGACGTCTCGGTGACTTCACATACTTGCGGAGTGCGGGCCAATCGTCCTTGCGGATGCATCGCGTGAAAGGGTGAGCGGGCGCATAGACAATCCCGCCCATTGCAGGGGGATCCCAGAACACCCACGGAGAATCGCCAATCCTGATCCGAACCCTGAACCGCATGTGGTGCTGAATGATATTCGCTGGATCGATGGATAGGTCGCCCAAGTTGAACTGCCCGCGGTCGTCGCGGGCGAACGAGATCAGGCGGTTGACGTAGTGAAGGACTCTCTGCAAGGTGTAGACTGCAACTGAGCTGGCCGGATTATCCAGCGACCAGTTGATCTCATCCGTCGAGTCGCGGGTGCAGCGCAGGTCGGAGAAAAAAAGTTCTGGCGGTGACATTTTCACGAATGCTCGCACCTTCTTGACTGCCGCGTTGCCCCACTTCGACAAGCCCGGCTCCTCGCACATTTCTGGTGCGGTGGTGCAGCCGCGGTCAAAAAGCAGGGTGATCGACATGTCTCCATCGCGAATCCGAATGCGATCGGCCGGTGCGATGGGAACCCAATGGTCAAAGCAGAGTCGTTCGCGACGTCCATCACGGTCCCGAAACGGGATAGTGTAGCGAACAAGCACCGGAGCGCCCGAGTTGGCTCTCGGAGGCCGGCTGGCGTCGGAAGTACCGGTCATTGCGTCGACAGATTCTGGTTGAGAAGAAGCCCCAATAATTTGTCGTCTCCAATCGACGGATCCCAGCCGTAGGCCGCAAAGACCGCCGCGTCGAGTTTCTCGTGGGCGAGGCTCAGCCAGGTGGGCGGGTTGTTGTAGAGGTTCGTGAGGGTGCGGCGGGCGAGTTGGCGGGCGTGCTCTTCGTCCGTGGGGACGGTGCGCGGGTAGCGGACGACGCCGCGCGTCACTCCCCTTGCTTCGAGGGAGGGGTCGGGGGAGGGTGTGCCGCCTTTTTGAGCCAGCAGCCCCCCCTCGGTCCCCCCGTGAACGGGGGGAGGGAAGACTCCCTCCCCGTCCGCGGGGAGGGTTGGGGAGGGGGCGTCGATGTAGCGCTGCCAGGGTCCGTCGGTCGAGCCGGGGAATTCGAGGATTTCTTCGCGGGTCCATTCCGGCGGGTTGAGCCAGGCGTTGCGGAGGCGGTCCAGCTCGGCGGCGGCCGTCGCGATCGCGGCCCGCTGCTCGTCGCTCGGCTCGGGGAAGGGGAAGGTCTCGAAGCAGGTGGTCGGCGTGTAGCGGAACCCGCTTTCGCGCTCGCGAACCTGCGTTCCCTGCGCCCGCGCCCAGACCTCGTGGACGCGCGAGTGCAGGATGCCGAAGAAGTAGTCGTCGGAGCGGGCGAACGCGATGAGTTGATGATCGGGGAGCGTCGGCGCCTGCTCCCAGACGAAGAGCCGATGCTTCGAGACCGTCGTGGTTGCAATGAACCGCGAATGTGGTGCGAGCGCCGCGCGCATCTCGGGTCGTGGCCGATCATGGAGCCACCATTCCTTCGCGGTCGATCGCGAACTTGCCCGCTTCGCTTTCACTTCCCGCTCAACGTGCGCAATTACCGACTCGTAACCGGCGACCATCTCGAACGTCATTGCGGAATCGAAGTCGATGATCCACATCGAGCGCGGGCGGCGGGTGACGTCGAGGCCGTTGATCCACGGGACGATCACGTCGCTGTTCGGCCGGCCGTGCGGGTTCGGCGCTTTCAGCATCTCCAGCGCGAGGTGGTCGGGGATGTCGAATGCGCCCCCTTTCGTGTCCCCCATGAAGGCCACGCCGCGGTGCGCGTCGAGCCGCCGCGCGGCGGTGACGTCGCTCGTCGCGGTGAGGTTCGCGTTGATCGTCGCGACCGCTGCGCCGTCGAGCGTGCGGCTTTCGTCGCTGCCGTCATCGAAGCCGATCATCGAGATATGCACGGCAGCGCCGTTCAAGATCCATTCGCGGTCGCTTTCGGCGAAGAAGACGTCGCCGGTTTCCTTGATCCGTTTCAGCGTTTCGCGATTGGCGCCGCCGCGAATTCCTTGCGTCGCGAGCAATCCGGCACGGCGGGTCTTGCCGCGCTCGATCTGCCGGCGGGCCTTCTCGAACCAGTAGCAGCACAGGTCCGCCTCCGGCCGCACGCGGCCTTTCCACAAGGCGAACATCGCGTTCACGTAGTCGTCCCCGAGGTACGAGCGGAGCAGCTTGCCGCCGAGGAACGGCGGGTTGCCGACGATGAATTCCGCGGCGGGCCATTCGGGTTCCGTGGCGAACGCGGGGAGAGGGACTGGCCCCCCCTCGATCCCCCCGCGAGCGGGGGGAGGGTCCAGAATCGCGTCGCGGCATTCGATGCTTTCGATCGGCTCCAGCACCGGATCGCGGGGCGGATTGAAGCCGTTGTCCCGCATCCACTGGAGATAGCCGATCCAGATCGCCACCTGCGCCAATTCCTGCGCGTAGGGGTTGATCTCGATGCCGTGAAGCTGCGTGGGCCGGACCTGCGGGAACAATCCGAGCTGGTGCCGGGCTGCGTAGGCGATCACTTCTTTTTCCAGCGTGAGCAACAGGTGCAGGGCGACGTACAGGAAGTTGCCCGAGCCGCAGGCGGGATCGAGCACCGTCACGTGGGCGAGGCGTTCGACGAAGCCGCGGAGCGCCTTGTCGCGCTGCTCGTACTTCCTGCGCTTGGTCTGCGCCGTCTTCGCCTTCGCCCCGTCGGCGGTGAACTTGTCGCACCGCGCGCGGACCGCCTCCCACTCCCGCCGCAGCGGGGCCAGCATCACCGGTTCGAGCAGCGTCTCGATGTCTTCGCGGCTGGTGTAGTGCGCGCCGATCTGCGAGCGCTTGGCCGGGTCGAGCGTCCGCTCGAACAGCGTCCCGAAGATCGACGGCTCGACGCTCCCCCAGTCGAAGCGGTTGACGAGGGCGACGGTGTCGATCTCATCGGCGGTGAGCGCGATCACGTCGGCGTCGGCGAACAGCCCGCCGTTGAAGTGCAGGATCTCTTCCGGTCCGTAGTAGCCGCCGGTGGACATCGCCTGGAAAAGCTGCGACAGGAACGTGGCGAGCCGGTCGGGGTCGCGTTTCGTATTGGCGAGCGTGCGGGTGAAGAGCTTGTCCTTGAGCAGCCCGATGTCCTCGGCGAACATGCAGAACATGAGCTTCATCAGAAAGTGGGCCGCGCGGTGCGGGTCGATGCCGCGCTGCCGCAGGCCGTCGGCGAGGCCGCCGAAGTGCTCGGAGGCCTGGCGGGTGACTCCCTCGGCGGTCAGCCCCGGCTTGAGGGATTGCGGGTCGGCGAACAGCTTGCGGAGGACGGCGAGGTTGTCCGGTTTCGCGAGGCCGTCGAGGTCGAAGGCGTAGACCTTCTTCGCGGTGCCGGTGAAGTTGGTGTGGACCTCGAACCGGTCCATGTCGCAGACGACGAGCAGCGGCGGGTTGTTCAAGTCCTCGCGGTACTGGAGGAGCTGCCGGTAGGCGTCGTCGAGATTGCGGCGCTTCTTCTTGTACTCCCAGCCGAAGTGGTCCTTCTTCCACACGTCGGCCCAGCCCTGGTGCCCTTCGGTGGTGCGGACGCCGCGCTCGAAGGTGTAGCTGGTCCCCTCGGGGTCGGCCTCGGCCGGGGTGGGGTGGTCGAGGAGCCGGCAGAGGTCGAGGAAGTGCTGCTGGCAGGCGCTCCGCTCGGAGAGCGTGACCCGCTTCCACCTGGCGATGAACTGCTGGGGCGTCATGGTGGGCATTGTAAGGGCGAACAGCGAGCGTGGAACAGAGAGCAGCGGCTTGCGGATCGTTCGGGCGGGGCGGCGGTCGTTGACCGCCGGCGATGGCCGGCGCTTGCAAAATTCCGTGCGATCCTCTCTGCTATCGCATTCGGCCGAGGGATTGGGGAAAATCCGGTCGCGGGCGCGGTCCGCCCGCGCGATGATCGGCGACCGCAGACGCTCCCCCGGCCCTCCCCGGGGGAGCGGGGGACCACAGCCAGTGGGTGATTTCATTCGATGAGCAATTCCAGCGGGCCCGCCCGGCGGGTCGTGATCACCGGGATCGGCGTCGTCAGTCCGGTCGGGATCGGACTTCAGGCGTTTCGCGACAGCCTCGCCGCGCGACGGAGCGGGATCGGCGTCGTCGAGCGGCTCGACCACCTCGCCGTGCCGGGAAACGTGGCCGGCGAGGTCCGCGACTTCTCCGAGGACGTGCCCAAGGAAATCTTCGGGCGGCTGCTCGACAAGAAGGCCAAGACGCAGATGACCAAGAGTCTGCGGCTGATGTGCCGCGAGATTCAACTCGGGGTGACGGCGGCGATGCTGGCGCTCGAGGACGCGGGGGTGCAGATCGACCCGCAGGCGGACAACGAGCGGTTGGGGGTGGACTTCGGCGCGAACCTGATGTTCAGCCCGCCGTCGGTGTTGAAGGACGCCTGCTGGACGTGCACCGACGACGACTTGCGGTTCCACTACGAACAGTGGGGGGACAAGGGGCTGTCGAAGATGGAGCCGTTGTGGCTGTTGAAGTACCTGCCGAACATGCCGGCCTGCCACATCGGGATCGCGGCGCGGGCCTGCGGGCCGAACAACTCGATCACGCTGGCGGAGGCGTCCGGGATGCTCGCGGTGGGTGAGGCGTTCCGGGTGCTGACCCGCGGCCACGCCGACATGATGATCGCCGGGACGACGGGGACGCGGGTGCATCCCGTCAAGTCGATTCATGCGCGGCTGTGGGACGCTTTGGCGCAGGAGGAGGGGCCGCCCGAGACGTGGTATCGCCCGTTCGACGCGCAGCGCACCGGGCAGGTGGTGGGGGAAGGAGCGTGCGCGTTCATTCTGGAAGAGGAGGAATCGGCGAAGGCGCGGGGGGCGACGGTGCTGGGCCGCGTGCTCGGCGCGGGTTCGTCGTGCGTGCTCGACCAGTCGGGGAAGCCGGACCTTCGCCAGGCGCTCGTCAATGCGATGCGGGCGGCGCTGCGCGACGCGGATCTCGGGCCGGGAGATATCGGCCACATCAACGCCCACGGCCTGGGATCGCGGGAGGGCGACGCCCAGGAGGCGGCGGCGATTCACGAAGTGTTCGGCGAGCTGGCGGCGAAGGTCCCCGTCACAGCGCTCAAGAGCTACTTCGGCAACTCGGGGAGCGGCTGCGGACCGCTGGAGCTGGCCGCCTCGATCGTCGGCCTCCGAAACGGCGGCGTGCCTCCCACGCTCAACTACGAAACGCCCGACCCGGCGTGCGACTTGAACGTGGTCCACGGCCAGCCGCTGGCGGTCGAGGACCGCAGGCTGTTGAAGGTCAACGTGACCGGGATGGGTCAGGCGAGCGCGCTGGTGGTCGAGGTGGAGTGATAGTACTTCCAAGTTCCGGGTTCCAGGTTCCGCCCTGGCACGAAAGCAACGGCGAATCCTCGATTCTTCGGAACTTGGAACAAGGAACTTGGAACTACTGGATGACTCGCTTTCAGGGGGAGAAAGCGGGGCCGGGCGGCGGCGTCACGACCGGGGCGGGCTGCGGCATCACGGCCTGCTCGAGGGCGTGGACCCGCGCCTCCAGGCTGGAGATCCGGGCGCCGGTCATCGGGCTCTCGAATTGCCCCTTGCCGTCGAGGCTGAGCGCGAAGCAGCCCGAGGCGGCGAACGCCGTGACGGCGACGAATGCGACCAATGCGGTGCGGCGCCACCGGGGGAGCGGGCGAGGACTGCGAGTCATCGTGGAGATCCTTTCCCCTTGCCGGAAACGGGCGGCCCTTATCGCAGAACGGGGCGGCGCGGTCAATCCCCGTCTTTTCGTGCCAAACCCCGCAAACGCCGCGGAATTCTCCGAACAAGCCAGGGAGGTCACGCGGGGACCGGCTTCCGCAGGTGTCCGAATTGGTTGACCGGCGCGGCGCGCGGGGCCTAAACTGTTCACTGGACCGTTCGACCCGGTCGGACGGCTCCCTGCCAGCGTTCCTGCCCGCCTTCGACCTGCCCGCTTCCCGCCTCGACCCCTCCGGACTTGGATCTTGTGATCGACCGATCGCTTCCCCCGCGGGATGCGGTCGGTCGCGAGTCCCTCCGACTGTCCCGTCGAGTTCGGCGACAGGGGCCGCTGGTTCGATCTTCTACAATCTGCTGCCGTTTCTCGATGACAACAACCTGCACTCGGCAGGCCCGGATGAGGCGCGTTCCCACGTGGTCGCCGTGTTTTTGCACCCGAGCGACTACACTGCCGGCGGCGGGACCACCCAACTCCCCGCCGACGCCCCTTGGCCGGCCTGGGCGAATTCGGGAAACAACGTCTGGGGCCTGGCGAGCTACGGCGCCAACTTCGGCCTGTTTGGCGATCGGGGCGCGAAATGGCGCGACGTGACCGACGGCCTGACCAACACGATCGTCTTCACCGAGAAATATGCGGTGAGCAGCCGCCCCGCCGGCTATCCGGCCCAGGGGGGGCGCCGTGTGGGGCTACGGCGTCGAGCCGGACACCATGAACTTCTGGGTCTTCACCAGAATCTGTGGGTGTTTTCAAGCTCCGCTCAGGCTCAGCAAAC
>JBBDNU010000043.1:0-6768 GCA_040877365.1 Planctomycetales bacterium
CGCGCCGCCGGTAGCGCCGCCCGAAATCGCAATCGCCGCGCCCTCAGGGACCGGCCTCGCCGAACTTCGCGAGGCGATCGTCGCCCGCCTGTCGGACCCGCGCACCGGCGGGCGGGAGCTGGTCGGCATGACCGCCTCGCGGGCGAAGGAGAGTCTCGTCGCCGCCGCCGCCGCACTCGCCCGCGCGGGGGAGGCCGCGACCGCGGGCCTCGGCGAAGAACTCCTGGCGATCGAGCTCCGCGAGACGCTCGCGCACCTGGGCCGCATCCTGGGGACCGTCTACACCGACGACATCCTCGACCGCATCTTCAGCAAGTTCTGCATCGGGAAGTAGCGCCTTCACCAGCTCTCGGCGGAGCGCCGCCGGATTTCAATTCAACTCGAGCGAGAACGTGATCGAGACCACGCGCCATTCTCGAGTTTCGAGGTTCCAGGCCACCCGGACCTCGGCCCCCTCGGGGGGCTCGATCGCGCACCGGGCCACGAGCTGCGACCCATCGGCCCACGTTCCGGGCGCCAGATCGACACCGCAGGAATACTCGCCGCCGTGGAGATAGCGGCTGTCCGGCAACGGCTCGTTCCAGGCGACGACACCGGCGAGGGTGCCGGAGGCCGGCGCGACCGGGTCGTCGCCGAGCGCCGTCGCTCCCATCAGCAGCCACGCCGCGCACACCACCAGCACACTGCGGCGATCCATGCCCGCGCCTCCTTGCGTTTGGTTGCGTCCCTGCCCGCGGCAGTCCGTGCCACGCGCCGCTTATCGTCGATTCGCCCATTGCAGTCCAGAGGAGTTCCCCGGGAAGGCGATCCCCAGGCAGGATCGCCGGACGGGGCGCGCGCCGCCGAGCCATGCCGCTCGGCAAGTCCGGCCGGTTTTCGGGCGGAGTGCAGCGGGCCCGGAAGGAGCAGGGCTGGCCCGCATGGCCGGCGGACGGGACGGGCCGTCGCTCGGCATTCGGATTTTCGATACTGGCCTGGATTTCCGTTCGAGATTTCCGATAATCGGGGGATGCACCTCCGCAACGTGGAAATCTTCTGCGACGTCGCCGCGCGGCGCAGCTTCTCGAAAGCGGCCGAGATCCACGGCGTCTCGCAGTCGTCGGCGAGCCAGGCCGTGCAGCACCTCGAAGAGCGGCTCGGGCTGCTGCTGATCGACCGTTCGCAGCGGCCGCTCGAACTGACGCCGGCCGGCCGGGTGTACTACGACGGCTGCCGCGAACTGCTCGACGGCTTCCGGCGGGTCGAGGACCGGGTGCTCGGGCTGCGGGACCGGGTCCGCGGGCGGGTGCGGGTCGCCTCGATCTACTCGGTCGGCCTGTTACAGATGGACGACTACGCGCGGCGGTTCCGCGAGCAGTATCCCGAGGTCGAGCTGCGGCTCGATTTCCTGCATCCCGACGAGGTCTACGCCCGCGTCTCGGGCGACGAGTGCGACCTGGGGCTCGTCTCGTTCCCCCGCGACGGAGGCGAGTTCGCCTGCATTCCGTGGCAGGAGCAGGAAATGGGACTCGTCGTGCCCCCCGCGCATCGGCTGGCGCGCCGCCGCAGCATTCCGGCGGAGAAGCTCGCCGGCGAACGGTTCGTCGCCTTCACCGGCGAGCTGACGATCCGCCGCGCGGTCGACCGTTGGCTGAAGGAGGCCCGCGTCGAGGTGAATATCGTCCACGAGTTCGACAACGTCGAGAACATCAAGCGGGCCGTCGAGATCGGCGCCGGGGTGGCGCTCCTGCCGATTCCCACGCTGGCCCGCGAGCTGGAGATGGGGACGCTCGCCGCCGTGCCGATCGAAGGGCGGAACTGGACCCGGCCGCTGGGGATCGTTCATCGCCGCCACAAGACGCCATCGACCGCGGCGGGCAAGTTCGTCGAGTTGCTTCTCGCGCCGGCGGACGGCGCGCCGCACAACGCCGCCGGTGGATCCGCGGCAGGAGGCTCCGGCAACGGCTCGGCCGCGGCGACCCAAAATCCCGGCCGCGCAACGCGCAACACGGGCCGGATCGCATCCGCCAGGAGGGCCCGATGAGCGCTGCCTTTTCCGAACCGCTTCCTCGCAAGCCGGCGAACACGCCCTTCGCCGAGCGTCAGGGCCCGCCACCCGCTCGCGGATCGCAGGGCGTGGCGCCCCGGCTTCCGGATTTCATCCCGCCCGGTGGCTTCCCCGCCGCGCATGGACTCTACGATCCGGCCTTCGAGCACGATAGCTGCGGCGTCGGCTTCGTCGCGCACATCAAGGGGCAACGCTCGCGGCAGATCATCGACGACGCGAATCGCATCCTGCGGCACATGGACCACCGCGGCGCGTGCGGCTGCGAGACGAACACCGGCGACGGGGCCGGCATCCTCACCGCCCTGCCCCACGAGTTCCTCGCCCGCGTCGCCCACGACGAGGCCGGCATCGATCTCCCCGGGCCGGGCCGCTACGGCGCGGGCAACGTCTTCCTGCCGACCGATCCGCGCGAGCGCGACGTCTGCAAGCGGACCTTGGCGCGGATCGTCGCCGAACAGGGGCAGGCGCTGCTCGGCTGGCGGCGCGTGCCGACCGATCGCGACGCCGCCGACATCGGTCCCACCGCGCGCGCCGGCGAGCCGGAGATCGAACAGGTCTTCATCGCCGGAGCGGAAGGGCTTGAGCGGGGGGCGTTCGAGCGGCAGTTGTTCGTGATCCGCAAGCGGGCCAGCCATGAATTGCGGGGGAGCCGTTACACTCCCCTCCCTTCGAGGGAGGGGCTGGGGGAGGGTGTCCTGGGAGTTCGGAGTTCGGAGTTGGGAGTGGGGAGTCGGCATTCCCCACTCCGCATTCCGCACTCCGCATTTCCGGGACCCTCCCCCGGCCCCTCGCTGGAAGGGAGGGGTGTTCTCGCGCAGGCGCTCATGTTCTACGTCTGCTCGCTGAGCTCGAAGGTATTGATCTACAAAGGGATGCTCACCCCGGACCAGCTCTTCCCGTATTACCCCGACCTGCACGCGGCCGATTACGCAAGCCACCTGGCGATGGTCCATTCGCGGTTCTCGACCAACACCTTCCCGAGCTGGGACCGCGCGCAGCCCTGCCGTTACATGAGCCACAACGGCGAGATCAACACCCTTCGCGGGAACGCGAACTGGATGCTCGCCCGGCAGGGGACGATGCGCAGCGACCTGTTCGGCGACGACTTGCCGAAGCTGTTCCCGATCATCGAGCCGCACTGCTCCGACTCGGGAAACTTCGACAACACGCTCGAGCTGCTGTTGATGTCGGGCCGCAGCCTGCCCGAAGCGGTGATGATGATGATTCCCGAAGCGTGGCAGAACCATCGCGCCATGCCGGAGGACAAGCGGGCCTTCTACGAGTATCACTCGGCGCTTCAGGAGCCGTGGGACGGCCCGGCGAGCATCTCCTTCACCGACGGCGACGTGATCGGGGCCTGCCTCGACCGCAACGGCCTGCGCCCCAGCCGGTATTACGTCACGCACGACGACAAGGTGGTGATGGCCAGCGAAGTCGGCGTGCTCGACATTCCGCCGGAGAACGTCCGCGAAAAGGGGCGGTTGCAGCCGGGCCGCATGTTCCTCGTCGATTTCGCCCAGGGCCGGATCGTCGCCGACGACGAGCTGAAGCGCACGGTCGCGGCGAAGCGGCCCTACGGCGAATGGCTGCGGAAGCAGCGGGTGCGGCTGGAGGAGTTGCCCGTGGGGCAGGCTTTCCAGCCTGCCGCTGGACTTCAGGATCCAGCCTGTCCGGAGCAGCCGGAAGGCTGGACTCCAGCGGGCAGACAAGGATGTCTGCCCCACACTCCGCTTCTCCCGCGCCTCCGCGCGTTCGGCTACACCACCGAGACGCTGCAGTTCATGCTGCTGCCGATGATTCAGGCGGAGAAGGACCCGATCGGCTCGATGGGGGACGACGCGGCGCTCGCCTGTCTCAGCGATCAGCCGCGGATGCTGTACGACTACTTCAAGCAGCTCTTCGCGCAGGTGACGAACCCGGCGATCGATTCGATCCGCGAAGAGATCATCATGTCGCTGGCGTGCTTCATCGGCCCGGAGGGGAACCTGCTCGAAACGACGGAGCAACAGTGCCAGCGACTCCTCGTGCCGCACCCGATCCTCACGGACGACGAGCTGGCGCGGATTCGGTCGCTCGACCACCGCGGCTGGCGGACGGCGAACATCGACATCACCTTCGAGCATCCATCCGCTGGCGGTTTCGCGAACGTCGGCGAGTCCTTCCGCGCCGCCCTCGACCGCATCCGCGGCGAAGCGACGGCGGCGATCGACCGCGGCGACAGCCTGATCGTGCTGTCCGACCGGGCCGTCGGACCGGAGCGTGTGGCGCTCAGCGCGCTCCTGGCGTGCGCCGCCGTCCATCATCACCTGGTGCGGCACGAGCAGCGGACCCGCGTGGGGATCGTCGTCGAATCGGGCGAGGCCCGCGAAGTGCATCACCATTGCCTGCTCGTGGGCTATGGGGCCGATGCGGTCAACCCCTACCTTGCCTTCGAGATGCTGTCCCAGGCGCGGCGCGATGGCGTGCTCGGCGCGGAATGGACCGCCGAGAAGATCGTCGCCGCCTACCGCCACGGCGTCGCCAACGGGATGCTCAAGGTGATGGCCAAGATGGGCATCTCGACGTTGCAAAGCTACAAGGGAGCGCAGATCTTCGAGGCGGTGGGACTGGACCGCGCGGTCGTCGACGAGTGCTTCGCCGGGACCGCCAGCCGGATCAAAGGGGTCGGCTTCGCCGTTCTCGCGGAAGAGGCGCTCCGCCGGCACGAGCTCGGCTTTCCGCGGCGCGAGGGGGACGACCTCCCCGTGCTGCCCAACCCCGGCCTGTTCCATTGGCGTCGCGACGGGGAAAAGCACGCCTGGAACCCGCACACGATCGCCGAGATCCAGGCGGCGGTCCGCACCGGTGACCCCCGCGCCTACGAGCGGTTCGCGCAGCTCGTCAACGAGCAGACGGTGCGGGAATGCCACCTGCGGGGCCTGTTGCGCCTTAAACCCGCCCCCCCTGAGGGGCGGGTCCCCCCCGAAGAAGTCGAGCCTGCCACCGAAATCGTCAAGCGGTTCTGCACGGGCGCGATGAGCTTCGGCTCGATCTCCGCCGAGGCGCACGAGACGCTCGCCGTCGCCATGAACCGCCTCGGCGGAAAGAGCAACACCGGCGAGGGGGGGGAGGACTACGCCCGCTTCCAGCCGATGCCCAACGGCGACTCGAAGCGGTCGGCGATCAAGCAGGTCGCCTCCGGACGGTTCGGCGTGACGAGCTGGTATCTCACCAACGCGGACGAGCTGCAGATCAAGATCTCCCAGGGGGCGAAGCCCGGCGAAGGGGGCGAGCTGCCGGGGCACAAGGTGGACCGGATCATCGCGGCGATCCGGCACTCGACCCCGGGGGTTGGACTCATCAGCCCGCCGCCGCATCACGACATCTACTCGATCGAAGACCTCAAGCAGCTCATCTTCGACCTGAAGAACGCCAACCCCGCCGCGCGGATCAGCGTCAAGCTCGTGTCGGAAGTCGGCGTGGGGACGATCGCGGCCGGAGTCGCCAAGGGGCACGCCGACAATATCCTCATCTCCGGCTGCGAAGGGGGGACTGGGGCGTCTCCTTTGACGAGCATCAAGCACGCGGGGCTTCCGTGGGAGCTCGGGATCGCCGAGACGCACCAGACCCTCGTGCAGAGCGACCTCCGCAGCCGCGTCCGCCTGCAGACCGACGGCCAACTCAAGACCGGCCGCGACGTGGTCATCGCCTGCCTGCTGGGTGCGGAGGAGTTCGGCTTCGCCACGGCGCCTTTGATCGCGCTGGGCTGCATCATGATGCGGAAGTGCCACCTCAACACCTGCCCGGTCGGCATCGCCACGCAAGATCCCGAGCTGCGCCAGAAGTTCGCCGGCCAGCCCGAGCACGTCGTCAATTACCTCTTCATGGTGGCGGAGGAATGCCGGCGGATCATGGCGGAACTGGGCTTCCGCACGGTCAACGAGATGGTCGGCCGAGTGGACCGGCTCGAGGCGTCCGCGGCGGTCGAGCATTGGAAGGCGCGGGGGATCGACCTGTCGCCGATCCTCGCTCCCGCCCGCAAGCCGCGACCCGACACCGTGACCCATTGCCGCATCGCCCAGGACCACGGCCTCGAGGACGTGCTCGACAACAGGCTGATCGAGAAGTCCTGGACGACGCTCGCCGAGGGAACGCCCTGCCGGTTCCCGATCCACATCGAGAACATCGACCGCGCCTTCGGCACGATGCTCAGCCACGAAGTTTCGAAGCGCTGGGGACCGGACGGCCTGCCGGACGACACGATCCACGTCGACGTGCAAGGCGCCGCCGGCCAGAGCTTCGGCGCGTGGCTCGCGCACGGCGTCACGCTCGAGCTGGAAGGGGACGCGAACGACTTCGTCGGCAAAGGGCTCTCGGGCGGGCGGATCATCATCTATCCACCGAGGAAAGCGACGTTCAGGGCCGAGGAAAACATCCTCATCGGCAACGTCGCCCTGTATGGCGCGGTGCACGGCGAAGCGTACTTCCGCGGCCGCGCCGCCGAGCGGTTCTGCGTGCGGAACTCCGGCGCGCACGCGGTCGTCGAAGGGGTCGGCGACCACGGCTGCGAGTACATGACCGGCGGCCGCGTCGTCGTCCTCGGCCCGACCGGCCGCAACTTCGCAGCAGGCATGTCGGGCGGCATCGCCTACGTGTTCGACCCGCACGACAGGCTGGCCGGCAACAGTAACCTCGGCACGGTCGAACTGGAGCCGCTCGACAACCCCGGCGACCGCAACGAA
>JBBDNU010000044.1:0-6767 GCA_040877365.1 Planctomycetales bacterium
TGGATTCCCGCCTGCGCGGGAATGACGGAGTCGCGTTCTTGGAAGTACTGTCATTGGGATTTGGTCATTGGACCTTCCCATCCGCCTCTCAACTCTCAACTCTCGACTCTCGACTCTCAACTCTCGGCGAGTCTGCAAAAGCGGACGAATGGGACCATTCATCGAAGCCCGCCGTATACCAACCTGACACTTGCCGCTGACCGCTGACCGCTTCCCATGCTTTCCCTCTTCGCCCTGCGTCTGGTCTGCGGCATGAGCCTGATGTGGGCGGGGATGCCGCGGCGCGAGGTGACCTCCGGCTTCTTTCGCATTCAGATGCTCGTGGCGCTCGGTTTGTCGGTGCTCGCCGCGCTGACGTTCGGGGGAGTCGGAGAGCAATTCGGAGGTGAGCCGGCGACGCTCTTGCCGGCGTGGGCCGGGCAGGGCCTGTGCCTGCTGCTGGCAGGGTTCTGCTTTCTCGGCAGCGTGATGTGGACGCTCGAACGCCGCGGGACCGGGGAGGCGTTCGTGTTCGCCATCGCGGCGCTGTCGACCGCGACGCTGCTGCTGGCGGGCGTCCCCTGGCCGAGCGAATCGGTCCCCGTCGCGATCTTTCATGGATTATCGGAACTGGCGACGGCGAGCGTGCTGGGAGCGGCGGTCACGGGGATGCTGCTGGGGCACTGGTATCTCACCGCCCCCACGATGTCGATCGCCCCGCTCGGGCGACTGAACCTGTTCCTCGCGGGAAGCGTCGTCGCGCGGCTGGTGCTCTCGGCGATCGGCATCGGCATCGCCTGTGCGAAGCTCGGCGAACGGAGCGACTGGCTGTTGTGGCTGTCGCTGCGGTGGGCCGCGGGGATCGTGGGGCCGCTGATCCTGGCGGCGATGGTCTGGCGGATCCTCAAGTACCGCCACACCCAATCGGCGACCGGCGTGCTGTTCGCCGCGACGATCCTCGTGTTCCTGGGGGAATTGACGGCGTCGCTGCTGTCGCGAGAAGTCGAGGTGCCGTTGTGAGCGCGGCTGCGTCGGGAGGCGCGCCCTGTGTCTATTACTTCCGGCGCCGGCCGGGCGGCCATCCCCAGTGCGGACGATCCAACTCGATGTTCAAGAGTCGAGCCAGCGCGGCCCGGAGGACCTGATTGCGGCTGCGGAGTCCGCGCTCGGAAGCGTAACGGTCCAGCGCTTCCAGCACGTATTGCTCGTCCTGCCGCAGGAGCAGGGTCAGCTTCGTCAGTTTTCCCGCGGCGACCGCCTCCTCGACGACCTCGCGCGACTCCGCCGCAATTTGATCGCGATCTTGGGCAACCTGCTCGCGGACGAACTTGGCCTGTTCCCGCAGCTCGCGCAGCCTGACGGAAGACACCGCCCCTTCGACAAGCGGCTTTTTCTTCGCTTTTTTTCCCGAAGCGGGCCGACCTTGCGGCTTGGCGCTGCGTGGCATTGTCAGTCCTCCGTCGCGTACGCGGTAAAGACGTAAATCAAAGCGTCGGCGATCTCTTCGAACACCACGAAGATCACCCGATCGTCGGGCGTGAGGCCAAACAGCGCGGGACGACCGCTGGATCGGCTGGTGGTCTGGCGAAGGACGTTCTGGAATGCGTGCTCGACGTCGGCAGGCGTGAGTCCGTGCTGGACGATATGCGCGACATTGCCTTCGTCAGGGTCATCGTCCCACAAGAACTCGAATCGCATGTACGGGGCCTCGCCGACTGCGACCTCACCTTCCTTCTAATGAATTCCGATCTTATTGTCAAGAACTCCGGCGATCGTGTGAGTGATCCGACCGCGACGCTGCTGCGGGGTGCCGTTGTGAGCGGCGCAGGACGGGGGATAGAATGACATGGCCTCGTCCGCTGGAGATCGGCTGCCGTCCGACCGGGCCGGGTTCTCTCCGACTTCGTTTCCGACTTCACACGATGCAACTCGATTTCGCCTGTCCCGCCTGCGCGTCGCCGCGGCGGATCGCACTCGCACCGCACGCGACCGAGATCGATTGCCCCTGCGGCTGGCGGCGGGCGGTCGATGTCGAAGACATGGGGCAAGCATCCTTGCCTGCCGACTCGGGCAGACAGGAATGTCCGCCCCACGCTGCGCCGGCCGCCTGCCTCGTCTGCGGCTGCGACGACCTGTGGCGGCAGAAGGACTTTCCACAAGGCTTGGGATTGGCGATCGTCGTCCTGGGAGTGCTCCTCAGCACGATCGCCTGGGCGTATTACCGGCCGCTGACGGCGATCGGCGTCCTGCTGGCCTTCGCCTTTGCCGATCTCGTCCTGTATGCCTGCATGTCCGACGTGCTCGTGTGCTATCGCTGCAAGGCGCGGCACCGCCCACGCGAGATCGACGCCGCGCATCCCGCGTTCGACCTCGAAAGAGCCGAACGCTACCGTCAGGAGCGATTGCGGCTCGAAAAGAGTCGAGAGTCGAGAGTCGGGAGCTGAGTTGGGGGGCGAGCCCGGGATGCCGAGGCACGCGAGATGCCGTCCCAACACAGCTTGAAGACGCCCTCAACCCTCAACCCTCAACCCTCAACCCTCAACCCTCAACCCTCCCGTGGACGACCGGCAGCGGGACATTTTCGAAGACCTCGGCGGTCTCCTCGAAGGCGAGGTCCGCGGCGACGCGCCGACGCGGGCGATGTACGCCACCGACGCCAGCCTGCACCAGATCCGCCCGCTCGGCGTGGCGTTTCCCAAGAGCACGCGCGACGTGTCGCTGCTCGCCCGTTACGCCGCCGACGAATCGGTCCCGCTCATTCCCCGCGGCGCGGGGACCGGCCTCGCCGGACAGGCCATCGGCGCGGGGATCATCGTCGATTTCTCGCGGCACATGCGGGGGTTCGAGTGGGTCGGCCCCGACTCCGTCCGCGTGCAGCCGGGCCTCGTCCGCGATCGGCTCAACGAGTTCCTCCGACCCTACGGCCGGTACTTCGCGCCCGACCCATCGAACTCGGCGCTGACCACGATCGGCGGGATGCTCGGCGTGGACGCGGCGGGCTCGCACTCCATTCGCATCGGCTCGATGCGCGACCACGTGCAGTCGATCGAGATGGTGCTCGCCGGCGGCGAAATCGTCGAATTGGGGAACGAACCGCTCGATCTGCTGCGATGGCCGCCCGAGTCGCTCGCAGGCGACGCAAGCGGCGACGGGGCCGCCACGACACGGCGGACCCTCGTCAGCCGACTCGCCGCGCTGCTCGGCGAGAACGAGCGGCTCATCGACGAGCGGCAGCCCCCGCTTGTGCGGAACTGCGCGGGCTATTTCCTGCGCGGCGTGCTGACCGACGGGCGCGTGAACTTCCCCCGGCTGCTCGTCGGTTCCGAGGGGACGCTCGGCCTGTTCACGGCGGCGACGCTGCACACGTCCCCGTTGCCCGCATATCGGGCCGTCGCGCTTCTGCTGTTCGGCGAACTGGAGGCGGCGGTGCATGCGGTGCGGCTTGTGGCCCGCAGGCAGCCGAGCGCCTGCGATCTGCTCGACCGCCGTCTGCTGAGCCTCGCCCGCGAGGCCGATCCGCGGTTCGCCGAACTCATCTCCCCGGCCGCCGAAGCGGCCTTGATCGTCGAAGTGACGGGCTATGACGACGAACAAGCGGCCGACGGCCTGCGGCAAGTGATTTCCGACGTGCGGCGCGCCTGTCCCGATGTGGCGGTCCCGGCGGAGGCGTCCACTCCGGGCGAAGTCGAGTTCCTGTGGTCGCTGCCGGGGACCGTCGTGCCGTTGTTGACGCGGCTCAAGGGGGCGACGCGTCCGATGCCGTTCGTCGAGGACGTCGCCGTCCCGCCCGAAGCGCTGCACGAGTTCCTCGTCGAAGCCCAGAAGGTGTTTCAACGCCACCGCGTGACCGCCACGCTGTACTCGCACGCGGCGGCGGGACAGGTCCACTTGCGGCCGTTCCTCACGCCGGAGCAGGCGGGACAGGGGCACGTCCTGCGGGGCATCGCCGGCGAGTTGTATCGCGCGGTGTTCGCCCTGGGGGGGACGGTCAGCGGCGAGCACGGCGACGGCCTGTCCCGCACATCGTTCCTCAAGGAGCAGTACGGGCCGCTGTACGACGTGTTCCGCGAAGTGAAGGACATCTTCGATCCGCGCAACGTGCTGAACCCCGGGAAGATCATCAGCGACGCGCCCGACCTGACGGAGCGGTTCCTCCGTCCGCCGCCGCTGGAGTTCCGCCCGCTGGAGTCCAGCCTGCAGGCTGAAGCCTGTACTCCAGCGGCCGCGACCGGGCCGCTAGTCGAGTTGCAGCTTCGCTGGAAGCCCGAAGAACTCGCGGCGGAAGCGGCCCGCTGCAATGGCTGCGGCGTGTGCCGGACGCAGGCGGAGCACCTGCGGATGTGCCCGTTCTTCCGGCACGATCCCGCGGAAGAGGCGAGCCCGCGGGCGAAGGCGAACGTGACACGGCACCTGCTGTCCGGCTCGCTCACGCCCGAGGAGTTCGCTTCGCCCGAGATGAAGCGGATCGCCAACCTGTGCTTCAACTGCAAGCAGTGCCGGCTCGAATGTCCGTCGAACGTCAACATCCCGCAGATGATGATCGAGGCCAAGGCGGCCCACGTCGCCGCCCACGGGCTGCGGCGGGCCGACTGGATCCTCTCCCGCGCCCACTCGTTCGGGGCGCTCGGCTGCTCGGCCGCGTTCGCCGCCAACTGGTTCGTCGCCAGTCCCGTGGGCCGCTGGCTGTTGCAGGAACTGTTCGGGATCCACCGGCTGCGGAAGCTGCCGCTGTTCGCGCGGCGGTCGTTCCTCCGCTCCGCCGGCCGGAACCTGCTGCGGGCGCCGCGGCCGGAGGACCGGCCCAGGGCGGCGATCTACTTCGTCGATCACTACGCGAACTTCCACGATCCGGAACTGGCGCAGGCCTTCGTCGCGATCCTGCGGCACAACCGCATCCCGGTGCACGTTCCGCCGGAGCAGACCGCCTCCGGCATGGCGATGGTCTCGGCGGGGGACCTCGAATCGGCCCGCGAGCTGGCCCTCGAGAACGTCCGCGTGCTGGCCGAGTTCGCCCGCGAAGGCCACCCGATCGTCTGCACCGAGCCCGCCGCCGCGCTGTGCCTGAAGCACGAATACCCGATACTGGTCGATCACACCGACGTGGACGTCGTCGCCGCTCGGACGATCGAGGCCGGGGCGTTTCTGCTCGGCCTGCACGCCGAAGGCCGGCTGCGGACCGACTTCCAGCCGCTCGACCTCGACGTGGGCTATCACACCCCCTGCCATCTCAAGGCGCTCGAGCAGGGGACCCCGTTGGCGCGGCTGCTCTCTTTGATTCCCGAGCTGCGGCTGCATAGAATCGAAAAGGGTTGCTCGGGCATGGCCGGGGCCTACGGATTGACCAAGCAGAACTTCGCCACGTCGGTCCGCCTCGGCTGGGACCTGATCGACCACATGCGGAGCGACCGCCTGCACGCGGGAACGACCGAATGCAGCAGTTGCAAGATCCAGATGGAGCAGGGAACGGCGACCCCCACGCTGCACCCGCTCAAGCTGCTCGCGCTCGCCTACGGGCTGATGCCCGAAATCCGCCGGAAGCTGAAACCCTCCACGCGAAAGCTCGTCGTCACATGAAACTGGCCGTGCGGCTGTTCGCCCGCGCCCGCGACCTCGCGGATGCGGAGCGGGTGGAGCTGGAAATTCCCGACGCGGCCCGCATCGGCGACGTGCGGGCGGCGCTCGGCGAACGCTATCCCGCGCTGCGTCCCGTCATCCCGAACCTGCTGTTCGCGATCGACCACGAATACGCCGCCGACTCGCAACCCGTCCCTCCCGCCGCGGAGATCGCGTGTTTCCCCCCCGTCAGCGGCGGGTGATGGACCAAACAAGATTGGAGAAACTGGAGATCGCCATCTTCCGTTTACCCCGAAGGGGTTGTATTCCAAAGCCCAGGGTCGCGAGCGAAGCGAGCGCACCCTGGGTCGGCGGCCAGAAGGCATCGATAAACCCTGTAAGGGTTTCACACCGCTTCTTTCGCACGCCCTTCGGAATGAAACCCTTACGGGGTTTTCGATCATCATCACTCCGTTTCCCAGGGTGGCGCGGCTGCGCCGCTGACCCTGGGCTTTGGAATGCAACCCCTTCGGGGTATCTCCGACTTCCGACTTTTGGTTTCTGATCTCTGACCTCCCCCCATGCACCGCCTCACCCGCGAACCCATCGACCACGCCGCCCTCACCGAATCGGTCCGCACGGCCGATTGCGGGGCGGTCGTGCTGTTCCTGGGGACGGTCCGCGAGATGACCGGGGATCGACGCACGCTCGCCCTCGACTACGAAGCCTATCCCGCGATGGCCGAAGCCGAGCTGGCGAAGCTGGAAACAGAGGCTCGCGCGCAATGGACGCTCGGCGACGTCGCGATCGTCCATCGCCTCGGCCGGCTCGAGCTGGGTGAAATCAGCATCGCCATCGCGGTCGCCGCCCCGCATCGCGACGCAGCCTTCGAGGCCGGGAAATTCCTCATCGACGAACTGAAAGTCCGCGTCCCGATCTGGAAAAAGGAAAACTGGGCGGACGGCACGACGGAATGGGTGCATCCCACGCCCATCCCCGGCGCGGGGTGGGATACGCGGAGCGTCGAATGTCGAAATCCGAATGACGAATGAATGTCGACGCTCGAAATTCGAATGACAGTACTTTCAAGAACGCGGCTCCGTCATGCCCGCGCAGGCGGGAATCCAGCCCGCCGTCCGCGCCGCCGCTGGATGCCCGCCAGCGCGGGCATGACGCGCCGGCGCGAACTTGGAAGTACTGAATTCCGCTACGACACAGGACACTCGCCCGTCATG
>JBBDNU010000045.1:0-35421 GCA_040877365.1 Planctomycetales bacterium
GGAGTTCGGAGTTCGGAGTTCGGAGTTCGGAGTTCGGAGTTCGGAGTTCGGAGTGACTCGTCACTTGTCGTTCAGTCGTTCCAAGTTCTTCCGTGCCCGAGCCGACGTTTTGCCCGGTCTTGTGGAACTCTTACAGGGCTTGGAGCGACTGTCACTTTCTGCCGGCATCACTCGTCATTCAGTAATTCCAAGTTCCATGTTCCAAGTTCCGAAGAAGCGAGAAATCGCCGTTGCTTTCGTGCCGAGGGGAAACTTGGAACTCGGAACTTGGAACTGCTGTCATTCTTTGTCGAGCGTGTACTCCCGGCCGCGGGGTTCGTCGTCGGCGCGTTCGGCCGCCTGGACGAGTCGCTCCTGCCGCTTCTGGCCGAGCAACCCGGCCTTTTCCAGAAGGCCCTGGGCGAACGGGTTGTCCTCTTCCGCGGGAGGCGCCTTGCCGACTGCCGTGTACTGCAGCCGAAAGCGGTGCTTGGCGACCGAGATCACGTCCCCGGGCATGAGCCATTTGGTCTGGCAGCGCTGGCCATTGACGCGCGTGCCGTTGCGGCTGCCGAGATCCCGCAGCCGCCAGTAGCCGTTCACCATCTCCAATTCGCAATGCTGCGAGGAGACGTTGGGGAACTGCAGGCAGATGTCGCAACCGGCGCGGCGGCCGAGGAGGAGTCGCGGCTTGGAGAGCGGGATCGCATCGCCGCCTCCGCAGGGTTCGAGTTCGCCGAACATGTCGATCACGAGCCTGGTGAATCGAGATGAGAGAACCGAGAGATGCAAGGTGGCCCGCGTGGGACTCACTGTACCCCTGCCGGAAGGAGGCGTCAATTGGGGCGATTACCTACCGCGGGACCTGCGCGGCGATGGTCTCCCGGGCGCCGGCGGCGTACAATGCTGGCGGCGAACGGAGCGGGCCGGGCGGCCGCTGCGAATCCTCGCGATTCGTGGAGGAAAGTCCGGGCTCCACAGGACGGGGTGGTGGGTAACGCCCACCGTCCGCAAGGACCGGGAAAGTGCCACAGAGAACAGACCGCCGATCGGGGAAGCGCGAGCTTCCCAGGAGGCAAGGGTGAAACGGTGCGGTAAGAGCGCACCAGCGGACCGGGTGACCGGTTCGGCTCGGCAAACCCCACCCGGAGCAAGACCAAGCAGGGGGAAAGGGCTGGTCCGGCCCGTCAGCACCCCCGGGTAGGTCGCTTGAGGCGGCGGGCAACCGCCGTCCCAGAGAAATGGTCGCCCTCGACAGAACCCGGCTTACAGGCCCGCTTCGCTTCGCCATCCTCCTCTCCGATCTCTGCGGCGCTCCCCGTGGAACCAACAGGCTTGGAAACGCGGACCGGCTCTTGCCGAACCTGACGAGAAACGGTATCCTTCCCCCGAGCGGACTGAAGCGGAACAGCCGCTTCGTCCTTCGCATTTCCGGTGGCTGCGCAAGTCTGAAATGCCTGGTGGTGTAACGGTAGCACGACTGACTCTGGATCAGTTAGTCGAGGTTCGAATCCTCGCCGGGCAACTTTGCAAGTGATTGGCGCGGCGTCCCTTGCGCCAACGTTGCGGCCTCCGCCGGTTCCCCCCGACCGATATTCACGTGCCGGAAAGCGAGGGGCTTTCGTGCGAGTCGCCGCGATCCTGGCATGCCTGGTGGGGGCGGAAGCGGCGGCATGCCTGGGCGACGAGGCGTTCCCCGCCGGTCCCGAAGCGCTATTGCGGTTTCCGCACGAAGTCGACGCGCCGCGCCTGGAACCTTCGCCTTCCGGCGGCGAATGGGATCTTCGTCGAATCTTCGAAGCGGAACGCGGCTCCGACGGTCCCCCGCAGTGGATGTGCCTCCCGGACGGCCTGCTCTACAACTCGTACGCCGCTGGGGAAAAGGAGCCGCGATTCTCCACCGCCTGGCTGCACGACCTGGACGGCGGCTGGTTCTGGGACGCGACGCTCGGCGGCCGCGCGGGCGTGCTGCGATATCAACCGGCCCCGGGCCGCCGCGAGGCCTGGCAGCTCGACATCGAAGGGGCGGCGATGGTCCGCCTCGACATGGAGCAGTCCGAAGATCTGCGGGGAGTGGACTTTCGCTTCGGGGTCCCGCTCACGTGGCGCGACGGTCCGCTCGCCCTGAAGGCCGGGTACTACCACCTCAGCTCCCACGTGGGCGACGAATTCCTGTTGCGCAATCCGGGGTTCGACCGGATCAATTACGTCCGCGAGTCGCTCGTGTTCGGCGTGGCGCGGGATCTCGGCACGGAATGGATGGCCTACGCGGAGCTGGGCTACGCGTTCAAGGTCTCGGGCGATGCCAAGCCCCTCGAATTCCAGTTCGGCGCCCAGTACGACGCCGACCCGCACGGCTGGCGGTTCGCCTCCCCCTTCGCCGCAGTCAACTTTCACCTCCGCGAGGAGGTCGATTTCGGCGGCAGCGTCAACCTGCTGACCGGTTTTCTATGGTCCGACGGCCGGCACGAACGGGCCTGGCGCGCCGGGCTGCAGCTCTTCCACGGCAAATCGGCCCAATACTCGTTCTTCCGCCGCACCGAAACGCTCGTCGGCCTCGGCATGTGGTACGACTATTGAGGCTTTCCCGGCAGGCCATCGGGCATGCGTTGCACGCGGCCGGCGCGGTCGACGCAGGCGAGCACGCTCCGCGCGGCGGCGAGCGGCTCGTCCCCGCGGAACAGCTCGTACTCGTGGATCAGCTTGGCGGGGGTGACTTCCGCGAGCGTCGTCCGCAGCCGCAACATGTCGTCGAAGCGGGCCGGCCGTTTGTACTTGCACGAGATGTCGACGACGACGAGGAACCGCCCCGCCTCCTCCATCGCGCGGTAATCGCCGCCCATCGCGCGAAACAGCTCCGTCCGCCCCACTTCGAAATAGTCGAAGTAGTTCGCGTGGTGCAGGAATCCCATCGCATCGGTGTCGGCGTAGCGGACGCGAAACTCGATCTCGTGCGCGATGGGACGCGTCATGGCAAGCTCCGAAAACGCGTGGGCAGGGAATCGTGGCGGACGCAGCCTGCGTCCGCAGAGGTTCCGTGGGGCAAGCTGCCGACTTGCATCATTCACTAAGTTCCAAGTTCTCGTTCTCGCCGTCATGCCCGAGGTTGAGACGGTGTCTACCCCGAAGGGGTTGAACAACAAAGCCCAGGGTCGGTCGCGCAGCGAGCGCACCCTGGGTTGATCGTCCCCATCATCTTCCCGACCCTGTAGGGGTCGAACAGGCCGAACTCCAATCGATCCGCCCATGTGGAACCCCTACAGGGTTCGCTTCCGTGGCGGTCCGATGACCCAGGATGCGCTCGCATTCGCTCGCGACCCTGGGCTTTGCTGTGAAACCCCTTCGGGGTACGGACATGCGGTCCCTGGCGGGCTGATGCGAGAAGTTGAAACTACGGTCACTGCTCGTGGACGGTTTGAGGGCAAGCTGGCAGCTTGCCCCACGGGGGGGGACCGCCACGAAGAATTCAGGTCCGGGTCGTGACGAGCGGCGCGTCGTAAGTCCGGCCGCCGGTTTCGTCGTCGTCGTCGTGCGCCTTGCCCAAGGCGATCTGGTACAGCTCGCGTCCCGCCGGCGTCGGATACGCCCCGGTCACGCACGCCTGGCAGAGCGTCTTCGCGGGGAGATCGACGCAGCGGGCGAGCGCCTCGACCGGCAGGTAACGCAGACTGTCGGCCCCCAGGGCCGCCGCCATCTCGGCCTCGATCTCCGGCGTGATCCGCGTCCCCTCCATGAACTTCGGCGCGAACAGCTCCCCCACCGTGGACATGTCGATCCCGTAGAAGCACGGCGCGATGATCGGCGGGCACGCCACCCGCACGTGGATCTCCCGCGCCCGCCCCTGCTCGCGGATCTGCGAAATGAGCGCCTTCATCGTCGTCGAGCGGACGATCGTGTCCTCGACCAGGAACACCCGCCGACCGGCGAGCACCTCCGGCAGCGGCGTATACTTCATCCGCACCTTGTCCGCCCGGTTCGTCCCTTCGATGAACGTCCGCCCCACGTAGCGGTTGCGGATCAGCCCTTCCCGCGACGGGACGTTGAGCCGGTACGCCATCGCGTCGGCGGCCGCCTTGGCCGTGTCCGGCACCGGCACCACGATCGTCGTCTCGTCGATCGGGACCGTCTCGATGTCCGCCAGCTCTTCGCCCAGCCGGTTCCGCGCCACGTACACGCTGCGGCCGTCGAAGGTGCTCGCCACGTTCGCGAAGTAGATCCACTCGAAGAAGCAATGCGCCCGCTGCTGCCGGGCGATGAACTGCTTCACCTCGATCCGCCCGTCCTGGACGATGACCGCGCAGCCCGGCTCGAGGCTCTGGATGTTCGACGCGTGGAACCCGAGGTGCGTCAGCGCCACGCTCTCGCTCGCCGCGGCGAACAGCGGACCTTCGATCGCGTAGCACAACGGCCGCATCCCGAGCGGGTCGCGGGCGACGAACATGTCCCCCGAGGCGTTCAGGAACACGATGTTGTACGCCCCATCGAGCCGGGCGCACAGGTTTACGAGCACGTCGAGCAGGGCGGCGGGACGGCCGTCCGACAGCTCCTGCGAGATCAGGTGCATCAGGATCTCGGTGTCGGTCTCGCGGGCCAGATGGAAGTCCTCCCGCGCGAGGATCTCCTCTCGCAATTGCGGATAATTCGCGAGCTGGCCGTTGAACGCGAAGCTGAACCACTTCGACTTCTGGATGTGGTGCCGCTCGAACGGCTGGGCATAGCTGCGGTCTTCCCGGCCGCAGGTGGCGTAACGGGTGTGGCCGATCGCCGCCGGGCCCGCGTAATCGCGCATCAGCGATTCGTGCTTCTTCTGATGATTGAGGCGGAACACCTCGGCGACCGAGCCGACCTCCTTGTGCGTATCGATGAGCTGGCTGCGGCCGGGAGAGTACGTCGTCATCCCCGCCGCCAGCTGGCCCCGGTTCTGCAGGTCGAGCAGCATCCGCGGCATGAGCCGGGACGTCTCGAACGCCCCGCCCCGCGGCGCGAGCGGACTGATTTCGTCCCCCGGCAGATGGTAGATCGCCGCGATGCCGCACTCGTGGTGCAGTTCCGCCATCCGGAACGTCCTGGATCGGGGAATGGGAGCCGAGGAGGGGAGCCGCGAGAAAGGACCGTCGCCCCTTCACGGTCCGTTCATACGGCTAATCATACCGGCCGACAGTCCTGGAACCAACCCGCCGCCGGGACGGCTCCGATCGGCCGCGACTCGACGCCGTGCGGGCGCCGCCCGCGATCCAGGGGAGTGAGGCAAAACTCCGGCTCGGCCAGCACCGCACCACCCGGTCGCGCCGGAAAAATTTCGCGCAACCTGCCCCCTTTCTATATAGAGGGCGCGGGATCTCCGCTGCCCCCAACGGCCTCTCCGCACCGCAAGTTCTTTTCCGACAGGCATTTTCGTACAAAACCGCTCGATTCCTGCCAAACGCGCCACTACCGCAAAGCGAAGAAATCGGCACTTGATACCCCCCGGCCGCCGTAGGACGGATTGCCAATCCGTCCTACGGTCCACAGAGTCGGAACCCCAACAAGTCTTGCCATCGGATGGGTACTGATGGAACACGGATATTCCTTCTTCATCAGTGCCGATCAGTGGAATCAGTGGTCGAAGAATTGCGCAATAGACAACATTCCGAAGTCTTTCCTTCGTGTCGTGGTGTGTTCGTGGTCTCTCAACGTCGTGCTTCTTCTTTCATCAGTACTTCCAAGTTCGCGACGGCGCGTCATGCCCGCGCAGGCGGGCATCCAGCGGCGGCGGGGGCGGGCATCCAGCGGCGGCGCGGACGACGGGCTGGATTCCCGCCTGCGCGGGAACGACGGAGTCGCGTCCTTGGAAGTACTGTTCATCTTTGCGATCCTTTGCGCTCTTTGCGGCTTTGCGTCGAAAAATCGAATTTCGGTTGCGGCTTCGCCGCGCCGAAAGATCCGTGGTCAACGCCTGCTTTCACGCCGCCGTCAGCCGGCGGAGCGCACTTCCCGGCCGCCCTTGCCGCTCCGTCCGCCCCGAAGGTACAACTGCGGTCGCCGCCGCCGCGCCGACTCCCGCTCGGCGGACGAACGTTTCCGCCACCCGCCCCCCATGCCCGACCTGGTCCGCAAGGAAATCGTCGAGACCGCCCGCACGCTGGTCGTGAAGATCGGGACCAATGTCCTGTCGCGCGCCGACGACCGACTCGACCTCGACCGCCTCGAGTCGCTCGCCGAGCAGATCCACCGCATCCGCGAGTCGGGCCGCAGGGTCGTCGTCGTCTCCAGCGGGGCGGTCGGGGCCGGGATCGGGCTGCTCAAGCTCCAGGGACGGCCCAGCGATCTTCCCCGTCTGCAGGCCGCCGCCGCCACCGGACAGGCGCACCTCATCCGCCTGTACGATGACTGCCTCCGCAAGCACGGCTACCATGCCGCCCAGTTGCTGCTCACCGCCAACGACTTCAAGAGCCGCGCCCGCTATCTCAACGTGCGGAACACGCTCTCGACGCTGTTCGAGTTCGGCGTCGTCCCGATCGTCAACGAGAACGACACGGTGAGCGTCGCCGAGATCCGCTTCGGCGACAACGACCAGCTCGCGGCGATGGTCACCAACCTCCTCGAAGCGCCGCTGCTCGTGATCCTTTCGACGGTGGATGGATTGTACGACGGCGATCCCGACGGCCCGGACAGCCGCCTCGTCCCGCTCGTCGAGCGCTGGGACGACGCGCTGCTGGGCCTCGCGACCGACCGGCGTAGCGCCCGCGGCACCGGCGGGATGCGCTCCAAGCTGGAGGCCGCCCGCGCCGCGACCGCCGTCGGCGAGAACGTGATCATCGCCAACGGCACGCGGCCCCGCGTGCTGGACGACATCCTGGCGGGGGAGCCGGTCGGCACGCTGTTCCTCGCGAGCGGGCGGACGATGCCCGCCTGGAAGCGGTGGATCGGCTACACGGTCCGTCCCAAGGGACGGTTCCTCCTCGACGAGGGCGCGCGAGAGGCGGTCGAATCGAAAGGCAAATCGCTGCTCGCGATCGGCGTCACCAGCGTCGAAGGGGAGTTCGCCAAGGGGGAAGTCGTCGCCCTCGTCGACGCCCAGGGCCGCGAGTTCGCCCGCGGCCTCACCAATTACGACGCCCGCGACGCCCGCGCCATCGCCGGGAAGAAGACCACCGACATCGCCGCGATCCTCGGCCGCGTGCGATACGAGGAGATCATACACCGCGACAACCTGGTCGTGCGGCGATGAGCACGGAGGGGGCGACGACGAAAATGGTCCCCTCTCCCCCCGGCTTTGCCAATGCGGAATCCCTCTTCCCTTCGACCGGACATTCGTGCTATGTACCGCGTCCCCGGCCGGGCCCGGGGCTTGTTCGCAGCGTTTCGGAGGGGGAAGGCTTCGCACGGAATGTGACGTCGACCAATGCGCGCACCGCGATTTCCAGCGATCCTCGGCATTCTGCTGCTGGCGACGGCAGGCGGGTGCGGACACTCGAATCGGTCGACCGCTCTCGGCGCCGATTCGTGGATCCCCGCTTTCGGCAACGAAGGCGTTCCTCGGCAGAGCGAGCCTCCCGTCCAGGAAGCCGCCGAGCCGACGACCACGGCCTCCCCGCAGGTTCCCGATTTCGACCCGGCTTTCGAATTCTGATGGGCCGCATGCCAACGGCGCGGACGGATCGGCGATCCATCCCACGTCGCACTCTCATCCCGGTCGCCGCGGCGCTGCTGACCCTGCTCGGCGCTGCCGGTTGCCGGACCGTCACCTCCGGGGGGCCGATCGCGCATGCGGTTTCGGCGACGGACCGTAGCGTCGCAGGTCCGCGACGGCCGCGCCCGATCGCATCCGCGACGGCCGGCGTCGAGTCCCCGGTCGCCGGTTCGCGCGCTGCGCAGCCGGCCGCGCTCGAACCGATCGTCGAACTGGAGCCTGCGGGACAGCGGTCCGGGTTCACGCGGTGGCTCGATCGATTCACCGGTCCGAAGCGGCTGCCGCTGCCGCTGGCCGCCTCGGGCGCGGACGCCGGCGAACCGCCGGCAATCGCGGCTGCGGATCCGTTCGGCGAGCCGTGACGGGACTCGCGGCCTCACGGGACCCGCTCGGTCGGGCTGCGGTTGCGCGAACGCTGGCATTGTCCGGGCGCGGCATGTAGAATCCGGGACGATTCGGATATCCGGGTAAGGAGCAAGCCGCGTGCAAGTCGCCATCGCCTGCCGGCACGGAAGCATCCGCCCCGACGCCGAGGACTACGTCCGGCGGAAGGCGGAGAAGCTGGTGACGTATTTCGAGCGCGTCACGGCGATCCAGGTGACGGTGGACTTCGCGAAGGACCGCGTGTCGGTGGAAATCGTCGTGGACGCGGAGCATCGGCACAATTTCGTGGCCGAAGCGACCGGAGACGACGTTCCCTCGACATTCGACCGCGCGCTGGCGAAGATGGAGCAGCAGATCCGCCGGCACAAGGAGCGGATCCAGGGCCATCGCCGCGATCGGGGCGCCGGCGAAGCGGTCGCGGGCCGTTCCGAATCGGAAGCGGCGGCGGCGGAAGACCAGATCGACGACGACGACGAGTCCAGCAGGAGCAGCGAATGAAGTTGTCCGATTTCGTGGTGGCCGAGGCCATCGTCCCGGACCTCCAGGCGAATTCCAAGGAGGCCGCCATCCGGGCGATGGTCGCCAGCCTCAAGGACAGCGGCACGATCCCTGCGGCGGAGGAAGACAGCATCGTCGCCGCCATTCTCAAACGAGAGGAACTGGGGTCGACGGGGATCGGCAACGGCGTCGCCGTCCCGCACACCAAACATTCCTCGGTGGACCGCCTGGTCGCCACCGTGGCGCTGGCCAAGAAAGGCATCGACTTCGCGAGCCTCGACGGCGAGGCCGTGTACATTCTGTTTCTGCTCATTTCCCCCCCCGATCGCCCCGGCGACCATCTCCGCGGGCTCGAGAACATCTCGCGTCACCTCCGCAACCAGAACTTCTGCAACTTTCTCCGGCAGGCCAGCAGCCGCGACGACGTGGTGGATCTGCTGCACGAAGCGGACAACAACCAGTTGGATTAGTCCCCCGCCGGTCTTCGATCGACGGAACTTCAACCAGACACTGGCCGCCTGATTTCGATGGTCCCCCCCGACGATGCAGGAACCGGTATGCCGCGCGACGGTCAGCGTGACTCAGGCGGAAGGCCTGCACCTGCGGCCGCTCTCCCTGATCGCCGAGGCGGCGCGCCGCTACGGGGCCGCCGTGCATCTGCACAACGGGACCCGCTCCGCCGACGCCAAGAACGTCCTCGACCTGATGACGCTCAACGCGCAGCAGGGGGCCGAACTCGTCATTGAGGCCCGCGGCCGCGACGCGCAGCCCGCGCTCGACGAACTGCTGCGGCTGTTTCAGTCGGACTTTCCCGAGTGATCCATGCAGATCCGACGCGGCATCGCCGTCTCCCCCGGATTGGCCGTCGGCCCGGCGCTCGTGCTGGGGACGGAGAGTTTCCGCATTCCGCAACGGTTCGTGAGCGTGGATGCGGTCGAGGCGGAGATCGCGCGGTTCCACGGGGCGATCGACGCGGTGTGCGGCGAAATCGCGGCGAACGAGGCCGAGGCCTCCGAGCGCCTGGGCCGCCAGTACGGCGCGATCTTCGCCGCTCACTTGCAGCTCGTCCGCGACCCGCGGCTGGCGTCGGAAGTCGAGGGGCTGGTCCGCGAGAAATGCTACTCCCCCGAGTTCGCCTCGAGCCGCGTGCTCCGCCAGCACGCCAAGATCTTCCAGTCCCTGGGAAATCCCTATCTCGCCGATCGCGCCGCCGACATCTACGACCTGGAGAAGCGGCTGCTGAAGCACCTGCTCGGCGAGAAGCGCGAGGAGCTGGCGTACCTCACCGAGCCGGTCGTGGTCCTCGCCCACAACCTGACCCCCAGCGAGACGGCGAGCCTCGACAAGCGGTTCGTGCAGGGCTTCGCCACCGAAGTCGGCGGGCACACCAGCCACACCGCGATCCTCGCCGGCGCTCTGGAGCTGCCGGCGGTGGTCGGCATCGGCGCGTTCCTGTCCGACGTCGCCGGCGGCGAGATGATCGTGATCGACGGCACGCATGGCGAAGTCATCATCGACCCCGACGAAGAGACGCTCGCCCGCTGCCGCGATTCGGTCGCCCGGTTCCAGAACGTCGCGCAGCGGCTCGAATCGCTGCAGCAGGTGGAATCGGTCACGAAGGACGGCGTCCGCGTGTTCGTGATGGGGAACATCGAGTTTCCGGACGAGGTCGAGCACTGCACGCAGCGGGGGGCGGACGGGATCGGCCTGTACCGCACCGAGTTCCTGTTCCTGGAGAAGGACCAGGAGCCGACCGAGGAGGACCACTACGAGGCGTATCGCCGCGTCGCCGCCGCGTTCCCCGGCAAGCCGGTGGTCATTCGCACGCTCGACCTGGGGGCGGACAAAGTCCCGGCCTCGTTCAGCCGGCTGTATCCGCAGAGCACGAACCCCGTGCTCGGGCTGCGGAGCATCCGGCTGAGCCTGCAGAACCTGCCGGTGTTCAAGACGCAACTCCGGGCGATCCTGCGGGCGGCGGTCGATGGGGACGTGCGGATCATGTTTCCGCTGGTGTCGTCGCTGCTGGAGTTGCGGCAGGCGAAGATGATCCTGGGAGACGTGATCGAAGACCTCGAGGAGCAGGGCGTCCCGTTCGAACGGGACGTGCAAGTCGGTATGATGGTGGAGGTCCCGTCGGCGGCCCTGCTCGCCGAGGAGTTCGCCGGCGAGGTGGACTTCTTCTCCATAGGAACGAATGACCTGATCCAGTACACTCTGGCGGTCGATCGGGCCGATCCCTCGGTCGCCAAACTGTACAGCTCGGGGGACCCGTCGATCCTGCGGCTGATCCGGATGGTGATCGACGCGGGGCGGAAACACGATGTGCCGGTGACCGTCTGCGGACAGATGAGCTCGGATCCCAAGTTCGTCCCGCTCCTGCTGGGAATGGGACTAAGACAACTCAGCGCCACGCCGCACGCGATTCCCGAATTGAAGGAAATCATCCGCAGCATCACGATTCCACAGGCCGAGGAGATGGCCGCCCACGCGGCGACGCTCGACGTGGCCCGCGACGTCGAGAGCTATCTCCGCGGCGAACTGGGCCGGCTGTGTCCGGACCTGCTCATGTAGCCCACATTCGAATCACTCAGGTTGAACAGAGTGCAGACACGTTTTCGGACTGACTGCGAGGCGGAGCCGATCGCCGCGACGCCTCGCGGCCGACGCTCGGGCGGCATCGGCGCGGAGGCGGCGGCGAAGATCGCGGCGGGACAGCAGTCCCGCGGCGTTGCGCGCCGTTCGCCGGAGCTGCCCGCTCGCGCGCTGTGCCCCCTCCGCTCGCGGCTCGCCCGCTGGCGAACGGGGCGGCCGGAACAGCCGGGGCGATGCTCGGGACCCGGTGCTTCGCCGGACGGCGCGCTGCGCCGCGTCGCCGCCCGACTCGCCCCCCCGGGAGGCCCGCAGTCCACCGCCGAAAACGCCCTGCGCCCTGTTCGTCTCCCCAGACGAAGGGTAATCACGCATGAAGAAAGAAATGCTCGTCAACGTCCTCCAGCCGGAAGAGAGCCGGATCGCCATCCTGGAGGACGGCGTGCTCGAGGAACTGTACGTCGAACGCGCCAGCCTGGAGAACTTCGCCGGCAACATCTATAAGGGCCGGGTCGTCAACATCGAGCCCAGCATCCAGGCGGCCTTCGTCGATTTCGGCGTGGGACGCAACGGCTTCCTCCACGTCAGCGACGTCGAGTATCAGTATTACAAGCACCTCGCCCCGCAAAACGGCGACGAGGGCGGAGACGACGAGTTCGGCGAAGACCCGGACGAAGAGGAAAGCGGCCGCCGTCCCGCGCGCCCCCGCCGACGCTTCAACGAGCGCAGCGTCCGCAACAAGCCGCCGATCCAGGAGATCTTCCAGCGCGGCAGCGAAGTGCTGGTGCAGGTCATCAAGGAAGGGCTGGGGACGAAAGGCCCCACGCTCTCGACGTACATCAGCATTCCCGGCCGCTATCTCGTGCTGATGCCGGCCCTGCAGCGGGTCGGCGTGAGCCGCAAGATCGCCGACGACGACGTCCGCCGCCAGTTGCGGTCGATGATGCGCGAGCTGAGCCCGCCCCCCGGCCTGGGCTTCATCGTCCGCACCGCGGGCATCGACCGCGCCCAGGAGGACCTGCAGCGCGACCTCGATTACCTCGTGCGGCTGTGGCGGACCCTCGTTCGCCGCTTGAAGAACTCGGACGGCCCGCTGGGCATTTACGAAGAAAGCGACATGATCATCCGCACGATCCGCGACATTTACAACGCGGAGATCGACGCGGTGTGGATCGACCAGCCGGAAGCCTTCGAGCGGGCCCGGGAGTTCATGAAGATCGTGCTTCCCCGCCACGTCAACCGCATCCAGCTCTACGAGGGCCGCGAGCCCTTGTTCCACAAGTACGGCATCGAGAACGAGATCACCCGCATCCAGAACCGGCACGTGCCGCTGAAAGGGGGCGGGTCGATCGTCATCGACCAGACCGAGGCCCTCGTCGCGATCGACGTCAACAGCGGCAACTTCCGCGCCGACGACAACGCCGAGGAAACCGCGTTCCAGGTCAACCTCCGCGCCGCCGACGAAATCTCCCGCCAGATCCGTCTCCGCGACCTGGGGGGCGTGATCGTCAACGACTTCATCGACATGCGCGACGAGAAGCACCGCCGGGCGGTCGAGAAGCGGCTCCACGACGCCGTGCAGCGCGACCGCGCCCGCACCAAGGTGCTCCGCATCAGCCCGTTCGGCCTGATCGAGATGACCCGCCAGCGGATTCGCCCCTCGCTGCGGCGGAGCGTCTATGAGGACTGCCCCTGCTGCTCCGGCGTCGGCCAGGTCAAGACCGCCGAGAGTCTGGCCATCGAAGTCATGCGGCTGCTGATGACCGCCGCCAGCAACGACCAGGTCCGGCGGATCAACCTCGAGGTTCACGACCGGGTGGCGAGCTACCTCAACAACCGCAAGCGGCGCGACATCACGGAGCTCGAGGAGCGGTGCCAGGTGACGGTCATGATCACGGCCCGCATGGACGTGACGCCCGAGCACCTGTCCCTCAAGGGGCTGAACGACATCGGGGCCGAGGTCCCGAATCTGCTCCCGGTGGACTCGAAATCCCGCCGGTAGTTCGCTACAGTTTTTCCTTGGCCCGATGATCCCCGGCTGGCCGCACCGCTGGCGGTTTCGCGGCCACCTCGACCATCCACCTTCAACCATCGACCATCGACCCATGTTCGCAGTCATCGAAGACGGCAATCGGCAGTATCGCATCCAGGAGGGCGAGACCCTCACCGTGGACTACCGCGGCGACGCGCAGAAGGGGGACAAGCTCGCGTTCGAGCGGGTGCTGCTCGCGAACGGCGGCGGGGCGAGCCGGATCGGCGCGCCGCTGCTCGACGGAGCGCTCGTCGAGGCGGAGGTCGTGATCGCCTTGGAAAAAGGCCCGAAGCTCGAGATCCAGAAGTTCCGCAAGCGGAAGAACTCCCGCCGCCACACCGGCCACCGCCAGAAGCATACCGCCGTCAAGATCACGGCGATCACGGTGCCGGGCCTCGAGATCGTCGAGCAGAAGGCGGAAGAGAAACCGGAATAGCCGGCGGGCAACGCCCCGCCGAGCGCGTCGCGCGATTCCGACGGACGGTCTAGCCGCTCGCTGCGCTGCACTGCTATTATCGCTATGAAGGTCGGGCAGATCCTGAAGCTGCTGAAGACTGACGGCTGGTTTCGCGTTCCCAGCCGCGGCGGGCACCGGCAGTTCAAGCATCCGACCAAGCGCGGGCGCGTCACGGTGTCGGGTAAGCCGAGCGACGAATTGCCGCCCGGCACGCTCAACAGCAGGCCGGCCTGAAGCAGTGAGGATTCGATGAGACGCTACGCCATCGTCGTCGAAAAGGCCGAGTCGAACTACGCAGCGTACGTCCCGGATCTGCCCGGCTGCGTTGCGACAGGATCCACGGTCGAGGAAACCGAGCGTCGATTGCGGGGTGCGATCGGGGTCCACGTGCAAGGCCTCCGCGAAGACGGGCTCCCGTTGCCCGAACCCTCCAGTCTGGTCGATTACGTGGAAGTCCCGGCGTAGCGAGAGGAACGGCATCGTCCCTCGCCGATTCCACGTGCCCGCTTCACGGCGCAAAGATCGCCTCCGGATCGCGGACGACGATCTCGAAGTGACGTCGGGAATGGGGTTCGACCACGACTGCCGGATTGAATTTTCCGTCGGTTTGCAGCCCCTCCGTCCCGAAGTCCAAGGGCACTTCGTCGGGAATCGTGATCCGGATCCGCGGCTCGAGGCCTGCGAGGCAGGTCACCGTGGGAGCGTGTCGGTCGAGGATGTGTTCGCCGTACTCGACTTCCACAAGTTGCGCGACCTTTCTGCTTCCTGGCTGGACCGCGTACAGCGCGTAGCCCGTGGAAGCGCCCCCTTGAAACGTCGGGCCGATCAATTCCAGCAGGACCAGGAGGGTCCCGTCGCGGCGCGAGCGCCACACGAAAAGCGGCGGCTTGTAAATCGAAGAGCGAACCGGCAGCATGATCGGACCGTCGACGCTCATGCAGGCGACGACGGCGATGTCCCTTTGCTCGCTGTGCGACACGCCCCCTTCGTCGAAGCGCGTAACGACCAGTTTCTCCCGCGCATCGCCGAGTGAATACGCGACGTGACTGCCGAGGTGATAGGTCGAGGGTCGCGGCCCATCGAGGCCATCGTGCGCCTGCAGGCGATGCTCCTTTCGCCACGCTTCCGCCACGGCCGTCGTCGCGGCGAGCGCTTCGGCCGGCGGATCCGCGTCTTTCGTCACCACGAGCGGCTGCCAGAGCCGCTGCAACTCCACCGTGCTCTCCCGAACGGCGTCAGCCGCCGCGACGCAGGAGACCGCCACTGCGGCTGCGATGCGCAATGAAACCGTCGTCATGAGCATTTCCCCTCCGGCAACTCATAACCAACACGCTGCTTTTAGCATTCATCCATAGATGCGTCCAGATATTCTGTTCGAAGAGCTCGTGCAGCGCGCGCCGACGGGTGGCCGGGGTTGGAGCAACGCGAAACCCCCGTGGTCTGTGTGGCCGGGGTCGAAACGAAGCGCATCCCCCAGCGACTCATTCCAACGGCTTCAATGAATCGCCCCGACCGAGCGGCAGCGATGGCGCATGACGCGGCGTTTTGTCGCTCCGCGACCCGGCCGTCGGCTGAGCCGCCCCGCGATCTCGGCGGCAACCTGTCTTCGCGTGCTTCTGTTCACAGTCATTGGAACAACGCCTGCACACGCGATGCGATCGCGACCAAACTCCTCTTGACGCGACATCGGCACACAAGCTCCAATTTTCGGCGAACGTTCGCACCGAAGGAGCGACCGATGAAACGCAGCCGGATGAGAGCCAGCGGCGTCGCGGCCTGCCTGGCTGCCGCCGCATTCGCCCTCTGCTGGAACGCGGAGCAACAATCGCCGGCGGACGCCCCTCCCGCGCCGCCGGACCGCGTGCACGCGGTCGCCCGCCGCGCTCCCGACCCCTGCGGCCTCGACGTCGCCCTGCGGGAGTTCCTCGACTCGCCGGACATGGCCGACCCGCGCTTCGCGGACTTACGCAGTTCCCTCGCGCGGCTGATCCCGGATATGAGCGCGTCGGGCGGGAAGCCGCAACCGCAGGATTCGGAGACGGGCCCGGAACTCGTTGACGATGAGTACGTGCCCGCGGCGATCGTGGAGCTCAGCCGTTTCTTGTTAGATGCTGAGCTACGCATCATGGATTGCGAGCATCCAGCGCTATCAAGCGAACTGTACCACGCGATTCTTGGCACCTTGAGCCGGGAAACCGACGGCCGTCTGCGACTCGTCGCCGCCCGGTCGCTCGGGGAGCGGTTCCTCTCCGGCGAGGGACACGTACGCACCTTGTGGGGCGACGGAAGCGTACACACTTCTCTCCGTCCCCCGCCGGAGATGGTCCACAGGTCGTTCGAATCTTTGTGGGAGTTCCTTTCCTCTCCCGACACGGATGCCGACCAGACCCGCGCGGTTCTCGAATCGAACGAATTCTATCTGAGTCTGATCCGGGGACACTACCTGTACTTCCGCGCCTGGGAGTCGCCGGCTACGGACGAGGCGTCCCTCAAGAAGGAGATCGACGGCCAGATCAAGGAACTTCGAAAGATCGTCGCCGCGGCATTCCGGAAGCTGCCTGCTGGCGACCGAGCGCGACTGGAAGGCAGATTCCATCTCATCTTCGACGTCGGTCCGGATCTTCGGGATGAGATCCCCGAGCGAGTCATCCGGCACCGGGCGTGGGAAAAGCTCATCGCCGAGCTCGTGAAGGACATCAACGCGGACGACAAGATGGCCTACCTGCGCCTCTTTTCGCCCGCGTGCCGCGCCGAGTTCGCGCGGGACATCGCCAACACTCCGGCCCGATCGCTCGCGGAATTCGTGTTCGGCACCGGCGCGAAAACGGTGGCAATTCAGTCGTTTGCGCCGGGACAAGTCGTCTTCACCGTCACGACTGACCTCGGTTCTCGACCGACCGCATGGGGCTACCGCGATTCCGTTCTGATGAAGACGGACGCGGGGTGGGCGCTCGAACCGGATCTCGACGATGCCATACTCTTTCGATCGCTCCTCGTCCAGTAATGCGCACGCGAAGAAATCACGACATGATACCACGCCGGGTCGCCAGCGGACGGACTGGCAATCCATCCTACGGGCGCGCAAAGCGAAGAAACGGGGACTTGATACCACGCCCCGATCCGGCGCAAAGCGAAGAAATCGCGAGTTGATACCACGCGGCTCACGCCGCCGCCCCGCTCGCCGGCGAACGCATCAACGTATCAGCCGACTTCGATTCGACATTGAACGCCCCCCCGTCCCGCGTTAGGATGGTTCCCGGCTGGAACCTGGCCGCGTCCAGGCACACACACCCGGCGGAACCGAAACATGTCGTGCGATCGAGTCCCGCGGTTTCCGCGTTCCCGCATCCTGGTGATGGCCGTCGTGGTCGCGTTGGCCGTCGCGCCGGCGCGGGGAGACACCAAGCCGGCCCCCGATCCGGCCGCTCCGCTCAAGATCCACATCATCGGGGCGGGCGAGTACGACCCGATGACGTCGCTCCCCGAGTTCAAGACGCACCTCGAAAAACACTACCGCGTCGCCTGCACGATGTCGCTCGGGGACAAGGGGACTCCCAGCAGCCTCGAGAACCTCGACGAGCTGAAGTCGGCCGATCTGCTGCTGCTGTTCGCCCGCCGGATGAAGCTGCCCGAATCGCAGATGGCGATCATCCGGGCCCACTGGGAGGCGGGCAAGCCGATCGTCGGCCTGCGCACGGCGTGCCATGCCTTCCAGAAGGCCGACAATGAAATATTCGACCGCAAGGTGCTCGGCGGGAACTACGGCAACGGCCCGTCGAGCAACGGGGCGTACACGGCGGTCCCCGCGGAAGGCGCGGCGGACCATCCGATCCTCAAGGGGGTCGAGCCGTTCCGGGCCAACAAGTACATCTACGGGCAAGGTCCGCTCGCCGCGGGAGTGGTGGTCCTCCAGATTTGCGACTCGCCGAAAAACGGCAAGCTGCCGGCGACGTGGGTCCACGAATACCACGGCGGGCGGATGTTCTATTCCTCGACCGGCGCCCCGGACGATTTCCAGGACGAAAACTTTCGGCGGATGCTGACGAACGCGATCTTCTGGACGAGCCATCGCGACCCGGAGCAGATGAAGAAACCAGGGGAGTAGTCCGCATGTTGACGATCTCTTCCGGCCGCCACGGCGGACGCACGTGCGACGGCCTCTCGCGCCGCAATTTCCTCAAGCTCGGCGGCCTGTGCGTCGGCGGGCTGACGCTGGCGGACCTGCTGCGGCTGCGGGCATTCGGCGCCGTCGACGAGCGGAAGTCGCACAAGGCCGTCATCATGGTCTGGCTGGAAGGCGGCCCCAGCCACATCGACATGTACGACTTGAAGCCCCTCGCCCCCGTCGAGTACCGCGGCGAGTTCGAGCCGATCGCGACGAACGTCCCCGGCTTCGACGTCTGCGAGTTGATGCCGCTGCAGGCAAAGATCGCCGATAAGCTGTCGATCGTCCGCAGCATGACGTTCGAGCAGCCGGACCACCGCTCGCCGGAGGAGCTGATGACCGGGTTCCACGGCGGAGGCCGCCCCTCGCTCGGCTCGATCGTGAGCCGGCTGCAGGCCGACTCCGGCGCGCCGCGGCTCCTGCCCCCCTTCGTGCAGCTCGACGCGCTCCGCACGTCTTCCGCCAGAATGGGCTTCTCGGCCTACCTCGGCCGGGCGCACGAGCCGTTCATTCCCGGCGGCGACCTGAGCTCCCTGGAGGTGAACCGGGAGGTCGGCCTCGAGCGGCTGAGCGATCGCCGGACGCTGCTGAGCGCGTTCGACAACCTGCGCCGCGGCGTCGAGCACGTGCAGGATGCGACGGAGGGGGTCGACGCCTACACGGCCCAGGCGCTCGAGATGATCGGTTCTTCCAAGGCCCGCGACGCGTTCGACATCAGCCGCGAGCCTCCCGAACTCGTCGCCCGCTACGGGACGGCAACGCAGTTGCTGCAAGCGCGGCGGCTCGTCGAGGCCGGCGTGAAGGTCGTGTCGCTAAGCTTCATCGGCGACCCCAAGGCGAGCCGGGCCGCCTGCGGCTTCGGCGGCGGCACGTGGGACACGCACGGCAACACCGGCAAGTGCCTGGGCTACCTCGTGCCGCAGCTCGACCAGGCGGTCCACGCCCTCGTCACCGACCTGCACGAGCGCGGTTTGGAAAACGACGTGGCGGTCGTGTTCTGGGGAGAGTTCGGCCGCGCGCCGCGGATCACGCCCAACAAGCCGCGGCTCCCCGGCCGCGACCACTGGCCCGAAGCGGGCTTCGCGCTGCTGCTCGGCGGCGGACTGAAGATGGGACAGGTCGTCGGGCGCGACCGATTCGCGCGGGGGCCGGCCGATCACCGCGCCCTACACGCCGCAGAACGTCCTCGCCACGCTGTACCACGTGCTGGGGATCGACCCCTCGCTCACGCTGCCGGACCTCCAGGGGCGGCCGATGTACCTGCTCGACGACCGGCGGAAGATCGACGAGCTGGTGTGAGCCGTCAGAACTCGACCTCCATCAGGTCGTGCGCCACGTCGGTCCGCGGAAAGACCGCGCGGGCCGCCGCGAGGCCGACGGGATCGTCTCCGGTCGCGTCCGGGTCGATGTGCGTCAGGATCAGCCGCCCCGCGCCCGCCGCGCGGGCCAGCTCCGCGACCGGGGTCGTGCAACTGTGCCCGGTCTTCTTCGCCCATTCCTCGCGACCGTCGGGGAAGTAGCACTCGTGAATGAGCACGTCCACGCCGCGGAGGAACTCGGCGTGCGCCGGCTCGGCGGTGGTGTCGGTGACGTAGGCCAGCGAGCGGCCGGGCCAGTCGATGCGGTAGCCGGTCGATCCGCCGGGATGCGCAAGCGGCCGGTGCGTGAGCGTCCCGCCGCCGGCGACGGCGAGCCGGTCGGGGAGCGGGCGGTAGTCGAAGTCCGGGCGGACGGGGAACAGCCGCGGGTCGAGCAGCGCGTCCCGCACGGCGTCGAGCGCTTCCGCCGTCCCGTGAATTCGGACCGAACTCAGCGCGCCGTTGCCGAGCGGCGCGAGAAGGTAGGTCAATCCGACGGCATGGTCGAGATGGGCGTGCGAGAGGAACACGTCCAGCTCGTCGGTGGCGAGCCGGTTGGGGATGCGAAACGAGCCGGTCCCGGCGTCGAACAGCAGCCCGAGCTCGGGCAGAAACACGCCCGCGGTGTGGCGGCGCTCGTTGGGGTGAAAGCCCGCGGTTCCCAGAAACACGAGACGCATGAAATCCCGTTCCCACTCAGCCCGCCGCCGGCCATCGATCATCCAACCGAGCATCGATCATAGAGGCCGGCGGCGGCGGCGAGAAGCCGGGCGGCGACCGCTAGCCGACGTGCACGCGGACGGGGACGCGGTCGGAGGGGTCGAACGGGGTCCCTTCGACGTCGCACTCGACCTCGACGTAATAGTCGATGATGCCCTTCTCGGAGAACTTCGATGTGAACGCGCCGACCTTGCCGACGGCGCCCAGCACCCCGCCCTTCTTCGCCAGCTTGTCGGAGAGCGACTCGAGGTTGTAGCCGAACTGAAGGTCGATCGTGTCATTGGAGCCGGGCATCACCGTGCGGGCCTCGGTGAACTTCTCCTCGGCAAGAGTGGTCTTGTTCGTTTCCTTGTCCTCGCCCTTTCCCTTGGTTTCTTCGGCGATCAGCCGGCAGGTGATGCTGTTGATCTTGCTCTCGTTCTTGGAGGCGAGATTGAATTTGACCGCGATCGCGCCGACCTTCGCCGTGATCGGCTCCTCGACGTGTACGATCGACACCTTCGCCCCGCCGATGTTCAGCCAGCCCTTGATCTTCGACCACAGTCCCATGATGTCGCTCCCTGGATAGAGATGATCCGAAACCCATCGATTCCTGTACCCGACCGGGGAGGCGAATGCAAAGAAATTCCGCCCGCCCGCCCGGTTTTGTCCCGGTCGCCGAGCGGGTACAATCGCGTCGCGTCCACCGTCATGTCCACCAGAGGGCCGACCCGATGAAATCACCGAAACTCGTCGCCGCCGGGATGTTCTCCATTTTGGCGCTCGGCGTCTGCCAAGGCCTCTCCGCTCAGCAGCCGGCGAGACCGGACCGCCCGACCGCCCCCACGCGCGCCGACGTGAAATACGGCCCGCACGAGCGGAACGTGATGGACGTGTGGCTCGCCAAGTCGGACGATCCGACGCCGGTGTTGTTCTCGATCCACGGCGGCGGGTTCAAGGGGGGGAACAAGAGCGTCGACCGGCGGGTCCTCCGGGCCTGCCTCGACTCGGGCATCTCCGTCGTCGCGATCACCTATCGCCTCTCGCAGGACGCGATCGCCCCGGCGTCATTCACCGACTCGGCGCGGGCCGTGCAGTTCGTCCGCCACAAGGCGAAAGAGTGGAACCTGGACCCGGCGCGGTTCGCCTCGACCGGCACGTCCGCCGGGGCCGGGATCTCGATGTGGCTCGCCTTCCACGACGACATGGCCGATCCGAAAAACGCCGACCCCGTGCTGCGGGAATCGACGCGGCTCACCTGCGCGGTCGTGCTCAACGGCCAGTCCTCCTACGACCCGCGGTTCATCAAGGAGCTGATGCCGACCGCCGCGGCCTATAAGCACGAAGCGCTCGCTCAGCTCTTCGGGACCGACATTTCGGATCCGGCGGCGATCCCGGCGGACAAGATCAAGCTGATCGAAGAAGTCTCCGCGCTGCCGCACCTCACTAAAGACGACGCGCCGGTGCTCTTGGGCTACGAGTTCGCCAAGGACGCCCCGACCAGCGACCTGAACGTCGCGATCCACCATCCCAAGTTCGGCTACGCGCTCCAGGAGCGGATGGACCAGCTCGGCATCGACTGCGAAGTCCACACCGACGTCCGCCGCGGCACCGGCGACTGGGCCGAGTTGACGCTGGGCTTCGTCGAGAAGCATTTCGCCCTTCCGCGGAAGGGGAAGCGGGAGACGAGCGAGTTGTTCAACGGCAAGGACCTCTCCGGGTGGATCGGCCACAAGCACCTGTGGTCGGTGGAGAACGGCGAGATCGTCGGCAGGAGCACCGAGCCGGTCCCGGTCAGCACGTACCTGCTCACCGAGCGGAACTTCAGCGACTTCCGGCTGGTGTTCGAGTTCCAACTCGCGCAGTCGGAAATGCACTCGGGGATCGCGTTCTGGGGCCGCGTCGCTCCCGAGAAAAACGACCCCCACACCTACGCCGGGCACCTCGTGATGTTCCCCTCGAATTACGGCTACTACGACCTGTACGGCCGGAACTCGATCCACCGCAACGCGGAGCGGGCGAAGCCGGTCGGCAAGCAGCACGACTGGAACACGATCGAGATCCTCGCCCAGGGGAACCGGATTCGCTTCGTGCTCAACGGCGAACTGATCTCCGACTGGCGCGAGCCGCAGCCGGAGCGGATCCAGGAAGCGCCGATCGGCCTGCAACTGCACTCGAACACGGTCCCGCAGGAAGTCCGCTTCCGCAACCTGAAGCTGGAGACGTTCCCGGAGGACCGGCTGACGACGGTGAAGCAAGGCGCGAAATCGTAGCGTGCCGTGGGGCGGACATCCTTGTCTGCCCGCGCGGTTCCGCCCGGCCGGCGTTCCGCGGAGAAACGGATCGGTTGCCTCGGCCGTATTTTCCGCGCCCTCTGCGGTCAAGCAGTTCGTGAACAGTGATGGCCGAAACGAGTTCGAACCGCGGGGTCGCATGTCGAGGAACTGGCGCGGAGGACCGGCCGGCGGTGAGTCCCCGTGACGGATTCCGGTGGTGGGTCGCTCACCCCCCCTTCGCCGCCGGCAACGCGGCGGCGTAGAGCATCGTGACCGCGCCCACGGACATCAGGCTGAACGCCGCCCAGTCCGGCGGGTCGATCACGTTGTCGTTCTTCGCGTTGCGGTTGTTCTGGTTGTTCTGGGCCAACATGCCGCGGAAGCCCTCCTGCCGCTGTTGCGGATCGGACTTCTCCTTCAGCACGACGCTGTCGATGAACAGGAAGGACGCGCCCCACAGCGCGACGAACAAGCCCCCCGCAAAGAATGACGACTTCAACATCGCTGATTCTCCGACCAGTTCCGTGCTCGTGCCCCGACGGCTGCCGCTCCTGGGCCGCTCGCCGGCAATCTTCATCGGACGACCCGCGGCTCCGACTGCACTCGCCGATGCCCGCCGGGCCGCATCTTCCCGCCCGGCGGCAACCTGTGCCGACTGCACGCATTGCACGCCCCCCGCTCCCTGTTCGCTGTCCGCCGTTTTCCGTATCCTGCTGCCATCCCCACCTTCCGCACTCCTGATCGAAGAGGCCGCACCGTGGACGCCCGGATCGTGTTGCTCCCCGGAGACGGGATCGGTCCCGAAGTCGTCGCCCAGGCCCGGCGCGTGCTGGACGCGGTCGCCGCACGGTTCGGCCATTCGTTCTCGTTCCACAGCCGCCCGATCGGCGGGAACGCGATCGACGACTCCGGCGACCCGCTCCCCGCGGAGACCCTCGCGGCCTGCCGCGATTCCGACGCCGTGCTGCTCGGCGCTGTCGGCGGCCCGAAGTGGGACGACCCCGCGGCGAAGACCCGCCCCGAGACGGGGCTGCTCCGCATCCGCAAGGAGCTGGGACTGTTCGCGAACCTGCGGCCGATCCGCGCTCACCGGCAATTGCTCGACGCCTCCCCGCTCAAGCGGGAGATCATCGAAGGAGTGGACATCCTCTTCATCCGCGAGCTGACGGGCGGGATCTACTTCGGCGAGTCCGGCCGCCGCCCGCACTCCAGCGGCGAAGAGGCGTACAACACCATGTCCTACACCACCGGCGAGATCGAGCGGGTGGTGCGAGTCGCCGGCGAGGCCGCCCGCAACCGCGGCGGGAAAGTCGCGTCGGTCGACAAGGCGAACGTGCTCGAGGTCTCGCGGCTGTGGCGGCAGACGGCGACCCGTGTCCTCCAGGACGAGTTTCCCGACGTGCGGTTCGAGCACGTGCTCGTCGATGCGATGGCGATGCACCTCATCTCCCGCCCGCGGAGCTTCGACGTCGTCGTGACGGGGAACCTGTTCGGCGACATCCTCACGGATGAAGGCTCGATGCTCCCCGGCTCGCTGGGGATGCTCCCCTCCGCATCGCTCGGCGCGTCGGGACCGGGTCTGTACGAGCCGATCCACGGCTCCGCCCCGGACATCGCGGGGCAGGGGATCGCCAACCCGCTGGCGACGATCATGGCGGCGGCGATGCTCCTGCGGCACTCGCTCGATCTGGAAACGGAAGCGGCCGCGATCGAGGCGGCCGTCGATCGCGTGCTGGACGCCGGCTGCCGCACGCGCGACATCGCCGCCGGCGGCCCGAGCCTTGCGACGGAAGACATGGGCTCGCGCGTGGTGGAACAAATCGCCCGCGGCGCATGATCGCCGGCGCAGCCGCGATCACTCCACCGCCGCCGGCAGGCCGCCGGTGAATTTCTCGACCGGGCGAACCGGAGATGCGGGGACGGTGAGGAGTTCGGCCTGGTAGCCGCCGCGGGCGCGGAAGTAGATCATCAGTCCCACGTAGGCCGCGAGCATGATCAGCGGGAACAGCGCCATGTCGCGGAGCGCCCCCTGGCTGCTCCGCTCCCGGGCCTGGGCGATTTCGGCCGCGGCCTCCGGTCGGGCGGCAAGGCTCGACTGCAATCGTTCCTCGTCGATCGTCTGATAGCGGATCACCTCGTAGATCGTCTTGTGCTTGACGGCGGCGAGCTCGCCATCGGCGACGAGGGCCGGGACCGCTTGCGCGGCGTCGCTGGCGGCGACCGCCTGGATCTCCCGATTGGCCTGCAACGCCCCGATGTAGGGGAAGCCGAGCGTGCCCACGGCCAGCATGCCGATCCCGCTGATGGCGTTCAGCGTGAGCGCCCCCCCCTTCGGGCACTGCTCGGAGACGACCCCGAGCATCGTCGGCCAGAAGAACGTCTTGCCGATGCCGTACAGCGTCGCGGCGCCGAGGATCGCCATTCCGCCGGCCATGCTCAGAAAACCGAGTCCCACCGCCGCCAACAGCGCGCTGCCGGTGAGCACGCCCAGCGGCGAGAGCGCGTGTACGATCGGCCCGGCGAGGAACCGCAGCACGAGCATGATCGCCGAGGTGTAGACGAGGATCCAGCCGGAGTGGAACCCGCCCTCCTTCGTCGCGTCCTTCATGATGCTCTCGATCCAGCCGTCGGTGCCGATCTCGGTCGTGGCGAGCGGCATCATCACCAGCACGAGGACCAACAGCAGACCGCGCCCCGGCGTGCGGGTGTACGCGCCGAACGCGGCCACCATCGCCACGCCGATCCCGATGAAGCCCCATTTCTGCGCCGCTGAGAGAGGCTCTGTCCCGCCGGCGGAAAAGAAATCCATCAACTGGAGCACGAGCAGCACGGCGACGATCAGCGCCCCGCCGACGCCGAATTCCTGGAGCATCTCGCGATAGCTCACGCCGGCCGTCACCCGCTCGCTCTGCGGGAACTTGAGGCCGACGAGCATCGCGAAGTAGGCCACCGCGGGAACGCCGATCAATCCGACCTTCACCGCCCACGGCGCCGTCGGAAAGAACCGGCCGATGCCGATGAACAGCACGCCCATCACCACCAGCCCCGCCGGCCAGCCGGCATGGAGGATGTTCAGCCACTTCGTCTTCTGGCGGCTGAACATCGTGGCGACCAGCGGATTGATGAACGCCTCGACGGTCCCGTTCGCCAGCGCGCAGACGAGGCTCCCCCAATACACGAGCTGATAAGCGGTCTGCGGATCCTGCCGGCCCACGAAGTAAGCCGCGACCCCCGTCACGGTCCACACCATGTGGCCGAGGAAGGCGCAGAACATGGCGGTCTTGTAGCCGACGCGGTCGATGACCAGGCTGAACAGGATGATGCTCACGGCGAAGGGCCAGATGCCGATGCCGGCCAGCCGTCCTTTCTGCGCGGGGTCGAGGTCGAACTCCGCGCCCCACGTGTCGATCAAGAACAGCCGGCCCACGAAGGCGAACGAGGTCGTGACCAGCGCGACGAAGCAGCCCCAGAAGAGGAGGCGGGCGTGCGCCTGCGGATCGATCGAGGCACGGACCTGTTGGGCATCGTCCATCGAACAGCCCTCTGAAGCGGCGAGAAGCGAGACGCGGCCGGAGACACTGCCGGCCGGTGACCGGCGGATCATCCTATCCCGGTTCGATCCCGGCCGCCATGTTCGGCGACGCGCCGGCGCGAGCGCAGGTTCGCGGGAAGTACCTCCCGCCGGCTCGGCGGGACGTGGCGCGCCCCCAACGCCATCCTTCATCACACGGCCAGCCACCCCGCAACGCCCCGCGCGCAGAGCGTCCACTCACGGGAACGCCGCATGTTTCGGAACGCGTCCTCCCGCGCCCGAAGGTCCCGCCGGGCCGGCGGGACCTACTTTCGCAGCACGATCAGGTCGCCGCGGCGCCGCGCTTCGATTCCGCCGGGGAGCGACAGTGTGCCCCCCGATTCCGCGACCTCCGCCAAGCGGTCCCAGTCCTCGAACCGCATCCCCTGCCGCAGCCATCCCGCCTCGCGCCACAACAGCGCGAAGCACTCGCGGACGAGGTGCCGCGGCCGGCCGCTCAACACGCGGCAATCGAGCCGGGCCGCCTCCGCCGTGCGATCGAGAAGGGCGCCCCGCAGCAGTTCCGCGGCGGCCGCTTCCACGATCGCCTGCGCGTCCTCGGCCTGCCGGCCGAGCTTGAGCAGCGCGTCGCGAACCTGCGGGTTGTAGTCGCGCTCGAGCAGCGGGAGCAACTCCTGGCGCAGGCGGTTCCGCGTGAACCGGGGATCGACGTTCGTCTCGTCCTCGCGCCAGTCCTGGCCGAGGTCGCGAAGATACTGCTCGACGTCGCGCCGCGAAACCGCAAGCGTGGGACGGACGAGCGTCAGTCCCTCGCCGAGCGGGCGCGCCGGTCGCATGCCCCGCAACCCGGCGAGGCCGGTCCCCCGCAGCACGTGGTGCAGGACCGTCTCCGCCTGATCGTCCGCCGTGTGCGCCGTCGCGACGATGGCGCAGCCGGCGGCGCGGGCGGCTTGCTCCAGAAATACGTACCGCAGGCGACGGGCCGTTTCTTCGATGCCCGACTTCGCCTCGTTGGCGCGCGCCGCGACGTCCTCCCGCGCGATCGTGGCGGGGACGCCAAGCCGCGCGGCCAGATCTCCGATCCAGCGGGCGTCGGCGGCGGAGGCCTCGCCGCGCAGCCCGTGATCGAGGTGGCCGACGTGCAGCCGAAGATCCAGGGCCGGCGCGATCTCGACCGCCGCGCGGAGCAGCGCCACGCTGTCGGCCCCGCCGGAGACGGCGAGCAGGGCCCCGCCGTCGGCGGCGTCGCATCGGCGGAAGGCGGCTTCGACGTGGTGAGAAAGGTCGCTCATTGCATCCACGATAACGGGTGAGGACCGATGGAACCACGAACCTCCCAGCGCGGCAGAGCCGCAACCGATAGGCCTTTTTCGACGCAAAGCCGCATCCGTGGTGGAAAGAGTTCGATCGGTTCCACGTCCGCACAATCGAATTCCTCTCCGCGCCCTCGGCGCTCTCTGCGGTTCAAGACAGCACGAAGCCATGTTTTCCCGCCGTTTCCCCTCGGGAACCTCCCGATTTCGCCGGAACGCGCGCCGCACGGTTGACCGCCGCTTTCACTTTTGTAGTATGGACTTATGCATCTCGACCGCGGTTTCGGCTTTCGGCCGGGATGCATGACCCGGAATTCAATTCGACTATTTTCGGGACCTCTGGGCGCCTGCGACCCGGAGGGACGTCGCGTTCGGGCTTGCCTTTCGTCCCGAACGCGTGCGAAGCGTTCGTCACAAGCTCGGTTTCGTTCCGTTGGACAATCAGGATGGTCGACGGCTTGACTCCATCGATTCTCGCGGTGCTGCAGTGGGTGCTGGGGGCGCTCGGGGCCTTGGCCATCGGAGGCGGCGCGGTCTGCGCCGGCATCCTCCGGGCGTCCGAGGCCGACCGCCCGCGCGATCCGCGCAGCGACGACGCCCCGCGCGACCTGGTGGAGACCGTCATCGAGAAGGTTCTCGGCTGGTTCCAGGAAGGCTGGCGATTGCAGCCGGTGCGGCTGCGCGTCGCCCCTCCCGGCCGCTCCCGCCCGCCGCGGGACCACTGATTTTCCGCGCGCACGTTCCGAGCCGAGACGCCGCTTCCGTCTCTCCATCGAGGCATCTCCGGCCGATCCGATCGGCCCGGGGGGACTCGTCGCCGGCCTCCGGTGATTCGTGCTGCGCGGAACGTCGGCCCGATGCGGCCGCGCGTTTCTCCCGGCACGGCGATCCCGCCGCTCCGCCAAGCCGTGGCGCGGAGCCGGCGACGAGGGCCCGTTGGCCGACGGATGAGAAAGCAGCACACACCATGATTCAATTCCTCATCGGGCTGATCGCCCTGGCGGTGGGCGCCGCGGCCGGGTTCTTCTTCGACCGCCTGCGGAGGGGGGCCGCCTTTCAGGCCCGCGACGAAATCCTCCGCAACGCCGAACGCGAGGCCGAGAACATCCGTCGCCAGCAGGAACTCGCCGCCAAGGAGGACCTCCTCCAGCGCCGCGAGTCGCTCGAAAAGGAATTGAACGCGGCCCGCGACGAAGTCCGCGACCAGGAGCGGCGGCTCGACAAGCGCGAGGGCCACCTCGACGAGCTCCAAGAGGACTTCCGCAAGCGCGAGCGGATGCTCGAATCCTCCCAGACCAAGATCAGCGAGCGGACCAAGGCCCTCGACGCGAAAGAGAAGGAGATCGAGCGCCTCCTCAAGGAGGAGCAGGAGCGGCTGTATCAGATCTCCGGCCTCGATCCCGACAAGGCCAAGGAGATGCTCCTCGAGCGCCTCGACCGCACCCTCGCCAACGAGACCGGCGCGATCATCCTCAAGCACCGCGACCGCATCAAGGAGGACTGCGAGCGGCAGGCCCGCGAGATCGTCGCCATGTCGCTCCAGCGCTACGCCTCGGCGACGGTGGCCGCGTCCACCGTTTCGACCGTCGATCTCCCCGGCGAAGAGATGAAGGGGCGGATCATCGGCCGCGAGGGGCGGAACATCCGCGCGTTCGAGAAGGAGACCGGCGTCGACGTCATCGTCGACGACACGCCGGGCGTGGTGGTCGTCTCCGCGTTCGACACCGTCCGCCGGCAGATCGGCAAGCTCGCGCTCGAAAAGCTGATTCAGGACGGCCGCATCCATCCCACCCGGATCGAAGAAGTCGTCGCCGAGACGAAGCAGGAGATGGAGGCCCACATCAAGAAGCTGGGACAGGAAGCGTGCCAGGAAGCGGGCGTGCTCGGCCTGCACGAGAAGCTCGTCGAGCTGATGGGCCGGCTGCACTTCCGCACGAGCTACAGCCAGAACGTCCTCGCCCACTCGATCGAGGTCGCCTACCTCACCGGGATGATGGCCGAGCAGCTCGGACTCGACGGGCAGCTCGCGCGGCGGTGCGGGTTCCTGCACGACATCGGCAAGGCGGCCGACCACGAGATGGAAGGGGGCCATCCGGCCGTCGGCGCGGAGTTGCTCAAGCGGTACGGCGAGCGGGCCGAAGTGGTCCACGCGGCGGCGGGGCATCACGACGACATCCGCGTGGACTACATCTACACGGTGCTCGTCGCGGCGGCGGACGCGGTCTCCGCCTCCCGCCCCGGCGCTCGAAGAGAGACGCTCGAAAAGTACGTCCGCCGGCTGGAGGAGCTGGAGACTCTCGCCTGCGGCTTTCCCGGGGTCGACCAGGCGTTCGCGGTGCAGGCGGGGCGCGAGGTCCGCGTGGTGGTCGATTCGAAGTCGATCAACGACCGCGAAGCCGCCAAGATGTGCCACGACCTCGCCCAGGCGATCGAGCAATCGCTGACGTATCCCGGCGAGATCAAGGTGACGGTCCTGCGCGAGACCCGCACGGTGGAATACGCGCGGTGACGCGCGCCGGGCGCCGTCGGCTCGCCGTTATTCTTTCCGCTCGAACAGGGAGGCTCCCGGCACTAGACGTGTTCCCTGCTCGTCGGTGACAGCGTATTCCATCGGGCCCCACAGCGACACCCCCGCGTGCGTCCCGTCCTTCGCGAGCAGGTAGAACCGCACGTTGAAGTCGGGGCGGCCGGAGGCGTCGTGGAGCCGCGGCTCGGTGTGTGCGGCGATCCGCCGCAACACCTCCAGCCCCGCCTCCCTGGGGGACTTGCCGCCGCGCATCAGCTCGACGGCGGCGAAGCTCGACAGCTCCTGCAGGTTCGCCTCGCCGCGACCCGTGCTGCCGCAACTGCCGATCGCGTTGTCGCAGTACAACCCCGCGCCGACGATGGGGGAGTCGCCCACGCGGCCGGCGAGCTTGAACGCCAGGCCGCTCGTCGTCGTCACGCAGGAGATGTCGCCGCGGGCGTTCATCGCGGCGCAGTGGATCGTGCCGGTCGGCCGGTCGAACTTGTCGCCGCGGGCGCTCTGCCCGCCGTCCTTCTTCGGCGGCTGTTCGGGCTGCGGCTTCCCGCCGGGCCGGCGCGCCGGCAGGTTGAAGAACTTCGCGACGTCGGGATCGATCTCGTCTTCCGACGGAGCGAGCCAGTCGTCGCGTCCGGAGAGGGTCTGCTTCCAGTACAGCCAGATCCTGCGGGCCTTGTCGGTGAGCAGGTTTTCCTCCCGGAAGCCGTGCGCCCGCGCGAACCGCAGCGCCCCCTCGCCCACGAGCAGCACGTGGTCCGTCTGCTCCATGACGAGCTTCGCCACCTGCGTCGGATGCCGGACGCCGCGCAGCGCCGCCACGCCGCCGGCGCGGTGCGTCGGGCCGTGCATCACCGCCGCGTCCAGCTCGACGACGCCGTCCTCGTTGGGCAGACCGCCGTAGCCGACGGTGAGGTCTTCGGGATCGTCCTCGGCGAGCGCCACGCCCGCGATGACGGCGTCGAGGGGATCGCCGCCGCTGCGGATCAACTCGCAGGCGCGGCGGGTCGCTTCGAGTCCGTTGGCCGAGGAGATCGCCGTGATCGGGAACCGCTCGGGCATGGGGCGGCCTGCTGCGCGCTGCGTGAGTTCGGGCTCCTCGGCCGAGAGCGCGGCGCGCGCCGCGAGCGGAAAGGCCGCCAGCGAGCCGGCGGCGGCGAGGAAGCCGCGCCGCGGAAGAGGGGAGGACATGAGATTCTCTGGGGCGGAAGAATCCCGCCGGGCGTGGCCGGCGGGCCTGGGGAGTGCGAACTCACTTGTCGCCGGCGATCATCATCGCCCGGACGAAGCGGTGGCATTCGATGCAGGTCATGGTCGCCTCGACCCAGTGCAGCGAGCAGCCCTCGAGGCTCTTCTCGCCGGCCGACTTCTCCAGTTCCCGCACGACGCGCGTGAATTCGGCGCTGTGATGGCGATAGATCGCGTCGTTCGAGATCCGCCACTTCTCCGTCGAGCTGACGCGGCCGAGTTCCTTCGCCCCCTTCGAAATGAGCTCGAAGTCCTCGGTGCACAGCCCCTCGAGGATCTGGTTCGACGCCGACAGCTTCGCCCGCATGTACTCGCTGAGGGCGCGCTGCTCCTCGTCGGTCCGGGGGGGCCTGACCGGCGCCGGCTGCTGCTTCGGTTCCGCGGGCCGAGTGGCCCGAGGCTCGGCCTGCTGCGCCGTCGCGCCGCCGCTGCCGCACCACGCCACGACCGTCGCCACGGCCGCCGCCGCCACGCACCACGCCGGGAATCGCAGGTTGCTCGTCGACATCGCAAGGTCTCCACGGGAGGAGCGGCAATCGAACCGCCGCCAGCCTATTTCGGCCGGCGCTTGCTGTCAATGGGATGTTGCAGGTCCAGTCCGGCGGACGGGACCTCCGCGTGCCCCTTGCAATTTCGCGCCGCCGCGAGAGTATTAGAGCAGCGCGCGTTCTCGTCGCTTTCGAAGGAACCCGATGTCCGCCTCTCTGCTCTCCGTGTCCGCCGCCGACCCGGCCGCCTCCGCCGCGCGCGGCTTCTCTCCCGGCGAGCTCGAGCACTTCCGGCGGGAAGGGTTCGTGATCGTCCGCGGGATGGCGGACGAGTCGATCCGCTCCGGGATGTGGGCCGCGACGCGCGCGGGACTCGCGGAGGAGATCGCGCCGCTCGAATACGAGGCCGACCTGCACTATCCCGGCGCGCCCGAGAGCCGCGCGTCCCACGGGGGGCGGACGGTCCGCCGGCTCAAGCAGGCGCACTCCCGGCACATCGCCTTCACCGACTGGCTGCTGAACCCGGTCCTCGTCGACAGGCTGCGGCAGCTCGTGGGGCCGGACTACTTCTGCCCGCTCGCCCATCACAACTGCATCATGACCAAGCAGCCCGAGCACAGCAGCGACACCGGCTGGCACCAGGACATCCGCTACTGGTCGTTCGAGCGGCCGGATCTGGTCAGCGTCTGGCTGGCGCTCACGCCCGAGCACGTCGAAAACGGCTGCCTGTGGCTGATTCCCGGAACGCACCGGATGGAGTTCTCCCGCGACCGCTTCGACGACGCGCTGTTCCTCCGCGAAGACCTGCCGGAGAACCGGGAGCTGATCGCGCGGAAGATCCCCGCCGAGCTCGCGCCGGGAGACGTGCTGTTCTTCCACTGCCGCACGTTCCACGCGGCGACGCGGAACTGCACGACGGAGGCGAAGCTCTCGGTGGTGTTCACGTTCCGCCCGGCGGACAACCCGCCGCGCCCCGGCACGCGGTCGTCGGCGTCGCCGGAGTTGCGGATCCCGACGGTCGTGGAGTGACGCGCCGGACTGTGGACTGCGCCGGATCGGCTCGAGTTTTCGACGCAAAGACCCAGCGCGGCAAAGCCGCAACCAAAGGGTCACGCGAAGGCGCGAAGACGCGAAGGAAATGATGAGCCGATGAGCCGAGGGGTTTACCCCCTCGGTGGGAACACGCGTGGCCCGCACCTCATGAGGATGGTGCGAACTTACGGGTGACGACTTGCTCGACGCCTTGTAGCATCAGGTAGTCCTGGCCCGGAAACTTCGTGACGATCTCCCATCGGCGTGACTCGACCTGCCGGAGGCAGCGCGCCGCCGGATCGAGTGGGTATCGACCGGAAAACGAATGTTTCAATTCGCTCCGCTCGATCGATGCCCCTTCTTCGACGGGCGGTCCGCCTGCGAAGATCCCGGTGCGATGGAACGATGAATCCACCTGGAACCCAGCGGCGCCGTTCCGCTCCATCTTCGTGAGCTTCACGGTCGCGGAGGGACCGACGTCGCTCAAAGAAATGCCGCTCGGCAAGCGATCCTTCCCGACGAGCCGCTCGATGAAGTCGGCGTCGGCCTTCATCGTCCAGCTTTCGCCGATCTTACGGCGCTTCGTCGTGCCGTAGGTCGCATCGAGAGTGCGGCCGCCGGTGTGCGTCGCGACGACGATCCGCAGGATTTCACTGTAATATTCTCCCACGGGCCGGCCGTCGAGCGTGAAACGCGTTTCACCGTCGATCGTCTCGGCGACGATCACTTTCGACTGCGGATCGAAGCCCTCTCCGTTGTCCTGATCGTCGAGCAGCCATCGTTCGACGGTCAACGCCTGCTTGAGAACGCGCCCCGCGCCGTCGACCTTCAGCACTTCCACCGAAGCATCCAGTTCGAGCTCCAAGCCAGTTTGCCAAGGTGTCTTTTCCAAACTCTTCAGGCTCTCGGGCAGAGGACGTTCGCCGGCGACCGGTCGGATGACGCCCCTTGTTTCCGCCCGCAGGGAAACCGCGTACTTGTTGCCGACCCGCTCGGGACGATCGAGTCGAATCTCGTACTGGTCCGCAGACGCCGTGAGCTGAGTCGCGTGAATCCAAGACAGGACAAACGCCGCGCAGATCGGCAGGCGGACATTCTTCGTGTGCATGACATGGCTCCTCGAGGGAATCCCACCCCGCATGGGGGCTGGGCTTGGGTCAGCGGCGCTCGTTGGAACTTCCCTCCGCCAGCGGGCGGCGGGAGATTTGCTGCCAGTGGCGGATGTCGATTTCGTAGGGGCCGTCCGGGGCGTCGAAATCGCCGAACCTCTCGCGGTAGTCCTTCAGCCGCCCCAGCTTCTGCTCGGGGGTCAGCTCGCCGGGATGATCGGATTGCGGCGGGCGGCCCCACACGATGCGGCTCCCCCCGCGGGTGACGAGCTCGTAGGTGATGTCGTCGAGCTTCGCGCTGGCAGAGTGGGTGGCGCGAATCGCCGTCAGCCCCAGCTCGCGCCAGTCGGGAAGCAGCACGGCGGCGAGTTTCGCTCCGCCGATGACCACCGGGTCGCCCCACGACGATCCCGCCGGCCCTTGCGGCGTGGACTTCACTTCCGCGAGCGTGGGATAACGGTTCGTGTCGGCGACGGAGAAATCGGCCGGAGGCAGCAGCACCCCGTCGGCGTCGACGGGATACATCCCGCGGCTGACCTGCACCATCGCGACCGGCTCGCGATATTCGAGCTCCACGACCACGCGGGCCGGATACTTCTTCTCGACGCGGACCACGTTCCGCACCCAGGGGTGCAGCCGGAAAGCCTCGGCCACGTCGCGCGCGAGCCGGTCGTCGAGGAGCGACATTTCCTCAGGCAGTCCCGCCTGCCGCGTCGCCTGGGCGACGAAATCGGGCGGGACCCAGCGGGGCAACTCGGTGACTTGGATCTCGGCCGTGCGGACGCGGTATTCGGCGCGCTCGTCGAGTCGCGGGAGCGCGCGGCGGATCATCGGGGCGACGAACCAACCCGCCGCGAGCAGCGCCGCGATGACGAGCACGCCGGGGCGGAAGAGGAATCGCGCGAGCCGCGCGAGCGGATTGCGCGGCGGCGGTTGCGTGGGGTTTTTCCTGGGCATCAGCGGGTCGCGAGCGGGGCGGTGATCCCGCGGGGCGTGGCCCGCGGGCTTGGACTCAGCGCGCTGTCGAGAGCGCGCTCGCAGAGATCGCCGAAGCTCAGCCCGATCCGGGCCGCCGCCTTCGGGACCAGGCTGTGGTCCGTCAGGCCGGGGATCGTGTTCACTTCGAGCACCCACGGCCGCAACTGCTCGTCCACCCGGAGATCGGCCCGCGCCATGCCCCGCGTGCCGAGCGCCCGGCAGGCGTCCCGCCCGGCGTGCTCGATCGCGGCGACTGTTTCCCGCGGCAGGTCGAACTCGAACTCGTACCGCGTGTCGTCGTCCTGATATTTGGCGGCGTAGTCGTAAAACTCGCGACGGCTGGTGATTCGGCAGGCGGGAAGCAGCACGTCGTCCAGCATGCCGACGGTCCATTCCGTGCCGATGATCGCCTTCTCGATCAGCCCGAACGAGCCGAAACGGAAGCATTCCGCGACGGCGGCCTCGAGCGCCGCGGGGGAGGGGACGATCGTGACGCCGATGCTCGAGCCTTGCGCGTCGGGCTTGACGACGAGCGGATAGCCGATCCGTTCGGCCTGCGCGCGGATCCGGTCCCGCGCGTCGGCGGAGTGGACGAGCACGTAGGGGGGCGTGGGGACCTTGTGGTGGATGAAGCGTTCCTTGGCGGCGGACTTGCTGAACGCCAGCCGCGAGGTGGCCGCATCGCTCCCCGTGTAGGGAACGCCGGTCCGTTCGAGGATCTCCTGAATCGTCCCGTCCTCGCCGTAGGGGCCGTGGAGGGCCAGGAAGGCGGCGTCGTAGAGGGACCAGTCGATCTCGGCGGGGTCGGTGACGGCGGGGTCGATCTGCCGGGCGCGATGCCCGCGGACGGTGAGGGCCCGCGTGACCGCCCGGCCGCTGTTCAGGCTGACCTCGCGCTCGGGCGAATCGCCCCCGGCAAGCACGGCGACGCGCCGGCGGCGCGCGGGTGGGGTCGGACGTTCGGTCATCGGGATGCTTCCTTGCAGTAATTTTCGACCACGGATTTCACTGATATGCACTGATGACGAATGAAAAATCGGGTCTTCACCAGAATCTGTGGGTGTTTTCAAGCTCCGCTCAGGCTCAGCAAA
>JBBDNU010000046.1:0-6746 GCA_040877365.1 Planctomycetales bacterium
GACGTGGGCGAGGCGGGCTGGATCTAGATCTCACTCAGTACTTCCAAGTTCGCGATGGCGCGTCATGCCCGCGAAGGCGCGTCATGCCCGCGAAGGCAGGCATCCAGCGGCGGCGCGGACGACGGGCTGGATTCCCGCCCCCGCCTTCGCTGGGGGCAGGCTCTGCGCGGGAATGACGGAGCCGCGATCCTGGAACTACTGTCACTCGATCGACTCGAGCATCCGCACGATCTCGGCCTCGTCGTACTCCTGCTCCGGGAGCTGGATCTGGATCATCACGGCCCCGGCCTTGCCGTCGAACTCGCCGGTGATCTGGTGGAAGTCGCGGCCGGTCTGCGGATCATGGGCCTTGGCGAACGTGAACGCGACTTGCTGGCCGCGGATCTCGAACTCGCGGACGACCGTGCCGCCCTCCTCGATGTCCAGTTTCCGCGGCCCGCCGCCGGCGGCGGGCTGTTGGCGCATCGCGTCGCGCATCTGCTGCTGCGGATCCCCCCGCATCGTGCTCCGGTCGAACCCGGCCACGAACATCGAGCCGCCGCCGCCGGTCTGGTACAAGACCATCTGCATCTGCCCGGGCATGAACCGGCCGAAGAGCGGCATGTTCTTCATGTCGTAACCGATGGTCGGTCGAAACCGCTCTGGGATCTCCATCTCGACGATCTCGGCGGTCGCCTCGCGAACCTGATCGGGGTTCTGCACGATCGTGGACTGCATTCTCCAGCCGAACCACATCACGCCGCCGCAGCACAGCACTCCGAGGCCGCCGAACAGCGCCACGAGGATCAGCACGACCTTGGTGGTAGTGCTCATGCCCCGCTTGGGGGGCGGCTGGGGAGGTTCGCTGTCCGTCGGGTTCGTCCAGTCGCTGGCCATGTCGGATCTCCGGAGTGCCGATTCGGCCGGCATTCTGCGCCCCCCGAACGGCGGAGTCAATCTCGCGGTATGACGCTCGTTGTCCGCTCGAACGGCAGGCTGGAGGCTGACGACGAACCAGCACGGTCTTTGCGCGAGCAGACAGGCTGAAGCCTGTACTCCAGCGGATCGTACCGGTCGTGGCGCTTGTGGCGGCGGGACCGATCGCGACGCGCCGCGATCGGTTTCCGGCGGAGAAGCCGGTTGACACCGGTTTTTCGGCCCTTCTATAATCGAGGGTCACTTCGGTTTCAAGCCAGAAACCTACGACCGGACCCGGTATCGATGACGATAATCAGCAAGGTGTTGGCGGTCTTCGTCGCGGCCGCCAGCCTGGCCTTTCTCGGCTTCGTCGCCATCACGCTCAAGGCGGGGGCGAACTGGGAGGGCGAAGCGCGCCGCGTCGAGCAGTACCGGTTTCCGAAGACCGAAGGAGAAAAAGTCACCTACACCGCGGAGCCGTTGCCGCACCGCAAGGACCGGATCGATCTCCAGCCGGTCCCGTCCACTTCCGTGCTGGCGGACGCGATCATCAAGGCGCAGGCCAACATTCAGGACCAGTACAAGAAGCGGATCGACGCGCTCGACCAGCAGATCGCCTTGACCGAGCAGGCGATCCAGGGGTTCCAGGCGGCCACCGTCGTCGACCGCGAGGCGCTCCAGCGGCGGGAGGCCGAACTGGTGGCCCTGCTGGAGGCGGCCCAGAAGCAGATCGAAGACCTCACCAACCAGGGGGACGCCCAGTCGCGGCAGGCGACCGCGATCCAGACGACCGCCCGGGACCGCCGGGAAGATGGCTACCGCCTGGCGAACCAGCTCGAAACGATTCGGGCCGAACAGCACCGTTGGCTCTCCCAGAAAAAAATCCTCGTAGACCGCCTCGTCCGACTGCGGCAGAGCATCGCCAGTCTGGAACGGCGGCAGGCGCGGCTTCAGGCGGATCCCGAACAGCCCGCGGGCGACTGATCCCTGCCCCGTCCCTTTCGATCGGCCCCCGATCCTCGACTCGGTCAGTGCAGCAACCGGAGATACGTCATGACTTTCGTCGGTAAGGTGCTTGTCGTCGTGCAGGTCGTGTTGAGTCTCTGCTTCATGGCCTTCGCCGGCGCCGTGTACAGCGTGCAGACGAGTTGGAAGGCGGAGGCGGAAAGCCGTCAGGAAGACATCGGCCGCCGCGAGACCGTGTACAACGACCTCCGCCAGGAGTTCGACGATTTCCAGGACGAAAAAAACGTCGAGTTGACGAAGGCCACAGGGGAGCGCGACTCGCTCCAGGCGCAGAAGGCCGATCTCGAACGCCGGCTCAAGGCGAGCGACGGGGAACTGCAGACCGCCCGCGCCCAACTGGAAAGCCTCACCGCCCAGATCGCGCTCACGGAGCAGGAAGCCGCGGACCGCCGCGAGCAGGCGCTCATCCAACGCCAGAAGAACGAAGAGCTGTACGCGCTGCTCGATCAGTATCGCATCGACCTGCTCGCGAGCAAGGACGCCGGCTTCAGCACGGGGAAGGAACTCGAACGGGCGCTCGCCCGGATCGGATCGCTTCAGGATACGCTGCGACAATACCTGGTCGTGCTCAACAACGCCGGCATCGACCCCGACACGACCCCGGTCGCCGCCAGCGACGCCCCGCCCCCGCGCGTCAACGGACTGGTGCTGGAGACCCGCAAGGGCGAGAACACCAGCACCGAATACGTCGAAATCTCCATCGGCAGCGACGACGGCCTCCAGAAGGGGCACGAGCTGCTCGTGTTCCGCGTCAACGGGACCGGCAAGTATCTCGGGAAAATCCAGCTCGTGCACGTCACGCCGGACCGGTCCGTCGGCACGGTGCTGGAAAAGGCGAAAAACGGGGTGATTCAGAGGGGAGACCATGTCGCCACGAAGCTCTAGGGCCGCTCGCGTCAAGCAATCCGCCGCTCCCGACGTGTACGTCGGGCTGCTGTTCCTGTCGGTCGCGGCCCTCATCACCGGCATCGTGTTCCTGGTGATGGAGCTCCGCCGGTACGACTGGCAGCGCCCCGCCGGCGGAGCAGGCAGCACCGCCCCGGCGACCGCCCCGGCGAATCCGTAGGTCTTGGTTAGCCGCGACCTGGAGTCCTCGCGGGCGCAGCCCGCGAGCGGAGGGGAGCGCGCCGGACGACTCGCCCCGAGTCCCCCAACGGCGTGCAATCCCTTGATCCGGTCGTCCCGCCATCGATGCCGTGACGGCCGCGAAAAATTTCGCGCAACCTGCCCCGTACATAGGGAGGGCGCGCACGAATTCCGCATCCGGGGCGCTCGATCCCATTTGGCCCATTCGTCGCAAACTTCCTATGCTTCCCGAGCGCAAAGCGAAGAAATCGCAAGTTGATACCACGCCCCGGGCGCAAAGCGAAGAAATTGCGGTTTGATACCCCCGCATCTTCCGAAAGGGCAAGCCCCGGCGACGGGCCGGTTCGCTCCCGGCGCTTGAGCGCTCCCGTCCGATCGCGGTATGCTGTCCCCGCCGACTCCTCCCGGAGCGCGGCGAACACGATGCCGCTGCCGAGCTTTGCGTCTTGAAACCCTCGATGCCGAAGGAGCCTCCGATGTCCCGCCAGACTCGCCGCTCGTTCCTGAAGACCGCCGCCGCGACCGCCGCCGCGAGCAGCGCCTTTCCGCTGTTCACCGTCGCCGGGACGAAATCGTCCGGGAAGGTGCTGGGGGCGAACGACACGGTGCGGCTCGCCGTCTGCGGGCTGCGGGTCCGCGGCAGCCAGCACATCACCGCGTTCATCAAGCAGAAGGACGTGCAGATCGCGGCGATCGTCGATCCCGACCAGTCGCTGATCGACAGCCGCTTCGGCACGGTCAAGGAGCGGAACGGCAACGATCCCAAGACGGCGCAGGATCCGCGGAAGATCCTCGACGATCCGAACATCGACGCGATCACCATCTGCGCGCCGAACCATTGGCACTCGCTGCTGGGCATCTGGGGCTGCCAGGCCGGCAAGGACGTGTATTGCGAAAAGCCGTGCAGCCACAGCGTCTGGGAGGGGCGGAAGCTCGTCGAGGCCGCCCGCAAGTACGGGCGGGTCGTCTCGCACGGCACGCAGACGCGCAGCGAGGAAGGCCCGCGGAAGCGCGCCCAGGAGATCGCCGAAGGCAAGCACGGCAAGCTGCTCGTCTCGCGGGCGTTCGTGTATCGCCGCCGCGACAGCATCGGCTTCAAACAGCCGGCGACGCCCCCGTCGAACTTCAATTGGGACGTGTTCCTCGGCCCGGCGCCCGAGCAGCCGTTCCACGAGAACATCGTGCACTACAACTGGCACTGGTTCTGGGACTTCGGCGGCGGCGACATGGCGAACAACGGCATCCACTCGATCGACGCCGCCCGCTGGATGGTCCCCAACGCCAGGCTCCCCCGCTCGGTGCTGTGCGTCGGCGGGCGGTTCGGCTACAAGGACCAGGCCGAGACGCCGAACACGCAGTACGTCGTGTTCGAGTACGCGGACGGCACGCTGCTGACGTGCGAGATGCGGGGGCTCCCGTCGAAGAAGCCGGAGCTGACCGCGCAGCAGTTCGACCCGAACCAGTCGGTCGATCCGGTGGAGGTCACGTCGCCGGACGACGTGAAGAACCCGCTCGCGCCGCGCGGGCCGGGGAACAACTTCGAGAATTTCATCGCGGCCGTCCGCGCCCGCGACCCGAAGCTGCTGGACGCCCACATCCACGAGGGGAACTACTCGACGATCCTGTGCCACCTGGCGAACCTCTCGTATCGCCTCGGCGAGGAGGTCCCCTTCGACGCGAAGAAGAACGCCTTCGGCGACGACAAGGAAGCGGGCGACACCTTCGGCAAGCTCAAGGAGCACCTCAAGGACAACGGCGTGAGCCTGTCGGAGACGACCTACCGCCTCGGCCGCCGGCTGCTCATCGACCCCACGACCGAAATGGTCGAGAACGACGCGCAGGCCAACGAGCTGTTCCGCCGCGCGTACCGCGCGCCCTACGTGGTCCCGGAGACGGTCTAGTCGCCCGTACCGGGGCAGACTCGGACGCAGGTATCAGTGCTCATCCGAAAGTCGTTTGGTCGCGCTGGTGGGCACAGCCCACCCTACTGGACCGTCTACCCGAGAATGGTGGGGGGATCACCGGCGCGACGGCACTTTCGATCGGATCGGCATGCCGGTTCGCCCCCGGAGGGGGCGCGGAATGTAGCCACGGGTGAAGCGACGACCGCGCAGCAGGTCGTCGCGGAACCCGTGGTCGAGGTCGCGCGATCGATGGGAATCGCCCCGGCAGGGGCGAAGGAATGTTCGCCATGCGTCGAGCACTCGCCCCGCTTCGATGAAACTCGATCAGCGAGTCGATTCCGCCGCCCCTGCGGGAACGGTGATGCGTGATCGGGACTCGGTTCCACGGGTTCCGCTCCGCCCGCCTCGCGGGCTGCGCTCCACCCGTGGCTACAACCCCGCGCCCCTGCCGGGGCGATTCGGCAAGCCATATCTCGGCGGATTCTGCTTGACTTCCGATCAGAAGTTGGTTCAATGGTGAACGCGAGGGTGGCCGCGACGCCTCGGAATCCCGCAGCGACGAGAGGGTGCCACACTGCGCTTGCCATGCTCATGCGATCCCCATCGCTCCGAAGCTTCCACCCGGTCGATCGGCACGCAGCGTGGCAAATGTGGACGGGGAGTCGAATGAAATCCCTCTTGTCGCTTCGCGACCCCGACGGCTGAACGCCGTCGGGGCCAGCCTGCGGCGCTGGTTTTGATTCAGCCCGTTCCGGCTGCTGCTCCCGAACCGTCGGTTGTACCGCCCCAGACGATCGCAAATCCAAACGATGGGGAGGAACTCGTGCGCTAGGACGGGGAGCAAATGCCGTTGATGGTGGTCTTTCCGGTAAGTACGATGGATCGAGGGAGAGCGGCGGCCCATGTCCGTCCGGTGAATAGGCGGCGACCAATGTCCTTCCGGTGAGTACGTACTGCAATGGAAATTGGCGCAGTGGAAGTCTACGCGTGGAGCGTGTGGTTCGTCTATCGATCGAAGATCGACGGTGGGACTCGGCGGGAATATAGGAAAGGAAGAGTTCCGATGGCGAAGTGGGGGCAGGTGCTTCGACGCTGCTTATTCCGTCCGATTGTGGTATGGCTTTTGTTCGCTGCGGTCGCCGCGGTACCTGGTTCGCTTTCTGCCGCCCCGGCGGCTGAACCGCCGGAGCGGCCTGTGCCGCAAGGTCAGTCAGGCGATCTTGGCGAGTATTTGCTTGCAGCACTCTGGCAGTCCAGAGACCTGCTACGAACGTTGTGTTATAGTGCTTCGGAGACTCTCACGGTTGAGCCGGTCGAGGGAGGCGCCGTGGAAACAACAGCTCGTATCGAGGCCGCGTTCGACTATGAGAACAGGCGATACCGAGTGATCTATCTGCACGCCAGCGATGCCGAACGCAACAGGGCTTGGATAGAAGATCCCGAAAAGGTAGTCACTTACAGCAAGAGCACCGGATATGCAATCATCGAGGAGGCCGACAAGGCATCGCGACGCCGTCCTGATGGGTTTCTCGACGTGCGCAATCTGGGCATTCTGTCGTCGAGCGAGGTGAGACGGCACGTGTTTTATGACGTTCGCGAGGCACTCGAGGAATCGTCGCGCCTGGAGGGCTTTGAAGGAGCGGAGAAGACCTACACACTCATCATGCGTCAGGGAGAGAAGCACCCTTGGGAGAGAAGCACCCTTGGGAGAGACGCATTATCCTCGACGCAAAGAGCGACTATGCACCGACGCGGCTCGAGATCCGGTACAAAGATTCTGGCCTCCTCACCAGAATCTGTGGGTAGCTTTTGGAGCCCGATGGGCAATTCAGC
>JBBDNU010000047.1:0-35221 GCA_040877365.1 Planctomycetales bacterium
ACGTTCCTAAGTCGCTCGCAGCGCTGCCACGCGAACCGCACCCGCTCCACGCGCGTGCCCGTCCTGTCTTCGCGCGAGGCGGCTGGACCGGGGATTGGGGCGCGAGTGATCGGGGCCGGACCCGCCCTCCAGGAAGACGTGGAAATGCGGAAGTGCGAAGACGTGGAGGCGGCCTCCTCGTCGCGGAGCGTCTCGTCGGCTTCGGCCGCGGTCGCGGCGTCTTCGAAGGGCTTTTCGATCTTCGCCTCGGCGCGGGGGACGGGACCGCTCCGTCCGACGGCTTTCGGCGGCTCGGCGCTTCCGTTCGATCTCCGACGCGCCGCCTCTCCGTTTCACGTGAAACGCCCACGGCGGGGTCGCGGGGCGGGCCTGAGCGTTTCACGTGAAACGCGGAGGCGAACCGACGGAAGATTTGCCGGCGATGGGTGGCCGGGCTGCCTTTGCGCGTCATGCCCGCGAAGTGCCTGCCCCCAGCGCAGGCGGGGGCGGGCATCCAGCAGATGCGCGGAGGGCGAAGGCACTGGATTCCCGCCTTCGCGGGAATGACGGCATCGCCACTCACGAAATAGCGCAACATCAAAACACGCCAGCGAGGTACGGCGCAACGGTTTACCCTCGCTCGCGCTTCGAGCTAGCATGCCGACCCGATGCACAGCCTCCGGTCCCGTTCGGCCGGCGATGCGAATTGACGCCCGCGTGCGGCGGGCGTAACATCGGATGCGGACACCACTTTCGTCGGGACCGTAAATCGCGGGGCGGGACGTGGCGCAGAAGATCATCATCGACGCCGATCCCGGCATCGGGGACGCGCTGGCGCTCGCCGTGGCGATGCTCGATCCCGAGCTGGACCTGCTCGGGGTGACGGCGACCGCGGGGACCGTCTCCGGGCCGGTCGCCGCCCGCAACGTCCAGGCGATCGTCGAGGCGCTCGACCCCCCCAAGTGGCCCCGGCTGGGCTGCTCCGAGGCCGAGCAGCCCGACGTCGACCTGAACTTCGGCTCGGCCGCGTTCAGCCCCGCGGCGCTCAACGGCGAATCGGGCCTGGGGGACTTCGAGTTCGCGGTGGCCGACCTGCACCACCAGCGCGAATCGGCGAAAGTGATGATCGACCTCGTCCGCGACAACCCGCACGAGGTGACGCTGCTCACCCTCGGGCCTCTGACCAACGTACATCTGGCGTGCGAGCGGGCCCCGGAGTTCCTCGAGCTACTCCGCTCGATCGTGTGCCTCGCCGGGAGCGTGCAGGCGGGCGGCGACGTGACCGCCGCGGCGGAGTTCAACGTGTACGCCGATCCGGTCGCGGCCCGCAACGTGCTCCGCTCCCGCGCCACGAAGACGCTCGTCCCGCTCGACGTCAGCCGCAAGGCGGTGCTGACCTTCGAGCAGTCGGACCGGCTGCCGCAGGGGGAAACGCGCGTGGGGCGGCTGTTGCAGGCGCTGCTGCCCTACGCGTTCCGGGCTTATCACCAGCACCTGGGGCTCGAGGGAATCCGCCTGCACGAATTGGTGGCGCTCGCCGCGGTGGCGCGGCCGCGGCTGTTCTCGACGCGGGCGATGGACGTGGACGTGGAGGTCCGCGGCGAGCTGACGCGGGGGATGACGGTGTTCGACCGCCGCGGGATCCGCAACTGGCAGACGAACATCGAAGTCGCCCACGACGTGGACGGGCAGGGGGTGGTCGATTACCTGACCAGCGTGCTGTCGCGGGTTCGGGAGTAAGTCATACACGCATTACGGGATCGAGATCCCCGCCTCGATCAACAGCCGACGGTGTTCGACGCGACTGGACCTTGGCCTGCAGCAGATTGACGAGGCTGCCGACGCGGAGATAGCGATCGAGTTCATCCTGTTCCGCCGGCGAGAGCAGTCCCTTGTTGTTGCGGTCTGCGAGATCCTCCATGCGCGAAGCCGCGCCGTCCGAAAACTTCCATTGCAGGACGGACCGGGCCACGTCGGGAGGCAGGTCTCCCCGTTCGGCCGCAATGACGTCAGCCAGAATGTCGCTCTCGCTGATCGGTCGATGTCGTGCTCATGTTCTGCATCATTCCATCGGCGGCCCGGCTTGGTAGAGGGTGGGCTGTGCCCACCGGCGCTTCGCGCGGGACGTCCTCGTGTGGTGGGCACAGCCCACCCTACGGCGTCTGGGCCCGCCGTTCCAGGTCCGCCCGGTCGCCGAGCTGCACGTCGAGCGTGAGCTTCTTCCCCTCGCGGAGGACGACCACCTTCGCCGCCCGCTCGACCGGCGTGAGGCTGACGAGGTTGATGAGATGGTTCTCGTCCAGCACGTCCACGTCGCCGAAGGAGAGGATCACGTCGTCGTACTTCAGGTTGGCGCGGGAGGCGGGCGTGTTCGCGTACACCTCGACGACCCGCGCGCCGCGCACGCGGTCGAGCGTCAGCCGGCGGGCGGCGCTCATGTCGAAATCGGGATCGAGCTTCACCCCGAGGTACGCCCGCTGCACCGCGCCGACTTCGAGCAGCTCGTCCACCACCCGCCGCGCCAAATTGCTGGGAATGCTGAAGCCGATGCCGTCGTTCCCCCCGCTGTTCGAGGCGATCGCCGTGTTGATGCCGATCACTCGCCCGCGGAGGTCGATCAGCGGGCCGCCGCTGTTGCCGGGGTTGATCGCCGCATCGGTCTGGAGGAAGTTCTGGTTGAGGACGTCGGAGTTCGGCCCGAGCTTGAGCGAGCGGCGTCCCTTGGCGCTGATGATCCCCAGCGTGACCGACTGGCTCAGCCCGAACGGGCTCCCCATCGCCAGCACCATGTGCCCGATTTCCAGCTCGTCGCTGTCCCCCCACCGGGCCGGCTGAACGCCCGCCGCTTCGATCTTCAGCACGGCGAGATCGGTGGCCTTGTCGCTCCAGACGCGGCTCGGCTGCACGACACGGCCGTCGTGCAGGTGGATCGAAATCGCGGGCAGTTCCGCGCTCGCCACCACGTGCCGGTTGGTCACGACGAACACCCCGAGGGACTTGTCGTTGGTGACGATCACGCCGGAGCCGGTCTCTTCGATCTTCCCGCGGTTGGCCCCGGTCCGCGAGCTCTGAATGTGGACCACGCTGGGGGTGGTCAGTTCGGCGATGCGGGCCAGCCGGCGGCTCGCCTGGAACAGCGGGTCCCCCTCGAACTCTCCCTCGGGCGACCACCGCTCGGCGGCCGCCGCCACCTGCGTCGGCGTCTCCGCTGCGACCCGCGAGGCGAGCCGCGCCGAGTCGAGCGCCGTGCCGATCACGATGCCGGCCGCCAACGCCAGCCCGCACAAGGTATAAGTGGAACGGCGCGTCATGCTCCGGTCTCTCCGCGGGTCCGGCGGGTCAATCGGCGACGTCGATGTCGCCCAGGGTCAGTTCGCGATCGTTCATGCGGCCCTCGAGTTCGTAGGCCGACTCCCAGTCGCCGATGAATTCGCCCGCTCCCTCACCCGAGGCCTCGAGCCGCCGCTGGCACTCGATGCAATACGGCGTGAAGGGGAGGGCGTTGAGCCGGGAGATCGGGATCGGCCGCTCGCAGATGTCGCACACGCCGTAGCGGCCGTCGCGCATCAGCTCGATGGCCTGGTCGATGGCGCGGAGTTCGCGGCTTTCGAGGGCGGCCAATTGCGTATCGAGCTCACTCGCGGCGCCGTCGTTGGCCGCGTCCCCCACGTCCCCCCCGGAATAGCCGGCGACGTCGGAGAACTGGTCGCTGAGCTTGTTGCGCAGCGCGCCGCGCTTGGCGATGAGGAGCTGATGCAATCTGAGAAGTGCGTCTTTGCGGGCCATGGTCTGCGGTCCCTTCGGATCGATGCCGGTGAACCTGCTCCGATTCATTACGCGACCGTCGAAGCGGGGGAATTATTCGAGGCGGCGTGCGGCAGCCAACTCTAGCTCATGTTTCGCCGCCGCGAGCCGCTTCGCCGGAGAGGCCCGCTCCAGCCGATCCTGGCGAGGCGCCCGCCACGCTGATTACGTCGAAAACTCCCCGTGCGTTGACCCGGAAAGGATGCCAGTCGCGCCTCGGCCCGCGGCGAATGAATTGCATCCTGTTGATGTGATTGGTTTTGCGTCGGAAGTTGGGCGGCGGGGCCGGACGAGGCCGGCCGCTCCTGGGCTGCTCCGCGCACGATTTCCTCCCAGACGCGACGACCCTTCCGCCCGGAAGGCTCCCCGCCGTCCACGAATTGGATCGACCCGTCGCGACCGGAAAATCGAGTCTTTTTCCCACCGCTGAACAGCGGGCCGGGCAATCCGACACTTGGGCGGATCGAAGAACGGAAGCAGGACGATCGGAAGAAGCGACGATCGGAAGCAGAGAAGAGACATTGACCATACCGGCCCGAATCCCTGTAATCCCCTCTTCCGCCTTCGGTCGCTCGTCTTCCGGTCGGTCCTCTTCTCCTTCCAACGGCCATCGGCCATCTTCCATCTTCCGTCCGTCCCTGGCATGACCATCTTCGACCGCTACATCCTCCGGCGGTTCCTGCACGTGTTCTGCATCCTGTTCGTGTCGACGTTCGGGCTGTTCGTCGTCATCGACGGGTTCACGAACATCGATGGGTTCCAGGACCGGGCGGAGGGCGCCGCCGATCTCATCGGGATCATGGGCCGCTACTATGCCTTTCAGTCGAGCCTGTTCTTCGACATGGCCGGCCCGGCCCTGACGGTGGTCTCCGTGATGATCGTGCTGACGATCCTCGTCCGGCACAGCGAGGTCCAGCCGATCTTCGCGGCCGGGGTCCCGGTGTTCCGACTGCTGCTGCCGCTCGTCGCCGGGACGGTGCTCGTCAACGTGGGGCTGTCGGCGAACCAGGAGCTGGTCATCCCGCGGATCGCCCACGAGATCCAGGCCCGCAAGAGCACCAATGTGAACGGTCACCCGGTCGACCCGGTGTACGACAACGACAGCCACATTCACATCGGCGGCGCGGAAGTGTTCCCCGCCGAGGCCCGGATGCGCGACGCCGAGTTCACGCTCCCCGTCCCCGACATCGCCCACGAGCTGATCACGCTCAAGGCCCCGGAAGCGCGGTATCTGAAGAAGGCCGGCGCCCGCCCCGCCGGCTGGCTGCTGAAGGGGGTCTCTCCTCCGTTCGCGCAGCTTTCGCTCACGCCGGAAGGCCGCCGCCGCGTCCGCGCCATGAAAGACCCCGCCCACGTGTTCGTGGCCACCGCGATCGACGCCGACATGCTCTACAACCGCACGCAAAGCTACCGCTACGTCTCGACCCCCGAGCTGGTCCGCCGCATCCGCAATCCCGCCTACGGGACCGACACCATCCGCAGCCAGTCGATGAACCTCCACGCGCGGGTGACGAAGCCCCTGCTGAGCGTGATCGCCGTGCTGATCACCGTCCCGCTGATCCTGACCAAGGAAAGCCGCAATATCGTCGGCAACGTCGCCTTGTGCAGCCTCGTGCTCGGGGCGCTGTTCGCCGTCGCACAGGGCTTCGAATACCTCGGCAGCGCCAACCTGATCTCCGCGCAGTTCTCCGCGTGGGGCACGGTGATCTTCCACGGGACCGTCGGAGCATGGCTGTTCGGGATGGTGCAGACGTGAGGGCGGAAGGCAGTGGGCGGTGGGCAGTGGGCAGTAGGCAGTGTCATTGGACATCGGTCATTGAGGCTTGGTCATTGAGGCTTGGTCATTGCGAACTCTCCTGCGTGGCGGTTTGATCGCGGCGCTGCTCGTCGCCCTGGCGCTCGCCGTCGGCTCCGATCGCGTGCCGGCCGATCCCACCGCGCCGCTGCGGATCACTGGGGACGTCGTCCGCGCGGCCGATCCCGAGGGGCCGCTGCGGATCGCCACGTTCAACATCCACGGCGGCAAGGGGCCGGACGGCCGGACCGATCTCGCCCGCACCGCCGAGGCCCTCGCCGGCGTCGATTTCGCCGTCCTCCAGGAAGTCCGCGGCGGCTGGCGGGCCGGAGAAAACCAGGCGGCCGAGCTGGGGAACCGTCTCGGCCTGCAAGCCGTGTTCGTCGCGGCCGAACGCCGCTGGTGGCGCGACGGCTTCGGCAACGGCCTGCTGTCGCGGCTGCCGGTCGAAGCGATTCACCGCGTGCCGCTCGTCAACACGCAAGGCAAGTCGTACCGCACGGCGACGATCGCGGAGATCGGCCACCGCGGCGAAACGGTCCGCGTGCTCGCGGCGCACATCGCCCGCGGGGCCGATCGCGAGGCCCAGTTGCAGGCGGTGTGCCGGCTGTTCCTGTCGCTCGAATCGCCGGCCGTGCTGCTGGGGGATCTCAACACCTCGGCCGACGACCCGCAGCTCGCGGCCCTCCTCGCCCACCCGGAGACGACGGCGGTCGTCGGCGCGGGAGACGCGGAGCAGGGGGGGGCGACCGGCATCGACTGGATCCTCGCCCGCGGCCTCCGCCGCATCCGCGCGGAAGTCCGCGACCACGCCGCCTCGGACCACCCGGCGATCTACGCCGAGCTGGAGCTGCTCGGCCAGTAGGGGGAATTGCCAAGCCGACATGAATTCGCTCACTCCTCGTTTCCCTTCCCCGCTTCGACGATGAACTGGAAATCGGGGTCGTGGCGGAGGCGGTCGAAGTCGCGTTCCTCCGGAATCAGCTTGCGGAGCGAGCGATCCATGCGGATCGCGCGGCCCAGCCAGGAGAGGGCTTGCGGCTTGTCCCCCGCCAGGGCGTGGTAGCAGGCGAGGTTGTAGAGCACGATCGGCTCGTCGGGCGAGGCGCGGTACGCTCGCTCCATGCACTCGATCGCCTGCGGCAGCCGGTCCGTCCGCTTGAAGCACCACGCCATCCCCATCAGCACGGACAGATCGTCCGGCTGCTCGGCGTCCGCGCGCAAGAATGCGGCGAGCGCCGCCTCGTGCGCCCCTTTCTGGCGAAGCGCTTCGCCCGTCAGCCGCTGCACCTCGAAGCGGAAATCCGGCGCGTCGCCGATGCCGCGGAGTTCGGCGAGGGCCCGGTCGGGGATTTCGAGCATGAGGTATCCGCGGGCGGCTTCGAGCCGCCGCGCCCAGCGGTGATCGATGCTCATGGCCTGTTCTCCGGCGCGAACGCCCGGGTGAAGTCGGGTGGGCTGTGCCCACCACGGCATTTGATCGAAGCCGCGTCCCCGGCGATGGCGTCGAGCTTGTCGCGGCGACTCCCGACGAACACGATATTCCGAGCGTGCGGCCTGGTCCAACAGGAAATCCGACCACCTTCGGCAAAAAGGCCCGGAAGGGTGCATTTCCGTTGAAGTTACCACAAAGCGGAGGCTATGATGCCGTGCGGGTGGACACGCGGAAGTGCCGCGTTCCCCATGTTGCGGGCCGACCGGTCGAGATTCATCGGGTCTCCCAGCGAGGAGGTCGAGCCATGCCGCGTTCCGTTCGACGAGTCGCCGTCGCGAGTGGGCTGTCGCTCCTGCTTTACGCGTGCGGCGTTTCCTCCGCGAGCGCCCAGGTCGGCGGGATCGCCGGCTTGGGGGGCGCTGCCGGGATCGGGGGAGTCGCCGGTTTCGGCGGCATCACCGGCGGCGTTCTCGGCGGGGCCGGCGGGCTGGGCGGAGCGGGGGGCGTCGCCGGCGGCGCCGCTGGGGGGGCGATCGGCGGCGCGGGGGCGGCCGGCGGCGCGGGGGGCATCCTGATCGACGCCGACGGGGTGATCGTCCCCGTCTTCAGCAAGAGTCGTTCGCCGCAACTTGCGCAGAAGCGCCGCGAGGCGCTCGCCGGCGAGCACCTCTCCGGCGACGTGAACGCCCCGAGCGCGTTGCGGAAAATCTCGCTCACGCGGCTCGAGCAGGCCTGCGAAAAACACGCGAACGACAAGACGCACGTGCCGATCGAGGTGCAGTATCTCGCCGGGCTGCAACGGATCGATTACGTGTTCGTCGATCTCGACAACAAGGACATCGTGATCGCCGGGCCGGCGGAGGGGTTCGCGCCGGACGAGGTGGGGCGGATCGTCGGGGTGACGAGCGGCCGGCCTCCCATCCGCATCGACGATTTCATCGTGGGCTTGCGGGCGGTGATGCGGGGGGACCGCATCGGCTGCTCGATCGACCCGGACCAGCAGCGCCTCGCCCAACTGCAGAACTGGCTCCAGCAGAACAGCGCGCCGGCGAGCGCGGCGGTGGCGCGGGGCCGTTACGGGCAGATGGCCCAAATCCTCGGCGCGCACCACGTCCGCGTGTGGGGCGTCCCCGACGACTCGCACTACGGCCAGGCGCTCGTCGAGGCCGACTACCGCATGAAGCTCCTGGCGCTGGGCCTCGAGCGGACGCGGGTCCGTGGGTTCGTGAGCTATCTCGGCCTGCTCGGCCCCCAGGGAAACACCACGCAGCGATGGTGGTTCACCCCTCTGTACGACTCTTTCTATCGCACTGAGGCGGGGGACGGCTATCAGATCGCCGGACCGCGGGCGCAAATGCTGTCGCAGGACGAAGTGACCGACGCGCTCGGCAACCGGAAAGACGCCGCCTTCACCCGCCTTTCCACCAGCCGCTTCGCGCAGATCTTCACGGAGAAGTTCCCCGAGCTGGCCGAGGAGTCGGCCGTGTTCGGCGAGTTGCAGAACCTGATCGACGTCGCGGTGGTCGCGGCGTTGTTGAAGAAGGAGCGGCTGCCCGAGAAGGTCGGCTGGAAGATGTCGCTGTTCCTCGACCCGCAGCGGGCCACGCTGACGAAGGGAAACGCGCCGAAAGCGGTGCCGGCGGTGCACAACGTGAAGCAGTCGCGGGGCGCGCTGATGGGAGTGATCGCCGGGGGCGTCGAGATCGACGCCGACGCGATCGTCGCCAATGCCCGGTTCGCGCCGGAAGGAGGCACGCGGCTCTCGGGCGTGCGCGCCGCGGCGCTCGGATCCCAAGCGCCGGAAAGCCATCCCTGGTGGTGGGACTAATTCGCATTGCACAGGTAGCTGAATTCGCAAGAATTCAGCCCGTCCAAGCTGAATTCTTGCGAATTCAGTTACCTGTCATCCCAGGACGAGGCGCTCGCGCATGGCATCCGCCGGTCCCACTCAACCTCCAGGCGATCGGCGGTCGAGTTCGGCGGCGGGAGCGCTCCCGGTCACGCGACGCACGGCGGCGGCGCTGTTCATCGTCGCCTACCTCGCCGCGAACCTGTGGTTCCTGTTCCTGCACATGATGGGGGACGCGGGCTGGCATCCCGTGAGCTACTTCTTCACGTGGGACATGTTCCCCGGCTACGGCACGAGCTCCGCGCGGCGGTACGCGGTCGGCGAGACGGAATCCGGCCGGCACGTGCTGCTCCTGCCCGGTCCCAACGAGCGGTTCCGCTGGGGGATCGGCGGGAAACTGCCGCGGTTCGACATTCTTTCCACGGTCGAGCACGGCCCGGCGGCGGACTGGCTGCTCGACGCGATCGACGCCGATCTCGCCCGCGCGCGGGGCGCGCACGCCGACGACCCGATCGTGTTCGTCGACATTCTCGAAGAGAACTGGCCGGCGCATTTCAATCTGCCGGACGACCTCTATCGCGAGGTCTACGGGGTGGACGATCCGCACCGCCGCTCCTGGCGGTCGCTGGGCAGCGCGCACGTCGATCCCGCGACGGGCCGGCTTGTGCGGCAGGAACCCGCGGATGAGAGCCGGCATGGCGCCGCGGGGAGCGAGCCGACGCCATGATGCGATTCTGGTTCGCGCCGGAAAGCCCGCGCCCGCTGGCGCTGATGCGGATCCTGCTGGGGGCGACGCTGTTCGTCGATTGCGCGATCCGCTGGCCGCACGTCGTCGAATTGTATTCGACGGCGGGCGTCCCGATGCCGCTGCATCCGGGGACGGTCCTGCACCCGCCGGCGCTTCCCGCCGCGGAATCGGTGCTGCTATACGCGGCCCTCCTGTTCGCGCTGGCCTGCGCGACGCTGGGCTGGTGGACGCGGCTGAGCCTGATCGTCGCCGCCGCGCTCCTGACGTGGGTCGGGCTGCTCGATTACGCCGGAACGTTGAAGAAATACACGGTCGTCGGGATCCATCTGCTCGTACTTCTGTCGTTCACCCGCTGCGGCGCGGCGTGGTCGCTCGACCGGCTGTGCGATTCGCTCTGGCGTTCCCGCAAACGTAGGACGGATTGCCAATCCGTCCGCCCGCCCGTGGGGCAGACATCCTTGTCTGCCCGAACGTCGCCCGCACCGGCGAATCGGCAGGCTGGAAAGCCTGCCCCACACCGTGGTACGGATTGCCGATCCGCTTCTTACCCGCTCACGCCCGTCTGGCCGCGGCGGCTGATGCAGATTCTCGTGTGCCTGGTATACCTCGGGGCCGCCGCGACGAAGTTCCGCACGCCCGACTTCGCCACGGGGGACCTGCTGTTCTTTTCGCTGCTCGACCTGCGGTGGGGAGGCGAATGGCTGGGGATGTGGCTCGTCGCCCATCCCAAGCTGCTCGTGCTGTCGAGCTACGCCACGCTCGTGTTCGAAACGGCCTTCCCGCTGTTGGTGTGGGTCCCGCGCCTGCGGCGGCCGATGCTCGCGGCGGCGGTGCTGTTCCACCTGTCGCTGGGGTACATCATGACGCTGTTCGTGTTCACGCCGGTGATGCTCGCGGCGCTGTGCGCGTTCCTCGACGAGAGCGATTTCCGCCTGCTGCGGCTGCCCGCGATGCGGGGTGGCCGGGGCTGGAGCGCAGCGAAGCCCCGGACGCTCGCTCGCTCGCTCGCCTGGCACGCCCTCAGCTTTGTCGCCTTTCTCGCCGCGGGCGCGGCCGCAGTCGCTCTCGGGCTCGCCCACCAGCGCTCGGCCGACTGGTACGGCGTGTTCCGCGGCGAGCCCGCTGCGGCGCTCTCTGAAATCGACGAGGACCGGTTCGCCGAGATGATCGAAGGGGGCGGGCCGCGCAACGCGGATTACATCTACCGCGTCGAACTCGGCGAACGAATCTCGACGCACCACGCCTTCGGCGGCAATCGCCTGCGTCCTGGGCAAACGGCGTACTTGCTCGTCCGCTTCCTCCAGCCCCATCCGGCGATGCGGATCGAAATCGAGTTCATCGACCCGGACGGGGACGAGAGCAACATCGCCGTCCGGCTCGTCGAGCCGCGGCACGTCTTCCTCCCGATCGAGTTCCGCATGACCGAATCGCACCTGCCGGGGACCTACCAGGTCATCGTGAAGGCGAACGGCTTCGTGGCGGCGAAAAAGTCCTTCGAGTTGCTCGCCCTGGACGAGTGAGAACATGTGAAGCGCATCGCGCGGCCCATTGGGCCGCGGCTAAACAGTTCTCGGTTCGCCGTTCGCCGTTCGCTCGTCCCACTCGATGCGATCGAACAATTCCCGCAATCGTTCCCCGCGGGACGGATTGAGCATCCCCACGTAGGCGATTCGGCCGAGCAGATGTTCGCGGAAGCGCGGACTCGCTTCGCGGTTCTGTGAAGCGGGGCCGTGGCGGCGGCAGTTCGTGAGGATCGCCTTGATCCGGTCGTAGTCGGCCCGCGAGACGTTGGGGCGCTCGTTGACGATGACGCCGGACACCTCCTGCCGGCCGTTTCGAAGCATGACGCGCGTCTTGCGATGGCGGATCGCGAACCCTTCATCCAGCGCGATCGCGCAGACCCACACGCGAAATCGCGGCAACATCCGCGCCAGTTCTTCGTCCCCCGAGAAGACCAGATCGTCCGCGTAGCGGGTGTATCGGGCGTTCGTCTTCCGCGCCAGGCCGCATAGCCGGGCATCGAGCCGATGAGCGCACAGGTTGGCGATCGCCGGCGACGTCGGCGATCCCTGCGGCAGGTGCGGCGACCCGTACAGCCGATCCAGTTCCTGCCGCTGCTCGGCCGAGAACGATTCGCAATGGGTCGGGACCGCTTCGTCCGGCGCCGAGTTCGTGCACAGGCCGGTCAGAATTCGGGCCACGGCTTCGGGGTAGCCGACCGTGCGGAACAGGGCATGCACCCGCGACGCTGCAATGGACGGAAAGAAATTCCGCAGATCGACGTGCAGCACGACCCGCTGCCCCGCATGCGGCGCGACGAAGCCCGCGATCGACCGTCCCGGACGGAAGGCATGGGCCGCGTCGTGCGGAACGATTCGGTCGAGGAGGTCGTGCAGGACTCGCCGCTGAATCGACTTCAGTCGCGCCTTCGGGGCTTCGATCATGCGTCCCCCGCCAGCCGGCTTGGCGATCCAGCGATAACGATAGTGCCGCAGCGCTCCCGGCGGCCGCCGGCGCTCTCGCCCGTGCATGTCGGCGAACCAGTCGAGTTCCCCGCCAGTCAACTCGAGCCACTCCATGAGTTGTCCCGGCGTGACGAGTTGCGGCAGATCCCATTCCGCGGGAATGCCCGGCGCGGGGTTCATCTGCGGCGGAGGGAGCGTGAGCGTGTCGAGAATGAGGGGCTCTTTCTCCCCGTGCCGTCGGAGCGCACGACGAATGGCCCCCATCAACGCTCATCCACCGCACGAGTATGTCCAGTCGCGGCGGCGCGGGCAGAAACGTGGCGCAGGCCCGCTTCGCCAGCCGAGTCACCCACCCGCGCGTGCCGCTGAACCCGAGCGCCCGGCAGGCCCGCACGGACATCTCTCGCGCGTCCCACGGACCGGCGAGAAACGCCGTCGCCAATCCCCGCGCGAGAGAATTGCGTGGCGGCATGGGATCTCGAGCTTGTCCGCACTACGAAAAAGCCAAGGGCGGGCGCTCCGCCAGGTCTGGTGAGGCGTGAGCAATTCTGCGCCCTCGCGCAGTGAGCGCTCACGCGGCGAAACGTGGTGGTCAAGAAAGGTTCCCCGGGGTAGCCCCGAAGAGACGCACGGCGTTCCCGCAGGACGCGCCGCCGTCGAACCAGAAGCGCCCGCCCCGTGCAACCAGCGTAAGGGCCGGGAACGGGGCGAGTCAATCTTTCGTCACTGCGCGGCAGTGCGGCAACAACGAGACATCCCCTCCATTAGGCCATCACGTCGAGCGCTCCCCCCACGGCGAGCCCTTGCGTCATCCCGTCGAAGCCGGCGCCGCCGAGTTGCTGGAACGCTCCGGCCATCATCAGGCCGGCGAGAAAGCCCATCGCCGCGTTCGAGCCTTTGCCTTCGTCGTCCTTTTCGAGTGCGGCGAGGATCAGCAGGGCGAACAGGAACTGGGCCGTGCCGATCTTCTGGAGCGCCCCGTCGCCGCACCCAATGCCGTCGGCACATGCCGCGCCAAGCGTCTCGCTCGTCGCGGCCGCGGACTGCGCGCCGCCGCCGAGCATCGCGGGCCCGCCCAGCCCCATCGCGCCCCCCATCGCCGCCCCGCCGCCGATTCCGGATACCTGCATGACGCCTCCAGTCCTCATTCAGAGACCGCCGCATCGCACGCGCTCGAGCGACATGCGGTCGTGCATGCGACTGCAAACGCTGATCCCAACTCGCAGCAATCAGCCACTGCCTTGCGGAAATTACGGGCGTTGCCGGGTGTCATCCGTGGAACCTGCGAATCGCACGGTCCAGACGTTGCAACCGCGAAACGCCTACGCGCGCCGACGTTGCCGTTTCGCAACCTCCGCCGGTGCAGCCGCGCCCCACGTGTGCTGATCCGCACAGCGCATCCCGCACACCAGGCGCGCCCGGGCGCCTTTCTTTCGATTCGGCGGTTGCGCGGCCGCCCCGTCGAACCGCTCGCCATGTTTGATCCTTCGCGGGCGACGCCCTAGACTGGGTGCCGCCACGCCAGCGCGGCCGCGGATGGACCAACGCGCGCCGCCGACGATTGCGGCCGCGCCCCCACTCCGATTCAGTCAACACCGGGACCGACATCGCATGCCCGAGGCTTCTCCCTGGATTCGCGAGACGACGACCGCCGCCTTTCAGGCCGATGTGATCGACCGCTCGCGCGATGTGCCGGTGATCGTCGATTTCTGGGCGCCGTGGTGCGAACCGTGCCGGCAGCTCGGCCCGCTGCTCGAGAAGATCGTCAACGAGCAGCAGGGGCGGGTCGAAATGGTCAAGGTCGACGTCGACCAGTGCCCGGAAATCGCCGGGGCGATCGGCGTGCAGTCGATCCCGGACGTGATCGCGCTCGCCGGCGGACAGCTCGTCGATCGCTTCACGGGACTGCTTCCCGAGGCGCAGTTGCGGGAATGGGTCGCCCGTCTCGTCCCGTCGCCGGTCGAGGAGTTGCTCGTCGCGGGAGAGATGATCGAAGCGGCGGACCCCGCGGGGGCCGAGACGAAGTACCGCGCGGCGGCCGAGCTCGCCCCCGACGACGAGCGAGTGCGGATCGCGCTGGCCCGCGCGCTCCTCGCGCTGAATCGCACCGAGGAGTGCCGGCGGATCGTCGAGCGGCTCGCCGAGCGCGGGTTCCTCGGACCGGAGGCGGAACGGATCAAGTCGCAGCTCGAGCTGCAAGAGGCGGCGGCGGATGCGGGGGACGTCGGCGAGGCCCGCCGCGAGGCCGAGGCCCATCCCGACGACCTTGCACGTCAGCTCAAGCTGGCCGACGCGCTCGTCGCGGACCGAAAATACGGCGAAGCGCTCGACATCTGCCTGGAGATCGTGCGGCGTGACCGCGAGGAAGTCGGACAGGAGGCCAAGCAGACGATGGTCCGCATCTTCGATTCGCTCGGGCCGGGATCGGAACTGACCAGCGAATACCGCCGCAAGCTCGCGACGGCGCTGTATTGAGGAAGCGGTCAGCAGTCAGCGGTCAGCAGTCAGCGGTAAGTCCCCTCTCCTCCGGCTTTGCGGAGGAGAGGGTCAGGGTGAGGGGGTTTTCGGGAACAGAGCTTCGAACCATGACGATCAATCCACGCCGACTCAGGCCGATCTGCCTGCTGCTTCCGATCGCGTTCGCGCCCGCGGGACTTCGCGCCGAAGACGCCCCGCCGCTCCGCCCGCAGGCGGTGATCGACCTCTCGTTCGACGAGGACGCCGGCGAGGCGCAAGATCGCGCAGCCGCCGGCGAAACGCGGGACGCCGGCAAGCTGCAAAACGGCGCCCTCCGCGTGGCAAGCCCGTTCTGGAACAACAAGCAGGGCCGGGCGGCACTCCTCGACGGCACGAAGAAGCAGTTCGTCGAGGTCCCGCACGGGCCGGATGCGAATCGCCCGCAGGCGGCCACGGCGGCGTTCTTCTTCCTCAACCTCGTCCCCCCCGACACGGCCGAGTTCGTCGGACTGTTCGCCAAGCGGAGCGAGCAGGCGGGGAACGTCACGAACTACGGCGTCAACTACGGGATGAAGTCGGACACGCTGCAGCTCTACGTCAACGACGGCCAGGGCTACCGCGTCGCCCGCTACTCGATCGCGGAGACGCTCGGGCATCGACGCCGCGCGCATGTCGCCGCGACCTTCGAGGTCGCCCGCGCCCCCGCGGCGGACGCCGCAAAGCCCGCGGCCGACGTGCGAATGCGGTTGTTCGTCAACGGCAAAATCGTGAAGCCGGCCGGCGGCGGACAGGGCGTGACCGTCGACGGCGACGACGCCTGGGCGACCGCCGTCGAGGTCCCGAAGCTCGTCAACGACGTTCCCCTCGCGCTCGGCGCGACGAACGCCGCCCGCGAACACGCGAGCGGTTTGATCGACGAGTTCCTGCTGTTCGACCGGGCGCTCGCGCCGGAAGAGATCGACCGGTTGTTCCTTGAAGTCGCCGGAAAAGACGCGCGCGAACAGGCAGAGCGGGAGGCAAAGCGATCCTCCTCTCCCGCGCCGCCGAGGATCACCGGGATTTCGCCGCGCGGCGTTCAGGTCGGCGTGAAAACGCAGCTTGTCATCACCGGGACCAACCTTGGGCCCAAGGCGCTCGTCCTGTTGCCCGACACCGAGTGGGGCGGCGCCGGGGCTGCTGCCGGTTCGACCGCGGAACGGTTGATCGTGAACGTGGCGCTGGACTCCGACATCGCCTCGACGGGGTTCATACCGCTCCGGGTGCAAACCGCCGCGGGATTGAGCAACGCCGTGCCGCTCGCGATCGACTCGCTGCCGCAGAAGCTCGCGGCGGAGTCGTCGGCGGAAAAGCCGTCGGATTTGCCGGGCGCGTTCACCGGTACGCTTTCCGGCGCGGAACGTCCGCGGATTCACTTCCGTGGAAAGAAGGGAGACCGCGTGGCGGCCGAAGTCGAGGCGCGGCGGATCGGCGCGGCGTTCGACCCGGTAGTCGAGTTGAAGACCGATCGCGGCCGCCCGCTCCGGATCGCCGGAGAGAGCATTCCGCTCCGCGGCGACGCGCGGGTCGAAACGAAACTCCCGGCCGACGGCCTGTACTACGTCGAGCTGCACGACCTGCAATACCGCGCCCCGGCCAACAGCCCCTTCCGGCTGTTGATGGGCGACATTCTGCTGATCGACGCTTTCGTTCCGAACGAGATCACGGAAGGCAATCTGCGGATGGTCGGCAGCGGAGTGGAGGGAAAGGGTGAAGTCTGGTTTCGGCCCTACACCACCCTCAGGACAGACGGTGAGAATCGCGTGTGGTTGCCGGAGATGTTCAGACCGGCCAGTCCCCCGCCGCCGGTGCTCGCCCCGGATGGCGAGCCATTCGTCGAGCCGACCGATCCTTCCAACGGCCCGGTGCCGGTGCCGCGGACGGAGGATCCGTCATCGCCGCGGGCGATTCACGGGCAGATCGCCGCAGCCGGCGAGCGCGACCGATTCGCGGTTTCGGTCGTGCCAAATCAAAAGCTGTCGTTGAAGCTCCGCACGCGCTCGATCGACTCGCCGTTGCACGGCCACATCGCGGTCGCATCGTTGCCCGATGAGAAGCCGCTCGGCAACAGCGACGGCGATCCCGCGGAAGCCGAGCCGGGCCTTGCCGTCACCGTGCCTGAGAAAGTCGAACGCCTGCTCGTCACCGTGCGCGACCGATACGGCCGTGGCGAGTCAGCGTATCGCTACCGGCTGGACGTCGCCCCCGGCGACCAGCCGAGATTTTCGCTGAAGGTGCTCGACTCGCCGGTGATGATTGCGGCCGACGGGCGGGCGCTTGTGCGGCTGCAAGTCGAGCGGAAGGGACACGCCGGGCGAATTCCCCTCCGGGTGTCGGGGGCCGGCGAGGGAAGCGCCATTCAGCCGCAAGAAATCCCGCCCGGCAACGAGAATCGAACGCAGCTGGTGGTGCTGGAGGGCGTGTCGATCCCCTTCGGCGGCGGATTCGGGTTCGGGACCTGGCACGCGGAGATCTCGGGCGCGTCGGTCGTGCCGACGGCGGGAGATGTTCCGGTCCGCGGATTCGACGACCAGTTGCCGGTCGCCGTCATGCCGGCCGCGGGGTTGAAGCTCGACGTCGCGGGGGAGGTCCCGCCGCTCTTGAAGGGGGCGACGATCGAGCTCCCCTTGAAACTTGAACGCACCGGGGCGGCGCTGCGGGAGACGGTCCGGCTGTCGCTCGTGACGACCGAGCCGGAGCGGCCGGTCGATCCCCGCGATCCGAAGAAGGGGAACAAACCGCGGATCGACGCGGTCCCGGGGCAGACGATCGCGCCCGGCGAGACCGAGGGCGTGCTCCGCGTGACCGTTCCGAACGACGTGGAGATGAATGAGGTCGATCTCGCGGTGCGGGCGGAACTCGTCCCGCACGCCTGGTCCGACGACGTCCGAAGCACGACCTACTCGCTGCCGCTCCGGCTTCCCGTGAAATAGTCCATTCCGCTGGAATGAGGACGCCGGACCCGCATGCCAGGTCCCGCCCGGCGGGCGGGACCCACAACGGCAATATGCATCGGGGCCGTATGCGCGATAGACTGATTGCAGGGACAGCCACGCACCGAGCGTGCCACCTGATGGACGCGGCCATGTCTTCCCAACCGAACTCCGCGCGCGATCTTCGCCGCGCCGCCCGGCAGGAACAGTTTCTCGACGCGATCGACCGCGAGGAGGCGGAGCGGCGGTTTCATGCGCACCTGACGCTCGCGCCGCTCGGCGTCGAGACGGTCCCGCTCGCCGCCGCCCGCGGCCGCGTGCTGGCGGCGGACGTGGCCTCCGCCGTCGACGTCCCCGCCTTCGACCGCTCGAACGTGGACGGTTTCGCCGTGCAGGCGGCCGACACGTTCGAGGCGGTGGAGGAATCGCCGAAGCGGCTGCGGCTCAACCTGGAGGTGCTGTCGCCCGGTGTCGTGCCGCGCGGGCCGGTGCGGCCGGGGACCGCGACGACGATCGCCACCGGCGCGATCGTCCCCCGCGGAGCGGACGCGGTCGTGATGGTGGAACATACGGAGGTGGTTGAAGGTCGATGGTTGAAGGTCGAGAGTCCCGCGGTCGCAAGCCAGCGGTTGGAGATCAGAGATCAGAGATCAGAGGCCAGAGATCAGAACTCAGATGCGGATGATTGCCCGATGATCGACGTCTCCCGCGCCGCGGCGCCCGGCCAGCATGTGGCGTTCGCCGGGACCGACGTCGCGCTCGGCGAGACGGTGCTCCGCGCGGGGGAGTTGCTGTCGTCGCGGGAGATCGGCGTATTGGCGGCGATTGGACGGGCCGAGGTCAGCGTCTTTCGCCGCCCGCGGGTCGCGATCATCTCGACCGGCGACGAGATCGTCTCTCCCGGCGACCCGCTCGAACCGGGGCAGGTGTTCGACTCGAACCAGGCGGTGCTCGCCGCCGCGATCGAAGAGCTGGGGGGCGAACCGGTCCGCCTGGGGATCGTCCCCGACGACGAGATCGAACTGAAACTCGTGCTCGAACGCGCGCTCGGCATCGATCGCGCGCCCCATGCGGACGACGCGAAACCGAAAGTGGCGTGCGATGCCGTGATCCTTTCGGGCGGAACTTCGAAAGGGGCCGGCGATCTGTCGTATCGCGTCGTGAGCGAACTCGGCGCGCCCGGCGTCGTCGCGCACGGCGTGGCCCTCAAGCCGGGAAAGCCGATCTGCCTCGCCGTGACGGCGGGAAGGCCGGTCGTGGTCCTGCCGGGCTTTCCGACCTCGGCGATCTTCACCTTCCACGAGTTCGTCGCTCCGGTGATTCGGGCCTTCGCCGGAATGCCGCGCGAGGAACGGCAGACGGTCGAAGCCGCCGTGCCCTTGCGGGTGAACTCGGAGCGCGGACGCACGGAATATCTGCTCGTGGGACTCGTGCGGACCGACGAGGGATTGGCCGCGTATCCGATGGGAACAGGCTCCGGCTCGGTGACCGCGTTCAGCCGGGCCGACGGGTTCATCACGATCCCGCAGCAGACGGAAATTCTCGACGCCGGCAGCGCCGTCCGCGTGCAGTTGCTGGGCAGCACGGTGCGGCCGGCGGATCTCGTCGCGATCGGCAGCCACTGCGTCGGGCTGGACTTTCTGCTGGGCGAGTTGCAACGGCGCGGCCATTCGACGAAGGTCCTGCACGTCGGCAGCATGGGCGGACTGGCCGCGGCCCGCCGCGGGGAATGCGATGTCGCGGGGATTCACTTGCTCGATCCCGACACGGGCGAATACAACCGGCCGTTCCTGTCGGACGAGCTGATACTCCTCCCGGGTTACCGGCGGATGCAGGGGATCGTGTTCCGCCGCGGCGATTCACGGTTCGAAGGGAAGTCGCTCGACGAAGCGCTCCGCGCGGCCCTCGCCGACCCGGAGTGCACGCTGGTCAACCGGAACCCCGGCAGCGGCACGCGGATCCTCCTCGACCGCCTGCTCGCCGGCCGCACGCCCCCCGGTTACGCCGTGCAGACGAAGTCGCACAACGCGGTCGCCGCCGCGATCGCCCAGCACCGCGCCGACTGGGGGCTCGCGATCGACACGGTGGCCCGCGGCTATCCTGCCGGCGGCGATGCCGGGCTCGGCTTCCTCCCCGCGCAGGAGGAGCATTACGACTTCGCCGTGCCGCGCGGCCGCCTCGAACGCCCGGCCGTGCGGGCGTTCCGCGAGTTGCTGGCGGACCCGGCCGTGCGGGAGAAGCTGACGGCGATGGGGTTTTCGCCGTAAGTCCCGCCGATTCGGACCGTCGCACCGCGCGCTTCGCGCCATTCACGCTGGGATGGCAAGGCCGGCCGCTCCGTTTCGCGATTTTTCGCGACCGAAGGACGATTTGCGCGGAAGGAACGCCCTTTCGGAAGAGTATTAGGTGAGAGCAGCCGGACATCCCGAGGGCGCTATGGAAACGGACGAACGGAACCACCCCGGAACCAGGATTCGTGCGGTGGCAGCAATCGAGCGCGAACCCGGTTGGCGACGAAACGGCGCCGTGTCGCGCTCCAGGAGCGGAAAGGCTCCCCGAGCAGCCGCCGTCGGCCAACCGATTCCGGCCAACGCGAGCCGGATCGACCAGCGACCCACGGTCTTCGTGGTCGACGATCAAGCGCGGATCCGCGAGTCCCTCCAGGCCCTGCTCCGTTCGGTCCACCTGCGGGTGGTCACGTGCGGCTCCGCCCAGGAGTTCCTCGACACCTATGATCCGGCCTGCGCCGGCTGCCTGGTGCTCGACGTCCGGATGCCTGGAATGAGCGGGATTCAGCTTCAGGAGGAACTCCAGGCCCGCGGGACGGAAATCCCGATCATCTTCATCACGGGGCATGGCGATGTCGCCCTGGCCGTCCAGGCCATGAAGGGGGGCGCCGTGGAGTTCCTCGAGAAGCCGCTCGATCACCAGCGGCTGCTGGACTGCATCCACGAAGCGATCGAGCGGGACCGCGTTCAGCGGCTGGCGGCGGAGGCCCGGTCGGCGATCCGCGAACGAATCGAGCGGTTGACGCGCCGCGAGCGCCAGGTCCTGGAGGAAGTCGTCGCGGGCCGATCCAGCCGGGAAATCGCCGCGGAACTCGCCGTCAGCGTGAAGACGGTCGAGGCGCACCGGGCCCGGATCATGCGGAAAATGGAAGCCCACAGCGCGGCGCAGCTCATCCACGCCTGGTATTCTTTCCGCTCTCGATGAAGGTGGCGTCCCTGGCCCCGGTTAGCCGCGACCCGAAGTCTCGCGGGCATGGCCCGCGAGCGCAGGGGAGCGCGCCATCGTGCCGGCCGCCATGATCTCGCCCCCGTTTCGATTCTCACGCGCGGCGGATCCGACTAGGATGGGCAATCCGCAAGCCGATTCCGCATTCGTGGAGATCCGTTGGAACCGCCCCTGATCGAACCAGCCAGGAGCCTGCGCCTCCCAGGCGTCGAGATCGTCGATACCTTCGCCGAGGCGTTCTCGATGACGGGCGCCCGGGTCGTCCTCACCGCCGAGAGCCTCCGCTGGGCGGAGATCGCCGCCGCCGAGATGTGCGGCAACGCGACGAGCGTGATCGCCTGCGACGCGGAAGCGGCCCGCGAGCGGGAATTGCCGCCCGAGCTCACGCCGGACGGGCGTCCGGGCGTTTCGGTGCTCGTGTTCGCGTTCGGGCGCAAGGGACTCGCCGCGGCGCTCGTGCAGCGGGTCGGGCAGTGCGTCCTCACCTGTCCCACGACCGCCTGTTACAACGGATTGGAATCGCCCGTGGAGGACCGCCTGCCGGTCGGGGGCCGGCTGCGGTTCTTCGGCGACGGGTTTCAGTCGTCCAAGAAGTTCGGCGACCGCCGCCTGTGGCGGATCCCCGTGATGGACGGGGAGTTCGTCTGCGAAGACCGGTTCGGCACGGTCCGCGGCGTGGGGGGCGGAAACCTGCTGATCTGCGGGGAGACCCAGTCCGCGGCCCTCGCCGCCGCCGAGGCCGCCGCCAATGCCGCCCGCACGGTCGAAGGGGTGATTCTCCCGTTCCCGGGGGGCGTGGTCCGCAGCGGGAGCAAGGTCGGCTCGCGATACAAGCAGCTCAAGGCGAGCACCAACGATCCCTATTGTCCCACGCTGCGCGGCCGCACCGAAACCCATCTTCCCCCCGGAACCGAAGCCGTGTACGAGATCGTCATCGACGGCCTCTCCGCCGATGCCGTCCGCTCGGCGATGCGGTCCGCGCTGCACGCGGCGGCCGGCTGCCCGGGAGTGACGCAAATCACGGCGGGCAATTACGGAGGAAAACTCGGCCCGCACCACTTCCCGCTGCGGGAACTGCTCTGTAAATGACGGTGTGGCTCCACTGCATTCAATCTGCGAAATCTGCGAAATCCGTGGATTGTTCCGGTCTTCGTCCGATGTCGCGCATCGGTGAAGAAAACTCATCCACCGATGACGCAGATTGCGCGGATTTCCGAACGACAGGAGTTTCGGCGATCCTCCCTCGCCGGCGCGTTTTGATGTTGCGCTATTTCGACTTTCAACCAATGCGGGAAGATTCGCCGGCGACGGGTGGCCGGGCCGCCTTTGCGCGTCATGCCCGCGAAGAGCCTGCCCCCAGCGAAGGCGGGGGCGGGCATCCAGAGCCGCGCGGACGGCGAACGCACTGGATTCCCGCCTTCGCGGGAATGACGGCATCGCCCCTCACGAAATAGCGCAACATCAAAACCGGCGCGTCGGGCTAAGATGAAAATTCCGCCAATCGAGGCGCAGCGCCATCGTGGAAATGTCCCCTCCCAACGTCGATTCCTCCGCCGAGATCGCCGGCAGCCTCACCGCGACGCAGCGGTGGTTCGCCTATTCGCTGGTGATCGCGGTGTTCGCGGGGCTGATGTTCACGCGGATCGCGATGGCGCGGCCGCTGATGGGGGCCAACGACCGGTCGCGGTGGTGTACGGTCCGCGCGCTCGTGGAGCAGGGGACCTACCGCATCGACGATTACCACGACCGGGCCGACTGGCAGACGATCGACAAGGTCCGCATCCCGGCGTCGCCCGGTTCCGAGCGGGAATGGCATTTCTACTCGTCGAAGCCGCCGCTCTTGCCGACGCTGATGGCTGGGCTGCACCTCGCCGTGCGGGCTGTCACCGGCTGGGTCCTCGCCGATGACGCCGCGCCCGCGATCCGCACGTTGCTGATCCTGTTCAACCTCGTGCCGATGCTCGTCGCGCTGTTCGTCGTCGCGGCGGCGGCCGAACGGTATGCGGAGTCGGACGCGGGGCGGTTGTTCCTCGTGTTCGCGGCGGCGTTCGGAACGTTCCTCACGCCGTTCCTGACGACGTTCAACAATCACACGGTCGCGGCGGTCGCGGTCGTGTTCTCGTTATACCCGGCGCTGCGGATCGAGGTCGACGGGGCGCGGCGACCATTGCCGTTCATCCTGGCGGGGTTCTTCGCGTCGTTCGCCGCGGCGTGCGAACTGCCGGCGGCGTCCTATGCCGCGGTGCTCGGCGCGTGGCTGCTGTGCCGCGCGCCGAGGCAGACGCTCGCCTGGTTCGCCCCCGCGGCGCTCGTCCCCGTGATTGCGTTCCAGGGGACGAACTATCTCGCCAGCGGCGGATTCAAGCCGTTTTACGCCTACTACGGGCAGGATCCTTACGTTTACGTACACGAGGGGGTCCCGAGTTACTGGTCGCGTCCCGGCGGGATCGACGCCAACGACGAGCCGCCGCTCGTGTACCTGCTGCACTGCACTGTGGGGCATCATGGCATCTTCTCGCTGACGCCGATCTTCCTGCTGACGTTCGCCGGCTGGCTGAGCGGATCGACCTGGCGGCTTCGTCAGACTCGCAGCGACTCCCTGAAGGCGGTCCATCCCTTGCGGCCGATCGTGTGGCTGAGCCTGCTCCTGACCGTCGTCGTGCTCGGCTTCTATCTCACGCGGACCGAGAACTACAACTACGGCGGCGGGACGGTCGGCCTCCGCTGGGCCTTCTGGCTGATCCCACTCTGGCTGTTGGCCGCGGTCCCCGTGATCGACCGCTTCGCGTATTGCAAGTGGTTCCGCGGCGGCGCCGCGCTGTTGCTGGCGGCGTCGGTCGCGTCCGCCGCGTACGGCTTCGACAACCCGTGGCGGCACCCGTGGCTGTACCACGTGATGAAAAGCTGGGGCTGGGTGGACTACGAGGGGGCCGATCAGCCGCCGCCGTTCGATCTGCCGCTTCACACCTGGTTCCGTTCGCTTCCCGAGCCGGCGGGGCAGGGAGAGTGGATCGAGTTCGTCGGCTACGATACGACGGGTCTTGAACTCCGCCTGCGGATGACCGACGTCGAGCGGCGGGTGATGGACGACCGCCCGCTGCGGCGAATCGAAGTCGCGACGACGCGCGGCGGCGCCGCCGCGCAAACCGTCTCGTGGTGGCTCGACGAAGCGGCGTTCCAACGCGGCGAGCCGGTCGATCGGCTGCTCGTCTGGCCCGACGGACTGCCAGAACGGCACGCGTTGCACGTGGCGCGGGCCTTCCTGCGAGGGATCCCGGCGCCGGTCCCGTACGTCACAGGTCGCGTGGAATATCCGAAGCTCCCGATCCGGCCGGACGTCGCCTTCACCTGCCGGCACGCCGTCGCCTCCGTTTCCTATCAGCCGGAAGGAAGCCCGCACCGCCTGAACTATCGCGGCGACGTGTGGCTGACCGAGGAGTTGCCGTTCGGTGTGGGGCGGTTCGTCGCGACGACGAGCGATCCGCGAACGCGAGCGCAATTGGGCCGCCGCCACCTCTCGGCGGTCGCCGCCAGCCGCATCGGCCGGCGCGCGGCCGCGGGCACAGGTTCGGACGTAACTCGTTGACACTTCGCCACCGGCCGCATAGGATGGCGGGAGCGGGCCGGCGGAAGCGGCGCGCCCCCTTTCGCCGCCGATCCAGTCCTTTCCGCACGGTTGTTCTTCATGGACCCGAACCGTCTCCGGATCCGCCCGATCGTTTTGCGCGGATCGCGCCGGTGGATCGTTGCGCTCGCGGCGCTGTCGCTCGTCGGTGTGGCGCGTCCGGCGGTTGCCGCGCCGCCGGCCCAGTCGCCCGAGGTCGCGCGTTCGATCGCGCTGGCGACGCAGTACCTGAAGCAGCACGCGCCGGGGCAGAAGGGGCGCGAGGGGCTGTACGTGTACGCGCTGCTCAAGGGAGGCGTGCCGCCGCAGGATCCGGTCGTCCAGGGTCTGTTGCAGGGGATTCTGGCCAAGTTCGACAGCGGCCGCTACCGGTATATTCAGTACCACTGGTATGAAGCCGCGTGCGACCTTATGGCCTTGGAAGCGGTGGATCCGGAAAGGTATCGCAAGGAGATCGAGAACATCGCCCTGGTCCTCGCCGCCGCGCAAAACGACGCCGGCGGCTGGAATTATCCCGAGGAGCGCAACACGGGGGGCGATACGAGCGTCACCCAATATGCCATCTTGGGCTTGTGGGCCGCCCAGCGGGCCGGCGTTGAAGTCCCCCTCGCGACCTGGGACAAGGCCGCGGCCTGGCTCACCTCGGCCCCGCAGCTTCCCAATGGCGCGTTCATGTACAGTCCGCGGCACGATCCGTCGCCGAAACACAGCATGACCGTCGCGGGAGTGGGCAGCCTGTACGTCTGCCGGCAGTACCTTTATCCGGACGCCCCGGCCGAGCTCGCGCTGACTCCCGCGGCGCAGCCGCAGCCTCAGCAACCAAAACCGGAAACGCTGGAAGAGCGCCAGAAGCGGCTCGGGATCCGGTGGGGGGTGCTCGAGCCGATCCCGCTGGAACCCGAAGAGGAGAAGCCGCCCGAGGTGAAGCCCGCCGCCGGACCCGGACGCCCCCGCATGCCGCTCACCCGAATCGACCAGTCGATTCGCGGCGGGATGCAGTGGCTCGGGCAGAACTTCACCATCGTCAACCCGAGCGGTTGGCCGAAATACTACCTGTACGGCCTCGAACGAATGGCGGCGCTCGCCAATGTGCAGCACGTCGGCACGCACGACTGGTTTGCCGAAGGATCGGCGTACCTCCTGCGCACCCAATCGTTGAACGGCAGTTGGGACAGCACCGAGGGGGAAGAGAGCGGGCCGATCGGCGCCTGCTTCTGCGTGTTGTTCCTGTCGCGGGCCACCGGGCAGTTGGTGGGATCGCCGCCGCCGGAGCCGATCGCCGGCGGTCTGCTCAAAGGGGGCCGGCTCCCGGAAGACCTCAGCACGGCGCAGCTCAACGACGGCAACGTCCAGCAGCACAAGCTCTCCGGTCCCTTCGAGGAGCTCCTCGCCGAACTGGCCAAGGGGGAGGCGCAGATGGCCGCCGCCCAGCAGGCGATCGTCGAGAAGGTCCAGCTTGGCGATCGCGAGGGGCTGGTCGGCCAGAAGGACCGGCTGATCGAGCTGGCCCGGCATTCCGACCCGGAAATCCGCCGCACCGCGATCTGGGCGCTGGGCCGCACCGACGACCTCGAGCTCGTCCCGCTGTTGTTGAAGTCCCTCGAGGATCCCGACGTGGACGTGATGGTCGAAGCGGGCAACGCGCTGTGCTTCATCGCCCGCAAGCCGGACGGCTTCGGCCTCGCCGCCGGCCCGTTCCAGGGACTCGTCGAGCCTGCCACCGACTTGCAGCGGAAGCAGTCCCTCGACCGCTGGCGCGAGCTGGCCCTCGACCGTTGGGCCCGCTGGCACTTCAGCACCCGCCCCTACGCCGAACGGGACGATCTGCGGGAAAAGGCCCGCACGCGGTGAGCACTGTAGGACGGATTGTCAATCCGTCCTACTCCGCTCGCCGGCCGCGCGATCGTCGTCGCCGTTGCGGAACAATCGGCCGCGGTTCAACAGGTCGTGCGGGTCGAGCGATCGTTTCACGCGGCGCATCAGCTCCCATGATTGGTCGGGCGCGCCGAACAGCGGCAGGCGCCGCTTCCAGTCGGGGGGGCAATCGACGATCGTGAGGTGGCCGCGGGCTTCCCTCGCGAATTCGCGGAGCTGGCCGAGAATGCTCTCCGCCTTTTCGAGCGTCACCGCGTCGTCCGGCAGGTGCCCCGTGACGATGCCGTTTCCCGCGTGGGCCTGCACCGTCACGCCGGCGCGGGCCGCGCGGTCGAGGAACGGTATCGTCCATGAGGGAGGCAGGCTGGCGCGGAAGGTGAGCGGGGCGTCGGCGAACAGCTCGAATTCGGTGAACGCGGACCGCAGCCGCTCCGCCGGTTCTCCCTCGACGGTCCCGATTTCGCGCGGGCCGAACGCGGAGAGTTCCTCGCGCACCCTCGCCGCCTGCCATTCGACTTCGCGCGCCGTCCCCTCGAATCCGACGGCGAGCACGGGCGCGCCGGAGGGAAGTTCGCTCCGCGCCTCGGCGGCGATCTCGCGGGCGGCGTCGCTCCCCAGGACTTCCAGCAGCACCGGCCGCGTCGCCGAGGTCAACAGCCGCTCGAGCACCACGTCGAGATCGTAAAACTCCTCGAGGGCGGCCCATACGATCGCCGCCGCCTCCGGCAGGGGCCGCAGCTTGAACGTGAGCTGCGTGACGATCGCGAGCGTCCCCATCGAGCCGACGAGCAGTTTGGCGAGGTCGTAGCCGGCGACGTTCTTGACGACCCGCCCGCCGGACTTGAACAGCCGCCCGTGGGCATCGACGGCGGAGACGCCGATCACATAGTCGCGGAGCGTGCCGTGCCCGAACCGCCGCGGGCCGCAGGCGTTCATCGCGACCGCCCCGCCGAGCGTGGCGCGATGCGGCTGCGGCACATCGATCGGCAACTGCTGCCGCTCCTCGCGGAGCAGCGTCGCAAGCTCTTCGACGCGCATGCCCGCCTCGACGGTGACCGTCATGTCGCGGGCCGGGTAGTCGATGACGCGGGCCAGCGCCGCGGTGGAGAGCGTGACGCCCGGCTCGACCGGCGGATAACCGCACGACAGACGCGTCCTGCCCCCCTCGGGATACAAGACCCGTCGCTCGCCCGCCGCGTTCTCCGCGACGAACCGCGCCAACTCGGCCTGCGTGGCGGGGGTGAAGTCGTCCTCGGTCACGGCCATACAGAGACAGAAAAACGGGGGACAGAAAAATCCCGACGTCGCGACGGGCGACGGTTCGTGATCGACGGACCCGGCAGCCGCGCGGAGTCCCCTCTCCCCCGGCTTTGCGGGGGAGAGGGTCAGAGTGAGGGGGCTGCACACCAAGTCGGTGTCGTCACGAATTCATCGCTGCCGTCACGCTCAGTCGCGATGGCGAAACGCGGTTCGTATTGTACCCGCACTCCTTCGTCTGTCATCCGCCGCATAGGGCCGGCTGTCGTCGCGCTTTCGATCGCGCCTGCTGACGGGGGTCGCAAGAGGGATGGCGAGTCGAGTGCGCGGCCTCTCGTCGCTGCGCGACCCCGACGCCTCAACCGCGTCGCGGAAGATGCGTGGTGCGGCTTGCAGGAAGAGTTGGATCCGCTGGCGTGACCGGGGACCGGCCGCGGCCTATACTATTGAAGCAGCGGATTGCCGCGCATCGACTCGCTGGAACGCCGATCCCGGAGGCCCGGACCCATGACGATCACCGCAGTCTTCGAAAACGGCGTGTTCCGCCCGATCGAGAAGGTGGACCTGCCCGAGGGGCAGGAAGTCGAAGTGGAAGTCGTGAAGTTGCTGCCGACGGAGAAAGAAGAGGTCCTCCCGCCGATGTCGGAGGGACTGGCGAAGATCTATGAGATCCTCGGCGAGCGGTACGACTCCGGTTATACGGATACGGCGGAGCGGCACAACGAGCATCAGGCATGAGCGAGGTGTTGCTCGATACGGTCGGACTGATCGCCACGTGGGACGTCCGAGACCAGTGGCACGGCGCCGCTGATGCGGCCTACCAGCAATTGGTTCGACAGGGCCGGCGACTCGTCACGACGCCGCAGGTCTTGCTCGAATGCGGCAATGCGGCCGCTCGACGTCCCTATCGTGAGCGCGTCAACGCCGTTCGGCAGTATCTCATCCAGGAGCAAGCGTTGGTTGAGCCAACCGCGCAGGAAATCGAGGAGGCATGGAACGCCTACGCGCGCGGTGATGCCGCGCAGGCCGGGATCGTGGACTATGTCTCGTTCGTCGTCATGCGCCGACTGGGCATCTTGGAAGCGTTCACCAACGACCGGCATTTCGAGGCCGCCGGGTTCGTCACGCTGTTGTAGATCCCTCTGCGCGCAGCCAAGCCAGCGCCCGATCCACATTCGGCGTCGTACGCAGGGTGCGTCAAGGCTTTGCGCAGACGAACCGCCGGGGAGCAGCTGCCGTGCAATTCGGCTCTCACCCGAACGACGCCACGTGCGAGAAGGATGTTTGCCGCGATGACGATAAGTGTCCGGGCGGGGCGCAAGAGGGATGTCAGAGTCGAGTGCGCGCCCTCTTGTCGCTGCGCGACCCCGACGCCTGAACGGCGTCGGGGCCACCCTGCGACGCGGAGCGCACCCGCCACCCGTCGTCAACGGGGAGGGCCTTTCTCCCGCACCGTGGCGAGTTGCCCCAGTGCCATGCGGGCGGCGGCGCGAACTGTGCGATCGGGGTCGTCGTCGCGTAATTCGCGCAGGCGATCTTCCGCTTTCAACTTTTCGAATCGAACCGCCACGTTAGACCTTTGCGGAGGTTGTTGGGCTTTTGCCGCCACTGGCGGCGGCTCGAGCGAGTTCTTTCCGTCGTGAAGCGCCAAGTCGACTTTGACGGCGGAGGCCCCAATCAAGCGCGCCGCGCCCCGCCGCATCTCGGGCGAAGGATCCGCAAGCAGTCCAAGGAGAGCTGGGGCAAGATCGTCCGGGCGTTCGTCGCTCCATTTCACGACACTCATGGCCGCGCCGATACAAGCCAGGTTTCTGATCGTCAATTCCCGTCTCCCCACTTCCGAATCGGGGTCTACTTGGCCCAGAACGCCATCGGGATCCTCTTGCAGGCGAATGAGGTAGGCCAGGTGCTCCGCCAAATCGTCGGTGGCCTGAAACATGGCCACGTGAGCATTGTGCCGGACCGCAAAACTCTCATCCTTCTTCGCTCTCTCGATGCCTTCGAGTGCCCTCTCGTCCTTGCTTCCCGCACGCGCAAGATGGGAGACACAATCAGCGCGAACATCCACATTCTCCGACTTGGCACAGCGCAGCAGAACGTCCAGGGACCCCGGGGCATAGCTCGCGAATTGCCCTGCGTAGACATCAGCGAACTGGCGCACCATCTCTTCCTCGTCCAGCATGGCCTCGATAATCACGACCGGACAAGAATCCTCCGGCTTTTCTCTCGCACCGTCGAGAGGACTCGCACCAGCGATGAGGGCCAGACTTTCGATGGCGTAAGCGCGAACTCTCGCTTCTCGATCATCGCGGATGCACCGTTCCAAGGCGGGAATGGCCAGATGCGCGTTATGCGCCTCGGAATGGCGATTGAGCCACGCGATTGCTTCCAGCCGCCCAGCCACGGAGTTCTTCGGATCGAGCCGCGTTGCCTGTTCCTTCATGCTCTCATCCGTCGGCGGCGGGTCAACTCGTTCTTGCCCCAGGACAGCGAAGGGCATCGAGACCCAGGCCAGACTGACTGCGAGGCCAATGGCGAGCAGCCGACGCGAAAGGTTCATATGTTGCTCCGTTGTTGTCCGCCTAACCTGGTTATAGCGTTTCTGCGTATCATCTGCGGGCCGCGGATGTGCAGCCTAGCGCGCTGGCAGTCAGCTGTCGTAAGTCGCAGTGTAACCGGTGGTTGCTCGATGGTCACGTCTCATTTCGCGTGACAGGCCGTTTCCGGCCATCGTTCACTCAGCCGCTGCGCGACACGGCCCTCGGCCGCGACATCCCCGCAGGTCCGTCCGCCGGTTCCTGCCGGTCCATTCAACGCGTCTTCCGCTGTGGTGTCAACGAAATTCCTGCAGTTCGATCCAGATCCCGGCCGGCGAGCGGAACCTACCTGCGCCGGCGGGCGGATTGGCATTCCGTCCTACGGTGCGTCCCGCTTGTCTGCCGGGACGTGGATGGAACAACGAGGCCGCCGTGCGCGCTTCAGGTCCCGCCGGGCCGGCGGGACCTACGAGGCCGCCTGTTTGCCGGGGCTGCTGCGTTCGATGTGTTCCGTGCCGCAGGCGCCCGCCGTGGGGAGCATCTTGCCGGGGCTGAGGCGGCCGGCGGGATTGAACGTGCGGCGGATGGTCTCCATCACCGCGAGGTCCGCCTCGCCGAACAGGCGGTGCATCAGCTCGATCTTCTCGACGCCGATGCCGTGCTCCCCGGTCACGCTGCCGCCCAGCGCGATGCACTTTTCCAATATCTCTTCCCCCGCCGCGAGCACCCGCCGCACCTGTTCCGAATCGCGCTCGTCGAACAGCAGGATCGGGTGGATGTTCCCGTCCCCCGCGTGGAACACGTTCACGATCCGCACGCCGTATTTTGCGCTCGTCGCGGCGATGAACTCGAGGATCTCCGGGAGCTTCGTCCGCGGGACGACGCCGTCCTGCGTGCAGTAGCTGGGACTCAGCCGGCCGATCGCCCCGAACGCCTGCTTGCGGCACTTCCACAACAGGCGGCGCTCCTCCTCGGTCCCGGCCCGGCGGACCTCGCGCGCGCCGTGGGCCGTGCAGAGTTCGACGATCCGCTTTGCCTCGTCATCGACGGCGATCTCCAGTCCGTCGACTTCGATCAGCAGCACTGCCCCGGCGTCGAGCGGGAAGCCGAAATGGAACGCCTGCTCGACCGCCTCGACGATCCCCTGGTCCATCATCTCCAGCGCGGCCGGGACGATCCCCGCGCCGATGATCCCGCTGATCGCCCGCGTCGCGTCGGCGACGGTCTCGAACACGCCGAGCAGCGTGCGGTACGCGGCGGGATCGCGCGTGAGGCGGACGATCGCCTTGGTGCAGATGCCGAGCGTCCCCTCGCTGCCGACGAACAATCCCGTGAGATCGTAGCCGGGATGATCTTCCGCCGGCCCGCCGAGCTGCACGATCTCGCCGTCCGGGAGGACGACTTCCAGCCCGAGGACGTGATTGACGGTGACGCCGTATTTCAGCGTGTGCGGCCCGCCGGAGTTGGTGGCGACGTTCCCGCCGATCGTGCAGGCCCCCTGGCTCGAGGGGTCAGGGGCGTAGTGATGGCCGGTCCCCTTGAGGTGCTGCGTGAGGTGTACGTTGACCAGCCCCGGCTCGACGACGGCATAGCGGTCCCGCAGGCTGACTTCGAGGATTCGCCGCATCCGCGTGAGGGCGATCATCACCCCGCCGCCGACCGGCAGGCAGCCCCCGGCAAGGCTCGTCCCCGCCCCGCGCGGCAGAAAGGGAACGCCGTGCGCGTTGCAGAGCTTGACGATCGCCGAGACTTCAATGGCGCTGTTCGGGAAGACGACGAGGTCCGGCGCCTTCTTCTCGACGACGTAGCCGTCGCACTCGTAAACGACCAACTCTTCACCCGCCGCAAGGACGTGCTCGTGTCCGACGATCGCCCGCAGCTCGCGCAGCAGGTCCGGCTGCGCATCGCGTTCGGCCCGCCTGCGGCCGAACGGCCACCAGCGTCGGCGGCGAGGCGATGACTCCAATATTCCGCTCACGGTCATGCGTTCAATCGTATCGCGGTTCCACGCAAAGAGTCAGCGAGGCGAAATGCATGATCGCCGCCGTGCTTCGATGGTATAATGATGCTCGGGCATGAGCCAGTCGGAAGGAGCGCTCGACATGCTTCAGCCGGGAAGGAACGCTCGTCATGAAACTGCCGGTCCGATTTCCGAGCGACGCGGACGTGATCGCCGAGGAGGCCGCGCGCTTTCGGCGGTTGTCGCCGGAAGAGCGATTGCGCACGATCGAAGGAATCCTGGAAGCCGGAGAGGAGATGATCCGCCGGTCTCCGAAGTCGGAGTTTCTGCGGCAGTACGCTCTGGAGCAGGAGGAACTCGCCCGCCAAGCGATCAAGGAGTTCGTGGCCCGCCATGCCGACTGAGAACGAGCCGCTGGCCGGAGATCTGGGGCGGGCAGTGGAACTGCTCGCGGAGGCGTTCGCCGCCCGCTCGATTCGATATGCACTTATCGGAGGCTTGGCGACGCTGCTCCACGGTCGGCCGCGGTTCACGCAGGACGTGGACATTCTGCTCGACGTGCCGCAACTCGCTCTCCCCGGGCTTCTGGAGGAGCTTGCGCAGCGGGGTTTCACGTTCGATCGCGACACGGTGATCCGGGAGTACGTGCAGGAGCACATGACGTCGCTGGCGTTCGGCACCGTGCGGATCGACTGGCTGAAGCCGGTGTTGCCCCTCTACGCAAGAGCCTTGCAGGGCGCGACCGAGTTGTCTTGGACGGAGGGACGATCGCTGAAAGTCGCCTCGCCCGAGGGACTGATCCTGACGAAGTTGGTGTCGTTCCGGCCACAGGACCAGGAGGACATTCGCGTTCTGCTGATCGCGAACCGGGACGAGATCGACCTCGACCTGATCCGGCGCGAATGGTCCGCGGTGCATGGCGAAGAGTCCCGCACCGCCTGGCTGGAAGACACCATCGCCGCGCTGGCGAAATGTGACCGCTGAAAAGATCGTGGCGGCAGCGGCGTCCGCGTGGCCCGGGCGCTCATGGGTCGTCCACACTCCCGACACTCGTCGCCGCGGTTCCGATTCGCCGGGGCTGTGAGCGTCAATACCCGAAGCCGTTGCGGCGGATGTGGACCATCGGCTGTTTCTCGGCGATCGCCTCGCCGGCGCGGGCTTCTTCGATTTCGACGAGATAGACCACATGGTCCCCCGCCTCGATCCGCCCCGCGATCCGCCCGGCGAGATGGCCGAGCGCCTCGTCGAGCACCGGCAGCCCGTGCGCCGTCCGCGAAATGGCGATCCCCTCGAAGGCCGGCTCTCCCGGCTCGAACCCCCGGCCGAAGTGCCGCAGGAACTCCCGCTGCTTCTCCCCGACGATGTTGAGCGCGAGGCGCGGGACGCGGTCGAGCCAGTCGTGGAGATACCGCTGGCGGTTCATCGCGACGGTGATCATCGGCGGCTCGAACGACGCCTGCTGCACCCAACTCGCGAGCATGGCCGTCTCGCGGCCTTCGCCGTCGATGGCGGTGAGAATGAACACTCCGCTCGGCGTGCGGCCGAGCACGCGTCCGATCTCATCGCGGGAGGAGGTCGAAAGAATTGGGGTGGCGTCAGGCATCAGAAGTCTCGTCCTGGTTCGAATTCACCGGGCGGCGGTTTTCTCCACCGGAGAAATCTCCACCGGCACGAAATCGCGGAGCGGCTCTCCGGTGGTCGCGTCGTAGATCCGCACGCGGCCTTCGAAGCCGCCGATCGCGACCTCTTTTCCCTGGGGATGGAAGGCGACGGCGAACACCGGCCCGGCGATCCCCTTCAGGTCGAAGAGCTGCTTGCCGGTCTCCGTCTCGTAGATGCGGGCCGCTCCCGCGGTCGCGGTGCTCGAGCCGGCGACGAACCGCTGGCCCTCCTTGTCGAACTCGAGATCGAAGATGCGGCCGGGCAGGGCGGGGTAGCCGCGGATGCGGTTGTAGTCGTCCCCGATCTTGCGGGCCTGCGTGCGGAAGATGCGATACAGCTTCGGCTCGCCGTCGTGCCCGCCGGCCAGCACCTCTTCCTTCGAGGGATGCCGCTGCACGGCCGACAGCCCCCCCTTGAGCGCTCCCGGCGTGATGCTCGTGATGTTGTCCACGAACTGTCCGTTCGCGACGATCGTGAGCTTCATCGACATGTCGCGGCTGACCGTGACGAGATGGTCGTTCTTCAGGGAGAAGGTGGTGCCGAACACCCAGTCGGAATGCGTGTCGAGCCGCATCATCGGTTCGAGCCGCTCCGTATCGACGACGCGGGCCCGGTTGTCGGCTGCGCCGAACGCGAGGAGCTTGCCGTCGTCGCTGAAGCTCGCGCCGAACAACGTGTCATAGGCAACGGTCTGGGCGCGGAGCAGTTCATGCGATTCGACGTCCCAAAGCTGCACTTCACCGAACAGCGCCGGCGTGCCGCCGACCGCGGCGAGCCGCTTGCCGTCTGGCGAGAAGGCGAGCGATTCGACCCGCTGCCCGCGCCCGACGAGCCGCGCGGCGAGCCCGCCGCCGTCGGCGCGGTGCAAAAGCACTTCGTGATATCCCGAGACGGCGAGCAGCTTGCCGTCCGGCGAGTAGGCCAGCGCCGTGATGACCGGGGGGCTGTCGTACGTGGGGGGATTTTCCGGCGTGACGGGATCGATCGCGGCGGCGGGGGTGTCGTTCCGCGCCCCCTCCTGGATCCAACTGCGGAGCACCGCGATTTGCGCCGGCTTGAGCGGATCGGCATCGAGCGGCATCAGCGGGGGGTCGCCCGTGACGTACTCGACGATCAGGCTGTCGTCCGGCTTTTCCGGAACGAACCCCGCCCCCTGCGTCCCGCCTCTCTTCAGATCATCATAAGACGTCAGCAGCAGTTCTCCTCCCGCCTTGGCGGGTTGATGGCAACCCGAGCAATGCCGCTGCAGGATCGGCCGCACCTGCCGGTAGAAGCTGACCGGGCCGTCCTGGCCCTTCGCGGGCCCATCGTCCGCCGCGGCCCGAGCCGTTGACGAGCCGCACAGCGAAACCGCGGTCAGGAGGGCAATCGACAGGGACAGCGTTCGACGGAACCGGCGCATGGCGTGCCTCGCGAAGCGGACCGAAGGACCTTCAGGACGCGAGATTTCAGGATACCGACCGCGGCGGTGCGGAGAAAGGCAGGCCGCGAAACCGCAAGCGGAACGAACATGGTCGTGGGGCAGGCTTTCCAGCCTGCCGCTCGGGCAGACAAGGATGTCTGCCCCACG
>JBBDNU010000048.1:0-41339 GCA_040877365.1 Planctomycetales bacterium
CGTTCTTCTCGTCGAATGTCCAGAAGATCGACACATCCGGAGGAACTTTCTTCTCGCCGAGAGAGAGGAGTTGCCAACGTCCAAGCAACGAAACGGGTGGCGCAGGCGTCGTCGGCTGCTCGGCATGAGCGACGAGTGGCGCGAGCAGGGCGATGACGATGCAAAGACCGGCTCGCGCGCGAAGCGCGATTCCATGAGCGAAATCAACGGTCATCGGTTCTCCACGGACCGGCTCGTAAGGAATGGCATCCGGAATCGTCGTTCTACCGCCATCTGAACGGCCCTGCCTATCCGGCTTCGCTTCCACCTCCCCCTTGACGGGGCGTGTATGATATCCTGCGGTTGCTCGTCATGGCCTTGAAGGGCCCCCCGTCGGAGCGATTCCACCGATGAGGCTCATCCTCTCCCATTTGTCCATCATCGCGCCGGCCGTCTGTCTGGCAGCCGGGTGCTCGAGCGATCCGCCGGCCACCGCCGCCGGCGCCGGAAAGGTTGCAGCCGCCATGCCGAATCCCGATTCAACCGAACTGCCGCAGACCGACGCCGAGTGGCAGGAGCGGCTCACGCCGGAGCAGTATCACGTGACGCGGCAGAAGGGGACCGAGCGCGCCTTCAGCGGCGTCTACCACGATTGCGAGAAGGACGGCGTGTACCGCTGCGTGTGCTGCGGGGCGCCGCTGTTCGACTCCGACGCCAAGTTCGACTCCGGCACCGGCTGGCCCAGCTTCTACCAGCCGATCGACTCGGCGAACGTCGGCGAGCGGGACGACAGTGGCTTCTTCGTCCGCCGGACCGAGGTCGTCTGCCGCCGCTGCGACGCCCACCTCGGCCACGTCTTCCCCGACGGCCCGCGCCCCACCGGCCTGCGGTACTGCATCAACTCCGCCGCCTTGCGGCTGGATGAAGAGGCCAAGCGCGAATAATGCGGATCGGCATCTTCGCGGACGCGCACGACCACGTGGACCATGTCCGCCGCGCGGTGGCGGAATTCAACGCCCGGCGGTGCGAGTTGGTCGTGTTCGCCGGCGACTTCGTCTCGCCGATCGTCGTTCCCCCGCTGCGGAAGCTCACCTGTCGGGTGCTCGCCTGCTTCGGCGACAACGAGGGGAACAAGCCCGGCATTCAAGGGGGGATGCGGATCATCGGCCAGGTCGCGGAGCCGCCGTTCTGCTTCCGCGCGGCGGATGGCACGCGAATCCTCGTCACGCACCAGCTCGAGAAGGTCCGCGACCATCTCGGCGACTGCGAAGTCGTCATCTCGGCCCACGCGCACCGCGCGAACATCGCCCGCGACAAACAAGGCCGGCTGTTCGTCAATCCGGGCGAGACCAGCGGCTGGACCTACCGCAAGCCCTCGATCGCGATCCTCGACACGGCGACCCGCGAGGCAGAGATCGTCCCCCTCCCGGAAATGCCCCCGCCGGTGGCGATCCCCGAACCGGGGTGACGACGAGCGTTGAGCCGCGACCGACAGGGAGCGCGCGTTGAGCCGCGACCGACACCACGGTTCGCGTCAAAGGTCGTCGTCGGTCAGCCCGGCACCGCGCAGGGTGGCCCAGACGGCGTGGAGCCGTCGGGGTCGCGGAAGCGACGAGAGGGCGCGCACTCGACTCTCCTTCCCTCTTGCGGCCAACCTCATCGGTCGGCACAATCCAGGAACGGAGCGTCCCATCAGATCGACGCCGCCGAAGGGCAGGCCCCGCTTCGTCGCGCTTTCCTGCGGCCGTCGCCGGCCTGCCGAACGGATGAAGGGAGGTGGCAAATCGTTTTGCCGAACCGTGACGTGGGATGTCCTCAAGCAGTGGGCCTGATGGCGCGACCCGAATGGCGAAGGAACTGTGCTCGAGGAAGGAGGCGGCAGTTCGCCCCCTCTTGTCGCTCCCGCGACCGCGACGCCTGAACGGCGTCTGGGCCACCCGGCGCGTTAGATTGACAATCTTGCGTGCTACAGGGTATCGCATAGATCTACCTAACCCCAAGCTCGGCAGAAGGGGATCCTCCTATGGCGTTCTACGAGATGTCGTCCGATAGATTGCATGAGGTTCCCGAAACCACTTTCGCTGACGCCCGTATTGGCGAGCGCGCCGACCTGCAGCGATTGCTGCGTGTCCAGATCGGCATTGTCGCAGAAGATACCTTGGTCATTGCCGAAGAGTTCGGGGAGTGGGAAGACTCCAAGCGGCGCATCGACCTGCTCGGGTTGGACAAGAATGCGAACCTGGTGGTGTTCGAACTCAAGCGAACCGAAGACGGCGGGCACATGGAACTACAAGCCCTTCGCTACGCAGCGATGGTGTCTACGATGACCTTCGAGAAGGCGGAGGAGATGTACGCCGGCTACCTCCGGCGCCTGGGCCAGGAGACGGACGCCCGGTCTGCCATCCTGGAGTTCCTTAAGTGGACGGATGGCGAAGAAAACCCCTTCGCACAGGATGTTCGGATCGTCTTGGTCTCCGCGGAGTTTTCCAAGGAACTCACCACTTCGGTCATGTGGCTGAACAAGCAAGGCTTGGACATCCGCTGCGTGCGGATCAAACCGTATGCGCACAACGGTAGCGTGTTGATCGAAGTCCAGCGGATTATCCCCTTGCCGGAGGCCGACGACTACACTATTCGGATCAAGGAAAAGGAAGTGCGCGACAAGGTAGTCCGCGAACGGAGCAAGGCCGACAGGCCTAGCGTGGTGAAATGGAATGACGAGGCCGAAAGCCGACAAGTTTCGACGTGGAGAGAAGCTCTTGTGGAAGGCACAAAGAAGGCACTGAAACTGGGCCTTGCTCGCGATGACCTTCCGATGAACCACAGTGATGACATCGAGACAGTGATGACATCGAGGCAGTCAAAACTTTCCACAGCGCTCTTCAGGTCGAGTCGAACTTGCACATTGAAACCAACGCCAGTGCGGAGCTTATCAGACAGTGGCTATCGAGAATGCTTGAGAAGCTCGGAAAACCGAATGGATTCCTGCAAATTGCGACCAAGGCGGGCAAGACCTATGACCTGCCGGAGGTCGTGAAGTGAGGGAAGTTGCAAACGCAGACATCCAGATCTTCGAGCCGAACCCGAGCGGCGGGGTGGCTGGGGTCGGAGCGGAGCCCCCAGCCGCTTTGGATCACGGCATCCATTCTTGCGAGATGCGATCGACCTTCAGGGGCGGTTCACCATATCTGCAAAAGTACGAGGCGCTCGACCATCTCCATTGCCAGGGACGTTCCACCAATCCGCGCCGCACCGGATTGGCGTGGATGTACTCGATCACGTTCGATAGCGCATGGGCTGGGGGCTACGCTCCGCTCCGACCCCAGCCACCCGACGCTCCCCTGCGCTCGCGGCTGCGCCGCTCGACTTCGGGTCGCGGCTAACCGCTCACCCGAACCGTCCGGTCACGTAGGCGTTCGTCTCCGCCAGGTGCGGCTTGGTGAAGATGTCGGGGGTGGGGCCGTATTCCAGCAACTGGCCGAGGTACATGAACGCGGTGTAATCGCTGATGCGGCTCGCCTGCTGCATGTTGTGCGTGACGATCAAAATCGAATATTCCCCTCGCAACTGCTCGATCAGGTCCTCGACCTTGCCGGTGGCGATCGGGTCGAGGGCGGAGCACGGCTCGTCCAGCAGCAGCACTTCCGGCTCGCCGGCGATGGCGCGGGCGATGCACAGCCGCTGCTGCTGCCCGCCGGAGAGGCCCAGCGCCGAGTCGTGCAGGCGGTCTTTCACTTCGTCCCACAGGGCGGCCCCGCGGAGGCTCCGCTCGCAAACCTCGTCGAGGACCTTGCGGCTCCGTTCGCCGTCGATCCGCAAGGGGTAGACCACGTTCTCGAAAACGCTCATCGGGAAGGGGTTGGGCTTCTGGAAGACCATTCCCATCCGCTTGCGGAGTTCGATCACGTCGACGCGGGTGTGGTAGATCGAGTCGCCGTTGAGCAGCATGTCCCCGTGAATGCGGACGATGTCGATCAGGTCGTTCATGCGGTTCACGCACCGCAACAGCGTCGATTTGCCGCAGCCGGACGGGCCGATGATCGCCGTCACCATCCCCGCCGGGATCCCGAACGAGATGTCGAACAGGGCCTGCTTCTCGCCGTACCACAGGTTGAAGTCCTGCACTTCGAGGACGAACTGTTCGCGGGCGACCGCGGCGTGAATTTCCGATGGGACCGTTTCGCCCCGCATGACCGCATCGAGCCGGCTCGCGCCCCGCGCGCCTTTGGCGACGCCCGGCGCGGCGGACGCGGCGGCGATGCGCGGCGTCGGGGCCGGAACGGGCGGTGAGGCGGCCGGCGGCGCCGACGGTTCGGTTTGCGGTCGCATCTGTGGCGAAACGGACATGGTCAGTGGTCAGTGGTCAGTGGGCGGTGGTCAGCATATTGTAGGCTAAAAGCTGACGGCTGAAAGCTGATCGCCGAAAGCTACTCAAAACTGCGCCGACCCGAAGCGCCGGCGAAGTCGTCCGCGCAGCCAGATGGCCGCCAGGTTCAGCGAAGCGACGATGAAGATCAGCAACAGGGTGGTGGTGAACACCATCGGCCGGGCCGCTTCGCTGTTGGGGCTTTGGAACCCGAGGTCGTAAATGTGGAAGCCGAGGTGCATGAAGTTCCGGCTGCCGTGGAAGAACGGGAACTCGCCGTCGATCGGCAGCTCGGGGGCGAGCTTTACGGCCCCGACGAGCATCAGCGGGGCGACTTCTCCGGCGCCGCGGGCCATCGCCAGGATCATGCCGGTGAGAATGCCGGGGAGCGCGCGGGGCAGGACGATGCGGCGGATCGTCTGCCACTTGCTCGCCCCGCAGGCGTAGGAGCCTTCGCGCATCGAGTTGGGGACGGCGGAGACCGCTTCCTCGGTGGCGACGATCACCACCGGCAGCGTGAGCAGCGACAGCGTGAGCGAAGCCCACAGCAGCCCCCCTTTGCCGAACGTCGGGTTCGGAAGGTTCGCCGCGTAAAACCCATCGAAAAAGGGCGTCTTCGCGATCAGGGCGACGAACAGGACCGTCGCGACGAGCCATAGGACGATCGAAACCCGGCCCCTGTGCCGCTGCCATCCGGAATGGCCGCGCCCGGCCTTCGCCAGACTGAGCAGGCCGAGCAGGAACGCCCCGGCGCCGATCGCGGCGAGCGCGCCCAGCGTCACGAACCACTCCCGCTCGGGCCAGGGAACGATCCCCGCGTTGTCCGGCCCGCCGTCGACGTAGGCCCCGATGATGTAACAGAAGAAGCCCAGCCCGAACACGCCGAACACGATGCTCGGCACGCCGGCGAGGTTGTTCACCGAGATGCGCACGGCGCTGACGATCGGCCCCGGCTTGGCGTACTCGCGGAGATACAGCGCCGCCAGCACGCCAAACGGGACCACCGCCAGCGACATGATGAGCGTCATCACGACAGTCCCCCAGATGGCCGGCAGGATCCCCCCTTCGCTGTTCGCCTCGCGCGGCTCGCCGGTCAGGAACTCCGCCCAACGCGAGAAATACACGCCCAGTCGATCCCACCAACCGAGCCGATTGGCTGGAAAGGCCCGCACGACGTCGGCCAGGGAGAGGGCCTTCAGACGGCCGTCGGCTGTGGCAAGCCGCAATTCATACCGCGCCGTTTCCGCCCGGATCGCCTGGATTTGCTCCTGGATCTCGGCGGTCTGCACGGCGACTGCGGCCGCGGTGTCCCAGAAAACCTGCACGACCGGCGGACCGCCGGGCGACGCTTCATCGAGAACCGCCTGCACTCGTTGCAGTTCCACCCGGTGTTTCTCGATCTGCCCCGCCGCGCCCGCTTCGCGCTCGGCGGCGAACCGTGCGGCGGCGCGGGCCGCGGTCGACTCGCCGCCGAACCGCTGCCGGACCGATTCGGCGACGCGGCGGTCCGCGGCGCGCCGGTCTTGGAGCGTCGCGATCTCTCTGCGAAGCCGCAGGGCCGATTCCGCCGGCGCCAGGAGCGGCTGTTCGATTTCGATTTCGGCGCTGCGCACGGCGAGGCGGGCGGTCTCCAGCCTGCGGTTCAACGCGCCGATGTCGTGCTTCTCGAGCCGCCGCCGCTCGGCGGCCTTCTCGCGGACCCCGTCGTGCAGTTCGGCGAAGCGGTCCCAGGCGGCTTCCGCGCCGGTGCGGACTTCGTGGATTTCGACGATGGCCTCGCCCGGGGGGACTTCGGTAATGGGAACGATCCGGCCGGACGCAAGCACGGCATCGAGCCGGGCGCCCTCCGGGGTGGTTCCGAAATTCGCGAGCAACCTTTCATAAGCGCGGATCTGCACGGCGCGGAGCTGGGGTCGCAGTTCCTGGTCGACGAATGGCGTCAGCGCGGCGCGGTCCGCCTCGTCCAGCTTCGCCATCCCTTCCTCGAAAAACCGCAGGGTCTCGGCGAGCTGCTCCTCCTCGCCGGAGACGGGACGGGCAGAGCGGACCGCAAACGCCTGCGGGACGCCATAGAAGCGGCCCCACTCGACCCGCTCGACGAGCAGCGCCCATTCCGGAAGCGTCACGCCGCCGGGGGCGACTTCTTCGTCGAGGACCCATTGGAAGTGCGTGTTGGTGAGCTCGAAGTTGCCGGTGCGCACCTGACGGCGGCGAGTTTCGACGCCGGGGCTTGGCTCATGCACCTCGTCCGCGGAGACTTCTCCCATCACCGCACGCCCGTCGCGGAGCTCGAGCCGCACGATGCGGTCCGGCCAGAAGGTGGCGAATCCCCGGTAGACGATCAGGGCCAGCAGGCCGGCGACCATCGCCAGCGAAACGGCCAGCGCCCCCCCGCTCAACCACACGAGCGGCTCGCCGCGGGCGACCAGCGCCGACCCCCCGCCGCCGCGGCGGCCGGCCCGCCGGCCCCAGCCGCGGGCCGGGGCGGTCTTCAACCGGGCCGTATCGGCAATCGCGCTCATAGGTGATGCACCCGGCGGCGGAACCGCAGCCGGACCATTTCGGCCACCGTGTTCACGACGAACGTCATCGCGAACAGCGTCAGCCCGGCGAGGAACAAGATTCGATAGTGCGTGCTGTTCTTGACGGCCTCGGGAAGCTCGAATGCGACGTTGCCCGACAGCGGCCGAAAGCCGTTGAACGGGTTCCAGTCCATGATCGCAGTCATCCCTCCGGCCATGAGGACGATCATGGTTTCGCCGACGGCCCGACCCAGTCCCACCATGAGGGCTGAGAACAGGCCGCTCATCGCGGTGGGAATGACGATGCGGACGGCCGTCTGCAAGGGCGTCGCCCCCGCCCCGAGGGACGCCGCCCGCAGGTGGTCGGGCACCGCGGAGAGGGCGTCGTCGGCGATCGTGTAGATGATCGGAATGACGGCGAACCCCATCACGAAACCCACGATCAACGAGTTCATCGGCACGTAGGTGCCCACGAGAGGGCCCCGAGGATCGAGGCCGAACATCGTCAACAGGCCCGCGCCCGCGAACGCCGACGCGAACGTCGCCAGGCATGTGGCCACGAAGCGGCCGGCGTCGAGGAGCGCGAACCCGGTGCGGCCGATGCGCGCCCCCTTCCGCACGACGGCCGGCCTCACCCACATCCCGGAGATCCAGGCGATCGCCAGTCCGCTGGCCGGAAGCAGAAGCAGTACCCAGCCCCCCAGCGGGCTGCCGGTCTTGCCGTCCAGCCAGCGGATCACGTCCCCCGCGAACAACGTCCGCTCGATCAGCGGACCCAGGACCCAGGCCGCCGCGACGGCGATCGGCAACACGAGCAGGATGAACGCCAACCGCCACCGCTCGAGCCGCAGCGTGATCCGCTGGGGCACGATCTGCCAGACGTAAGCGGCGAGCATCAGCGCGGCGGGCACGGTCACCAACAGCGACAGGATCGCCGGGATCCACGCCCGGACAAACGGGGCGATCACGATCGCGAGGAACCCGAGCACCACGCTCGGCAGACTGGCCATGACTTCGATCGCCGGTTTGATCCGGGCCCGCGTGCGGGAATGGACGAACTCCGACGTGTGCAATGCCGCCAGGAGCGCCAGCGGGGCGCCGAACAGCATCGTGTAGAACGTCGCCTTCAACGTCCCGAATACCAGCGGCGTCAGTCCGAACTTCGGCTCGAAGTCCTGGCTGCCGCCCGTCGATTGCCAGACTTGCGCCGGCGCCGGGTCCCCTTCGTACCATACCGGCAGGAACAATGTCGACAAGCTGGCCTCGGGATGCTGCGGGTCGATCTCGGCCCGCCAGAACCCGCTCGGCGCGAGGGCGAACAGGCCATCGTCCTCGGGAGCGATCGCGACGGAAACGACCGGCTGTCCGGCCTCGACCGTCGCCGTGATCAACCGCTCTTCCGCCGTCACTTGCAGCAGGCTCACGGTCCCGTCGGCATGACCGGCGGCGACCATCCGCCGCGCGGCCGACATGCCGAGCGCCGTGACGGCGGCGCTTCCCGCGGGGAACTCGTGCGCGCGGACGAGCTTCCAGCCGTCCGAAGCGGCGGGCGGCCCCCCCGCTTCGGGACGCATCAGGAACCAGGCGCTGGTGCGGCCGCGGGAGTCGCCGACGATCAGCGTCTTTCCGCCGAGCAGAAATCCGGCCGCGGTCAACCGCGCCGCGTCTCCCTCATCGAAGAGCCGCAAGCTCTCGGCCAGAGCGATGTTGCGGGGGTTGGCGGTCGCGTAGCGATCGAGTCGACCGTCCTCCCACAGCAGGAACAGGCTGTCCCCGCGGTGATTGAGCAGCAGATAGTCCGGCGGCTTGCGGGCGGATTCGGCGAGAGGCAGATCGACGATCCGATCGAGCACGGGCCGCCGCTCGCCCGTCTCCGGATCGGTCCTCTTGCGGAAGTACGCCAGCCGGGCCGTCCCGACGTCGGTCATTGCGGAGATCACCGGGTTCCCCCCGCCCAGCGTGTACGCCAGGTTGCGGATGGGGCCGTCGGCGATCGCGATCGGCTCCTGCGAATCGACCGTCACCGTGTGCAGGCGGTATTTTCCCTGCGGCGTGAGTTCCAGAATGTTCTTCCCCAGCACCATCCGCTGCCCCGCGCGCAGGCGCCGCGCCGCTTCGGGAATGTCGGCGAAGTCGGGGAATTTCGTTTCGAAGGCGATCCGCGCCTGCCGCACGCTTCCGTCGGCGAAGCCGAAGGCGACGGGGCGGGCCACGGCTTGCGCCGTTCGGGAGGCGCGGTCTCCGCCGGCGTGATCTTGGCCGCTGCCGCTGGCCTGTGGGACGTCCACGATCTCGGGCGCTCCGAACGCCGGTGCAATCGCAGTCGGCTCGATGTCGGGGAAGAGTTCGCGGTCGTCGATCGTCTCGCCCGTGTCGACGCGGAAGACGCGGAGCGTCCCCCGCGGCGAGAGCGACCAGCCAATCAGCCGGTGTTCATCGACCTCGAGCCGCGACCCCGGCCGCGACGCCCAAGCGGGGCGGCGCATCTCGGCCATTTCCACCGCAGGCGAGTAAAATAGCGGCAGCACCACCCACGCCAGAAACAACGCCACCAGCGACACGGCGACGATCGTCCCGATGCCGCCGAAAGTGATCAGCCCCCGCGCCACGCGATCGACGGCGCGGACCCGCCACGTGGTGGTTCGCCGCCGGGGATGGCCAGTGAATGTGTTGCGGTCGCTCATCCGAATATCAGAAACCCGGCTCGATATCGACCTGCTGGAGCGCGCTGCGGGCCTGGGCCCCATTCACCGGGAGGTAGCCGTCCTTGACCACGACCTCCTGCCCCGCCTTGCTGAAGATGAAGCGGATGAACTCCCGCCGCAAGGGGTCGAAATCCTTGTTCGGCTCCTTGTTGACCGCCAGGTACAGGAAGCGGTACAGCGGATACCGGTCGCCGCTACCGGCCGCCGCCGAAATGGGGTCCTCCCCTTCGCGCTCGGCCAACGGGACCGCCTTGACGTTCGAGGTGATGTAGCCGATGCCGCTGAAGCCGATGCCGAATCGGTCCTGCGCGACGCTCTGGACGACCGACGAGCTGCCGGGCTGCTCCTTGACCGTGTCCTTATAGTCTCCGCCCCCGAGCGCGACATCCTTGAAGAAGCCGTAGGTCCCGGAAGCGGAGTTGCGGCCGTAAAGGCTGATCGGCGCATGCTCCCATTCCCCCTTCAGGCCGAGTTGTCCCCAGGTCGTGATGTCGTCGGGATGCCCCAACTGGCGGTTCTTGGAAAAGATCGCGTCCACCTGCGGCAGGCTCAGTCCGGAGAGCGGATTGTCCTTGTGCACGTAGACGGCGAGCATGTCGACCGCGGTCGAAAGCAGGAGCGGCTTATAGCCGAACTTCTGCTGGAATCCGCTGATCTCGTCCGCCTTGGCGGGCCGGCTCATCGGGCCGAAGTTCGACGTGCCGGCGATCAAGGCCGGCATGGCGGTCGAGGTGCCCTTGCCTTCCACTTCTACCTTCACGCCGGGATAGTGCTTCTGGAAACCCTCCGCCCATAGCGTCATCAGGTTGTTCATCGTGTCCGAGCCGACGCTCGTGATCGTGCCCGACACGCCTTGCGCCGGGGCGTACGCCGGCAGCGCCGGATCGATCGTCACCGCTATTCCGGCGGCCCGTTGCCCGCCCGAGTCGGCGTTCGAGCCGGCCGGACCGTCCTTCTGCACGGTTGGTCCGCCATCGGACGTCGTGCGCGGCCCGCCATCGCAGCCCGAGAGCGCGACCAGCGCCGCCGACACCAGCCAGGCCGCCACGGAAAGCGTTGCTCCAGGGAGGGGAAATCGACCGGCAACGGTAAAGCGGGGAAACATCGAACGGGCTCCTTCGTTCACGGATTCCAAGGCTCGTTGATCCGCAGGCATTATCGGTCAGCGACGTTAAGATTTCGTGAACCCACGGTGAGGCTCCCGCAATCCACGACGGGAAACCCGTGCTCGCCGGCTTCGACGCCGGTCCGTTTTAACGGGCATCGCCGTACAATGGAACGATGCGGTTCGAGCCGTCCCTTCTCCAAAAATGCTGGTTCCTCGCCGGTCCCACCGCCTGCGGGAAGAGCGAGGCTGCGCTCGAATTGGCCGAGCGGCTCGGCGAGATGCCTTCCGCGGGCGGGTCGCTCCGGGCGGAGATCGTCTCCCTCGACTCGATGGCCCTCTACCGCGGAATGGACATCGGCACGGCGAAGCCCTCTCTCGATGCACGATGCCGCGTGCCGCACCACCTGATCGACATCATCGAGCCCCACGAGAGCTTCAGCATCGCGGAATACCTCGCGGCGGCCGAGGCGGTTTGCCGGGAGATCGTCGCCCGCGGTCGCGTGCCGCTGTTCGTCGGCGGGACCGGGCTTTACCTGCGATCGCTGTTGCGGGGGGTGTTCGAGGGGCCCTCGGCCGATTGGTCGATCCGCCGCGAGATCGAATCCGAGGCGGAAGACCGCCCGCCCGACTACCTGCATCGCCGTCTGCAAGGCATCGATCCGGCGACCGCGGCCCGCCTGCACCCGCACGACGCGCGGCGGATCGTTCGCGCCCTCGAAGTCGCTCGAATCACCGGCCGACCGCTCTCCCAGCAGCAGCGGCAGGATCCGCTGCCGGAAGCGATCCGCCCGCGGCACGTCTACTGGCTCGCGCCGCCGCGCGGGTGGCTCTACCAGCGGATCGATCGCCGCGTCGACGAGATGATCGCCGCCGGGCTCGTGGAAGAAGTGCGGCGACTCCGCGCGTCGGACGAACCGCTGAGCCGCACCGCCCGGCAGGCGCTGGGCTACAAGGAGGTTCTCGACGTGCTCGAGTCCGGCAACGAACTGGCGGCGGCGATCGACCGCATCCAGCGCCGCACGCGACAATTCGCGAAGCGGCAGCACACCTGGTTCCGCAACCTGGAGGAATGCCGGCCGATCGAAATCACCGGCGAGGAATCGCCGGCCGAACTCGCGGAGCGAATTCTGACAGCGGCGAGCGGCGCGGTGTAAACCCCGTGGTCCGTTCGAACGCGAAAGGCTATCTGTCCGCATGACCGCAACGTTATGATGACGCCATGAAGAAGATCGAGGCGATCATCCGCCATTACAAACTCGAAGAGGTCAAGGACGCCCTCACCGCGATCGGCGTGCACGGCCTGACGGTCTCCGAGGTCCGCGGCTTCGGCCGGCAGAAGGGGCAGAAGGAACACTACCGCGGCACCGAGTTCGCCGTGGACTTTCTCCCCAAGGCGCGGATGGAGCTCGTCGTCGCCGACTGCGACGTGGAGGCCGTCGTCGAGGCGATCGTCCGCACGGCCCGCACCGATCAGATCGGCGACGGCAAGATCTTCGTCACCGACCTCGCGCAGGTCATCCGCATCCGCACGGGAGAGACCGGCGAGGAAGCCCTGTGAGAGCGCGAAGTTCGGAGTTCCGGGCCGTCCACTGTCCACTCCCCACCGTCCACTGCCCACTATCGGCCCGCCATGAAAAAGATCGAAGCCATCATCCGCCATTTCAAGCTCGAGGAAGTCAAGAACGCGCTCGCCGCCGCGGAGATTCAGGGGATGACCGTCTCTGAAATCCGCGGCTTCGGCCGGCAGCGGGGCCACAAGGAGACGTACCGCGGCGCCGAGTACACCGTGGACTTCCTCCCCAAGGTGAAGCTCGAAGTCGTCGTCGCCGACGAGGACGCGGACAAGGCCGTGCAGACGATCATGAACTCCGCCCGCACCGGCCAGATCGGCGACGGCAAGATCTTCATCACGGAACTGGCGCAGGCGATCCGCATCCGCACCGGCGAAACCGGCGCGGACGCGATTTGAAACCACACTCCCTGCCGTCGCATGCTCCGCGGCCTCAGCGTCCTCGGCGGTTCAAGCGGATCGCGAACAGCGTTCCGAATCGCGGAGTGCCCGGAAATCGGGAGCTATGAAGCGGCATCGGTCCGGAGCAACGACATGAAAGATCCACGAGTCATTGTTTGGTTTGGAATCGTGGTCTGCTTCCTCCGTGGACTGTTCGTTTTCAACATGGGTCCGAGCGCCGCGATGACTTATCCGACGGCTTCCGGGCTGTGCCTCGCCGGCTCGGTCATCGCGGCCGCGATCATTGTTCGCCGAGGAAGCGACGACTCCTCGAATCGCTGAGTCCGGCGCGCATCGCGCTCGATTCTCCCGCCATCCGCGCCGGGTTTCGCCGGTTGCCGCGTTGCGGATCTTCCTGATCCGCTTGTTGCGATCGTGCGAATACACTCGCTGTGCCCCGCCCACGCCGATCGGGAATCGCACCGTGACCAACCAACACGATCCGCTCCGTCACGTCGCCGCGGGAGCTGCCGCCGGCCGCGTCGCGACCGTTCCCAGGCGAATTCCCAACCGGCGGTCGGAGCGCTCCGCCGATGGCTGACCGCCCGCTGCCGCGGATCCTGGTCGGCGCCGCCGTGGCGCAGGCGGCCCTCTATCTCGGGACCGGCATCTGGCCGCTCGTCAGCCTGTCGAGTTTCGAGGCGGTGACCGGTCCCAAGACCGACGACTGGCTGGTTCAGACGTTCGGCCTGCTCGTGGCGGCCCTCGGCGCCGTCTTCCTCGTGGCGGCGGTCCGCCGGCGATTATCGGTGGAACTGGCCGTTCTGGCGATCAGCTGCGCTCTCTGCCTGGCATTCGCGGATGTGCTGTTCGTCAGCCAGGGCCGCATCTCGCCGGTCTACCTCGTCGACGCGGCCGCCGAAGCGCTGCTCGCCGTCTGGTGGTCCGCCGGGCTATGGCGGCATCGCTGACAGCCGGCGGGAAACTTCCCGCCGAGTGTTATGTTCGCAGGACTCGCCGGCGGACATTGTCCGCCGGCTGTCAAGATCTCATACCGTCCCCGGCAGCCGGTGGCTCCGCGTCGGCGGCCGGCAGCAGTCGTCGCACAGGCCGTGCACCTCCAGCCGGTGCCCCGACATGCGAAACCCGCGGTCGGCGGCGATCTCTTCCAGGATCGTGCGGATCCCCGCGTTGTGAAACTCGATCAACGCCCCGCACTTCTTGCAGATCAAATGATCGTGCTGGGGATAGCCGTAATCGTGTTCATAGACGTCGCGGCCGTCGGTGCGGGCCACCTTGCGGAGCAGTCCCGCCTGCTCCATCGACTTGAGCGTGCGATAGACCGTCGGCCGGCTGACGCGGCGGCGGTTGTTCCGGCGGGTCAGCCGCTCGACCAGTTCCTCGGCGTCGAAGTGCTCGTGATCGGAAAAGACTTCTTCGACGATCGCCGCGCGCTCCGGCGTCAGCCGCTGGCCCTGCGTCGCCAGGTACTCGCGAAACTTCTCCGCCGGCGAAGCGGCGACCGTCACCGAAGAAAGCTCGACCACCCGAATCCTCCGTCACGACCCGAAATTCGAACCCGTCGAAAACCACACCCTTCGCAAAGCCTCAGGGCGTGCGCACCCGAAATCTCGTCTCTCAGTGCAGGTCATTCGCAGTGCAGGTCATTCGTTCCGCAGGCCGATCTCGCGGAACATTTTGTCGAGTGCGGCTTCGAACTTCTCGGGCGTCTCATACGTGCCCGCGTCGATGGCCGCCTTGATCTGCGCGAGCCGCTCGCCCCGGACTTCCGATGAATGCGTCATGTTTTCCATCATGCGTCCCACCGACGAAATCTCGACCTCGTCGCGCACGGGTTGCGGCCCGGCGGGGCGGGCGGCCTCTGCCGGCCTCGCGTCCGTCGACCGCTCGACCGGGCGGACGGGAAACGCCCCCTGCACCGAACCGGGACCAGTGACATCCATGCCGGTTCTCCTTCCGATTCATTCCGCCAGGACAGGCCGCCGGGGTCTCCCGCCGGCCGGAAGTCGCTCTCCTATCATATACCGGATGGAGACAGCGGTACAACAGGTGCTTCGCCGTAGCTCCCTTCCGCCCTTCCGGATGTGGGCCGGGCCGTTCCGGCTTCCTCCCAACTTGACGACGGCGAGCGCACCGCATACCTTTGCGAGACCGACCGGACGATTAGCTCAGTTGGTTAGAGCGCCACGTTGACATCGTGGAGGTCACTGGTTCGAGTCCAGTATCGTCCATCCCACGAACCCTTGCAGGCGACAGGCTTGCAAGGGTTTCTGCGCGTCTTGACGTCGACCGTCGCCATCGGAAGACCGAACGGGCACGTGAGTCGGCTGAATCAGCATTATGAAACGGAACGGCGGCGTCTCGAACGACGACGATTTCTCGGAGCCGCGGGCGCGCTCCCGCTGATCGATGCGGCCGTCACTGCTTGAGCCGATCGCCGAAGACGCTCTTCAGCGCGTCGAGTTTCGGGCCGATGACGAACACGCAGTATGCGGCGCCGGAGTTCCGGTCGTAATACTCCTGGTGGTAGTCCTCGGCGGGATGGAACTCGCGGAAGGGGGCGATCTCAGTCACGATGGGCGCGTCGAAGGCGCCCGAGGCGTCGAGTTCGCGACGGTAGCGTTCGGCGAGCGCCCGCTGCTCATCGTCGTGATGAAAGATCACCGAGCGGTACTGCGGTCCGACGTCACCCCCCTGGCGGTTCGGCGTCGTCGGGTCGTGCGTGCGCCAAAAGACTTCGAGCAGTTCCGCGTAGGACGCGACGTCGGGGTCATAGGTGATTTGGATGACTTCCGCATGCCCCGTCGTGCCGGTGCAGACTTGTTCGTAGGTTGGGTTCCGCACGTCCCCCCCGGAATAACCGGAGACGACCGACACCACCCCCCGCAATCGCCGAAAGATCGCTTCGGTGCACCAGAAGCACCCGCCGCCGAAGGTCGCCTTCCGCAACCGTTGGGCTTCGCCCGCTTCGCCGTTCGGGGGGGATTGGATCGAAGGCGCATCACGCTCGCGAGACATGCCGAGCCTCCCTGAAGTCATGGTGACGAATAGCCAGACGGCGAGACCGGCGGTCCCTGCGATCAGCCAAACGTTTCGTCGTCGCATCGGAGCCCCTCCGCGGATGCGTCCATTCTATCCGCTGGGGCGAGCCAGGTGCAGCGCCGGAATGATGTCGGGGAAATGCCGGAAATGCTGCAGCCGCCGAAACAGCCACGGGACTTGCAAATCGCCGAGAAGCCCCTAAACTAATGAGTGCGCAGCATCCTTTCGGCCTAAGTGGCAGCTGCCCACGCACCCCTAGCTCAATGGATAGAGCGTCGGTCTACGGAACCGAAGGTTGCAGGTTCGAGTCCTGCGGGGTGTATTCGTCGTAAGTCCTTATTTTGCGGTCGCTTGAGAATCGGTCCGTCGCCGACGAGCGTCGCCCGGACACCTAGGAAAAGTGGTAGTCGAACCGCATTTCTCGAGCGCTCCGGAGCGGCGATACGCCTCATTGGCACCGCGTGCCGATCTATCGCCTCCACCGACCAGCCCCGCGTCCTCATTGGCGGACGCCATCGCTCTCTGGGCAAGTTCGGCCGGCGACTTCCCTTCCCGCTCGATGCAGCCCGCATGGTCGAATCTCGTGGCGTGATCTTCGATGTGGATGGCGTCCTGGTCGATTCCTACGAGGCGCACTTCGAAAGTTGGAAGCGGCTCGGGACCGAGTCGGGGCGCGGCTACTCGCGCGCCGACTTCGAGTGGGGCTTCGGCCGGACCAGCCGCGAGGTGATTCGCGCCCAGTGGGACGGCGCGAAGATGACCGACGCGGAAGTCCGTGAGATCGACGATCGCAAGGAGGCCTATTATCGCGAACTCGTGCGGGCGAATTTTCCGGAGATGCCCGGCGCGAGGCGGCTCGTCCGCGCGCTGCACAAGGCCGGGTTCCGTCTCGCGGTCGGTTCGTCGGGGCCGCCGGCCAATGTGCAGGTCGTCATCGACCGTTACGGTTTGGGGCCCTATCTGAGCGCGGTGGTCCACGGCCGTGACGTGACGCGCGGGAAGCCGGACCCGCAAGTGTTTCAACTCGCGGCGGGGCGGCTCGGCGTGCCTCCCGCGCGGTGCGTGGTCGTCGAGGACGCCCCGGCGGGAATCGAGGCGGCCCGCCGCGCCGGAATGAAGTGCATCGGCGTCGCCAGCACCGGCCGCACGCCCGAGCAACTCGCCGCGGCGGATTGCATCGTCGGATCGCTGGAGGAACTGGATCCGGATCGCTTCGCGGCACTGCTCCCAACTGCGGAAAGCTGATCGAACGGGGACTAATCCCGCTTCGCGGCGGCACGGGCGATTTTCTCCAGCGTTTCCTGCGCCGCGCGGCGGATGTGCGACTCGTCCGATTCGGCGAGTTCGCGAAGCGAGTCCGCGACGCGCGCGTCGTGCGGGGCGATTTCGACCAACAGCCGCGATGCGGCGATCCGCAACTGCCGATCGCGGTTCGCGAGGAGCCCGACCGCAACAGGGACCGTGCGGTCCCCCTTCCGCGCGACTTTCCACAGCGCCTGGGCCGTGCGGAGGCGGACTGCGGGGACTTCATCGGCGAGCGCCGTTTCGAGGGCCGGGACCGCGGGTTCGGCGAGCGCGCCCATATCGGCGAGCGCAGCGGCGGACCGCAAGCGGATTTCCTGGTCGCGGTCGGCCAGCAGATGCGCCAGCGTGGGTACGGCCGGCGCGCCAATTCCGCCGAGCGCGGCCGCGGCGGCGTCGCGGACCGCCGGAGACTCATCGAAGGCCAGCGCGTCGACCAGCGTGGCGATCGCCGGGGCGGCGGAATCCCGCATCGCCCCGAGCGCCGCGATCACCCGGCGACGGACCGTTTCGTCTTCATCGGACGCGGCCCGCACGAGGGCGGGGACCGCGGCCGAGGCCGGCGGTCCGATCGACCCGAGCGCTTCGGCGGCGAGCCCGCGGAACTCGGCCGCCGTGCGGAGTGCGTCGCGATCGGCGCCGCTCGGCGGCGCGGAGAGGGTCTCGATCAGCGCGGGGAGGACGGCGGGATGGGCCGCGCCGATCCGGCCCAGCGCTTCGATCGCCGTTGCCCGCTCCCCAATCGTGCGCCACCCGTCGCGGTGGAGTCGCACGAGGACCGGCGCGGCGGCCCGCGCCTCGGGGCCGAATAGCGCCAGCGCTTTCGCCGCCCACGTCGCCGTCGCAAGATCGGGATCGTGGTTCGTCCCCGAATCGCCGGACAACAGCTCGATGAGCAGGGGGACCGCATCGGCGGCGCGGGGACCGATCCGCCCCAGCGTGAGCGCCGCCTGCCGGCGCGTGACGGCGGGAATTTCCGGATCGCGCACGAGCGCGATCAGCCCGGGGACGTGGACGGCGCTGGCTGGATCGGCGGGAGCGAGGTCCTTCATCGTCCCCCGCCACTCGTCGAGCGTGCGCCCCGCGTAGCGACGCGCTTCCGAGTTCCCGTTCCGATCGTCCTCATCGCCACCCTGGATGTCGTCGACCGGCTGTTGTGCCGGCGCAACCGCAATGACGCTGCGACCGGACCGCGTCACTCCGGCAGCCGTGTCGCCCGCACGAACATTCGAGAGCGCGATCCCCACGAGCGCGACGCAACCCGCGACTGGAGGGAACGCGACGCGTTGCAATCGCATGGACACGATGCGGCTCACTTCCGAAAGCGGGACGACCAGGGCGGCGAGAACGCCCGATCCGCCGGATCCCCATTATAGAGAAGTCACCGGCGATCGGCGTGGCACGATCGCCGCGATTCGGACATACTGCGGAGCATGCGACCCGACGGACGACTGGCGAACGAATTGCGGCCGATCTCGATCGAGCGGCGGTACACCGACTCGGCGGCGGGGAGCGTGTTGATCGCGGCCGGTCGCACGCGGATCCTCTGCACCGCGAGCGTCGAGGAGGCCGTGCCGGCCTGGAAGACGAACCTCGCGGTCCCCAGCGGCTGGGTCACGGCCGAGTACGGCATGTTGCCCGGGAGCACCGTGCCGCGGGCGCGGCGGGAGCGGGGGCAGGTCGGCGGGCGGACGAGCGAGATTCAGCGGCTGATCGGCCGCAGCCTGCGGGCGGTCGTCGACCTCGCGGCGCTTGGCCCGCGAACGATCACGGTCGATTGCGACGTCCTGCAGGCGGACGGCGGAACGCGGACGGCGAGCATCACCGGCGGGTTCATCGCCCTCGTCGATGCCGTGGCCAGTCTGCGCGGCGCTCTTCCGGCCGGAGCGCGGGTGTTTCGCGACAGCGTGGCGGCGATCAGCCTGGGGGTGGTCCAGGGGGAAGTGCGGCTCGATCTCGACTATTCCGAGGATCGCGCGGCCGACGTCGACATGAATGTGGTGATGACCGGCAGCGGGCGATATGTCGAACTGCAGGGAACCGCGGAGCGACAGTCGTTCAGCCGGGCGGACCTCGAGAACCAGTTCGCGCTGGCGGAGGCGGGGGTGGCGGAACTCACGGCGCTCCAACGAGATGCGCTCGGGGACGAATGGCCTCTTGAGTCGTAGGCCGGCAACTGCTAGATTCCCGCCCCCTCACCTCTCTCGTTTCCGTTTCCAAATCCGATCCGAAGCGCCGCCACGCCGGGATTCCCGCGCGTGCGGCGGCCGCCTTCGCGGCGTCGCAAGGGAGTGCATCATGCGCGCGGGAAGAGTCATCTCGGCCGCGGCCTGTGTCTTCGCGCTGTTCTGGGGCGGGCCGCATCCGGCCGCGGCGGCGAAGATCGAGGCGGTCCGCGGGAAGCAGTACGCGATCACGAAGCAGCACGGGCCGTGGATGATCATGGTGGCATCGTTCGGTGATCGGCCGCGCGAGCTGTACGAACTCGAGCGCGACGGGGACATCAACCGCGTCCCCAATACGCGTTTTGCCGATGGGCTTTCGGCGGCCGAGGCCGCCGACGAGCTGGTGTATGAACTTCGGCAGCGGGGGATTCCGGCCTATGCGTTCCGGCAGAAGGCGGCGATCGGGACATGGAACACGACGGACCGGCGGGGGCAAATGGACCGCCGCGTGTATCGCGAGCGGGACGAGCGGATCGTGGTGCTGGCGGGGAACTACGGCGGCGTGGACGATCCGGTCGGACAGAAGACGCTGGAGTACGTCAAGAAGTTGAAGCCGGCGTCGCTCGACGAGGGAGGCGTGTACTCGAAGACCCCCGGCCGGCCCGGCCCGCTGAGCGGTGCGTTCTTGACGATCAATCCTCTGTTGAGTCCGGAGGAAGTCACGCGGCAGCAGCGGACGCGCGATCCGCTGGTGCTCAAGCTCAACTCCGGCATCCGCCACAGCCTGTTCTCGAACCCGGGCGAATACACGCTGGCGGTCGCGACGTTCCGCGGCAAGAGCGTGACGACGCTCGGCGGCAACGACAGCCGGTTCCGAATCGACGACGCGCTCGACAAGGCGGCGCAAGAGGCGCAGGATCTCGCCCAATTCCTGAACTCGAACGAGTCGATGCAGGCGAGCAAAATCGAGGCGTATGTGTACCACGACCGCTATGAATCGGTCGTCACGGTCGGCGCATTCGATTCGCCGGCGGATCCGACGATCCCGCAACTGGCGGCGGCGTTCGGCCCCAAGATGGAGCCGAACCCCGAGACGGGCATCGCGGAGCTGCGGTACGAGCAGATCGTGATCTGGGACGCGCAGCCGAATCCCGCGGGCGCGCCGCCGGTCCTGCTGCGCCCGCTGCGCACCTGGCCCCTCGATCCGGAGCCGAAGGTGATCTCGGTGCCGAAGCGTTGACAGTCGCAGCGCCGGTCGCGAGGCTCGTCCGCCATGAATGATCCGCTCGAGCTGCCGCTGCTGGTGGTGGCGAGCCGCAATCGAAAGAAGAGCGCGGAGATCGCGGACTTGCTCGCGCCGCACGGGATTCCGGTCGCGAGCGTGGCCGAATTCGCGGACGCGCCCGAGGTCATCGAGGACGGGACGACGTTCGCCGCGAACGCCGCAAAGAAGGCCGCGGAGACGGCCCGCGCCCTGGGCCGGTGGACGCTGGGAGAAGACAGCGGCCTGATGGTCGATGCGTTGAACGGCGCGCCGGGCGTGTATTCCGCCCGGTTCAGCGGTGAAGCCGCGAGCGACGAGGCGAACAACGCCAAACTCGTCGCGGAGCTGGCGAACGTTCCCGACGGGCGGCGCGGCGCGAAGTACGTGTGTCACGTGTCGGTCGCCGATCCCTCGGGAAACATTCGACTCGACGAGGAGGCGACGTGCCGCGGCTGGATCACCCGCCAGCCGCGGGGCGCCCACGGTTTCGGATACGATCCGTACTTCCTGATTGCGGAGTACGGCCGCACGTTCGGCGAGTTGGGACCGGTCGTCAAGCGGCGTCTCAGCCACCGGGCGCGGGCGTTCGAGCGGATCATCCCGCGGCTGGTCCGGCTGCTGCGGCCGGTGTGACGAAGCGACCAGTCCGCGACGCCTCGCCGGAATTTCCCGCCTTCCGCATCTTGGCGATCGAACGTCCTCGACGAACGCGGCCCGACCTGCGAGAATTACGGGGAGCGCGGCAGCGCGCCGCCGCTGGGCTTGGTCCCGTTCGCTGTTTGCAATTCGCTCGTAGGATCGAGAATGACGCTGGCGGAAGTCCTGGAGGACCGCTTCCGGGGAGATATCCGGTTTCGCGGGGCGGCTTACCTGCAAGCCGAGCGCGTCGCGGTCACCCGCGTCACCGCGGAGGACGTCCACGCGGTCGTGCGGGACGGGGTCGAATTCCAGACGCAATTGCGGCGGGAAGACGACCGGTTGCAGATGTTCTGCACCTGCGCGCGGGGCGGGCGTCCCGAATCGGCGTGCAAGCACGTCTGGGCCACCATCCTCGCCGTCGACGCGGGCAACTATCTGACGGGGACTCCCACCGGCGGCCGGATTCCTCCCTTCGCGGCCGAGCCGGAGCCGCCGCCGTTCGGCAGCGACTGGGACGACGACGAGTTCGACGATGATTTTCTCCCGTCGGGGGAGACGCGCCGCGCCGCGCTCGCCCGCCGCGCGCCGGTCCGCCCGCAGCTTCGCCCGTGGGAAGCGCGGCTGCAGGAACTGCACGAGGCGATGCGCGTCCCGGAAGCCGGCGCGCCGGCTTCCGGTCCCGAACGCGAGATCTTCTACGAAATCGACGTGGCGGCCAGCCGCGACGGCGGGCAGATCGTCGTTCAATCGTCGCAGCGGCAGCGACGGGCGAACGGGCAATGGGGGAAGTTGAAGCCCCTCAAGCTCCGCGGCGACCGGCTACACGAGATCGAGCGCGCAGAGGACCGGCGGATCCTCGCCTATCTCACCGGCGGCGCCCCCGAGCGGAACAACTGGTACGCCCAGCAGACGGAAGCGCAGGGGTTGACGCACCGCTATCGGCTGCCGTTCGAGTTGTGCGAGCTGATCCTGCCCTTGATGTGCGGCACCGGCCGCGTCCGCTACCTCGACGACGAGCGCCGCGCGCCGCACCCGCTCGCCTGGGACGACGGCCCCGCCTGGGAACTGTCGCTCAAGGTGCTGCGGGCGGAGGAGGGGAGCGCCTGGCGGCTGCAGGGGCGGCTCACCCGCGACGGGGAGTCGCTGGCGTTGGCAGACGCCCGGCTGCTGGTCCCCGGCGGTCTCGTCCTCACCGAGACGGCGATCGCCCGCCTGCGCGATTTCGACGCCTTCCCCTGGGTCGCGCTCCTGTCTCGCGGCGATGCGGTCCAGGTTCCCGCCGGCGAGGAAGGGGACCTCGTCGACCGGCTGTTCGCCATGCCCGCCCTGCCCCGCCTCGAGCTCCCGGACGAACTGCGGCTCGAAGAGATCACGGCCGAGCCGGTCCCGCGGCTGTCGATCCGCACGCCCCGCCACGCGCGCTGGCAGCCGGACCGGCTGCAAGGGGAAATCGAGTTCGACTATCTCGGCGCCGGGGTCCGCGGGACGAACCCCGAGTGGGCGATCGTGCAGCGCGCGGAGCGGCGGTGCATCGTCCGCGACCGGGCGCGGGAAGAGCAGGCGTGGGGCCAATTGCAGGCGGTCGGATTTCGCCGCCTGCTCGACCGCCGCCGCGGCGGACACGACGTCGAAATCTCCGCCCACGACCTCGGTCCCGCCGTGCGGAACCTCGTCGCCCAAGGCTGGCAGGTGCAGGCGGACGGCCGGCAGGTCCGCCAGTCGGGAGACATCCGCTTCCGCGTCCAGTCCGGAATCGACTGGTTCGAGCTGCACGGCGAGGCCGACTTCGAAGGCCGCTCCGTCTCGTTTCCCGAACTGCTCGCCGCGCTCGCCCGCGGCGACTCGACGGTCCGGCTGGACGACGGGTCGATCGGTATCCTGCCGGAGGAATGGCTGCAACGCTTCGGCCTGCTGGCGGGACTCGGGGTCGGAGAAGAAAACCACGTCCGCTTCGCGCCGAACCAGGTGGCGCTGCTCGACGCGCTGCTGGCTTCGCAGCCGGAAGTCGATTTCGACCAGAAGTTCGCCGACCTCCGGCAGCGGTTCCACACCTTCTCCGGCGTTCACGGGACCGCCGAGCCCGAGGGATTTCACGGCGAGCTTCGGGTCTATCAGCGCGAAGGGCTGGGGTGGCTCAAGTTCCTGCAGGAGTTCCAGTTCGGCGGCTGCCTGGCGGACGACATGGGCCTCGGCAAGACGGTCCAGTTGCTGGCCCTGCTGCTGGACCGCAAGCGCGCCGTGCCGGATGCGCCCCCCTCGCTGGTGGTCGTCCCCAAGTCGCTGTTGTTCAACTGGGCGCAGGAGTGCGCCCGGTTCACGCCGCGGCTCCGCGTGGTCGAATATACCGGTCTGGAGCGGGCCGCCCTTCGCGGGAAATTCGGCCAGTACGACGTGATCCTCACCACCTACGGCACGCTCCGCCGCGACGTGCTCGAGCTCAAGGAGCACCGCTTCGATTACATCGTGCTCGACGAGGCGCAGGCGATCAAGAACTCCGGCTCGCAGGTGGCCAAGGCCTCCCGGCTGTTGCAAGCGAACCATCGCCTGGCGCTCAGCGGCACGCCGATCGAGAACCACCTGGGCGACCTGTGGTCCATCTTCGAGTTCTTGAACCCCAGCATGCTGGGCCGCAGTTCCGTGTTCCGCGGATACGCCGACAACGATGACGACGCCCAGTCCCGCCGCCTCCTCGCGCAAGGGCTGAAGCCGTTCATCCTTCGCCGCACCAAGCAGCAGGTCGCCAGCGAGCTCCCCGAGAAGCTCGAACAGACGATCCACTGCAAGATGGGCAAGGAGCAGCGGCGACAGTACGAGGAGATGCGCGACCACTATCGCGATTCGCTGCTGGGACTCGTCCGCAAGCAGGGGCTCAACAAATCGCGGATGCACGTGCTCGAAGCGCTGTTGCGGCTGCGGCAGGTCGCCTGCCATCCCGGACTGCTCGATGCGGACCTCCGCGGCGAATCGTCCGCCAAGTTCGACGTGCTGCTGCCGCACCTCGAAGAGCTGATCGAGGAGAAGCACAAGTCGCTCGTGTTCTCGCAGTTCACGAGCCTGCTGTCGATCGTCCGGCAGCACTTCGACGAGCGGGGGATCGTGTACGAGTACCTCGACGGCCAGACCCGCGACCGCAAGGAGCGCGTCGAGCGGTTCCAGAACGATCCCGATTGCCCGGTGTTCCTCATCAGCCTGAAGGCGGGAGGGCTGGGGCTGAACCTCACGGCGGCCGAGTACGTGTTCCTGCTCGACCCGTGGTGGAACCCGGCCGTCGAGGCGCAGGCGATCGACCGCGCCCACCGCGTCGGGCAGACGCAGCGCGTGTTCGCCTACCGGCTGATCTGCCAGGACACGGTCGAGGAAAAAATCGCCGAGCTGCAAGGCCGCAAGCGGGCCTTGGCGGACGCGATCCTCACGGAAGACGGCGGCGGTCTCCGCGACCTGTCGACGGAGGACCTGGAGCTGCTGCTGTCGTGAGCGGCATTTCGCCGCGCATCGAATCGAGGATCAACGGCAATTCGGCGCGGACCGGCTGCGCCGCGGCGAACGTCTCAAGGCGTGCCGCCGGCGGGATCTCCCAGCGACCGCCCGTCGGCGCGCCAGCGGGCGGCGGGGGAGTCCGGAGCGAGGGCGAACGATCCCCGTTCCAGTTGCGAGCGGCGCAACGATTCCAGCGGAGTCCGCAACGATGCCGCCCCCGCGCCGGCGAGCGCGTCGGCCACGCGCTCCGCCCCCCACGCCCCCCGCCAGTCGCGATCGAAGTCCTGCGGCCCGCTGCCGGCGGCGCTCCCTACTTGGCGCAGGTATCGCGAGACCGCATAGGCGTTGCGGCTGCCCCACCAGTCGAGCTGCCGCTCCTGGCGGGCGGTGTCCAGGCACGTCAGCACCGTCGGATCGAGCATGGCGTCGCTGTCTCCCGCGCGAAGAAACACCGTACTATCGACGAAGAACGTCAACGGCTCCGCGGCGAGCCTCGACAGGAGCGAAGTCGAGACGTCGAAGAACGACCGCCCCGCCGCGAGCGTCGACCGCTCGATCCGCACGGCGGCGGCGATCCGCGACCGGTTGCCGCCGCCGACATTCAACGCGAACAAGTCGTCGAAGCCGACGAGCGTGCTGTTCCTGATCGTCAACCCGCGGTCGCGCATGTCGGCGTGCAGCAGCTTGCCGTTGTCGAGCAGGAAGCAGCCCTCGATCAGGGCGTGGTGCTCGTACTGGCCGACCGGCGGGTCGAGCGCGGCGAGCGGCCGTTCCTGGGCGCGGGACCAGCGGATCAGCCCCTGGTGCCGCGCTTTCTCGAACATCGGACCGGCCAATCCGCAGTCCTCGACCAAGAAGCTGGCATCTTCGGCGTGCAGCAGCCAGTTGGGAATGCTGCCGCTCGACGAGGACGGCAGACGGAGCGATCCGCCGGCGACCTCCAGGCTCCCCCCCTTGACCGACAGGAACGCGTCGAAGATCCCGGCGGCGGGGTCGAGCTCGCGCGTGTTGAGCGGCTTGGCGACGAGCACCAACGGATCCGCCTGGTCCGATGACTTCAGTTCGATCCGCAACGCTTTGTCGCGGACGCGAATCGGGCTGCTGGAGCAGTTGCCGCGCCCGGTCCCGACCACGAGCGTGCCGCTCGGCCAATTGCGTGCGGCCAGCAGCGCCCCCAGGTCCTGCCGGGCGAGGTCCACGTTGATGACGAGCGCCGGCGCATCGCGATCGACGAACCGCGCCGGAGGAACAGGCCGTCGCGCGAGCGCCGCCGCCTGCCGCGCCTGTCCGGCATCCGGCGCTTCGAGCAGGGCGACGTCGCATCCCGGCGGCGCGCCGTCGGTGGCGCTTCCCGGAGCGCCCGGGAACGTCTCGCGCTCGAAGGTTTCGGGGGCAATCGACCCGCAATCGACGATCGCCTCGCGCGGCCAGATCGCCTGCCGAAACTGCCCCGCATCGGCCGGCTCGCTCCATAATCGTTGCCAGCTCGAGTGACCGGCGACGGCCTCCTCGGGCGCCGCGCCCCACCGCGCGAGTTCCCCCCAGCCGGCGACCAGCGACCCGTGCGCGGTCCAATTCAGGTTCCAAAAGCGAACGTTGACGCTGCGATCGGCCGGATCGACCAGCGGCCAATCGGCCAGCGACGCCAGCATGCCGGGTGACTCGCCCCGCCGCCCGCACAACAGCGAATTCACGGTGACGATGGCCGTCTCCGGCGGCCCGCCGCCCGTCGCCGCCGACGACAGCCGAAATCCCTCTTTCCCGGCGCTCAGCGTGGACGAAATGACCGCCACCCGCCGCCGTGCCGAGGGTCCGTTGCCCGCCAGTCCATCCTCCACCAACACGACCGGCGCGTCGCCGGAGACCGCCAGACAGTTCCAGAACACGGCTTCGCACGCCGGCTGCTCGACCCGCAGCGTCGTCAATCGATTTCCGCGGATGAACGAGCGGTCCAGCAACACCCGCGTCGCCACAGTGCCGAGCGCATGAAACGCGGTGAACTCGCCCGGCTGATTTCCCGTGGCGGTGACGGAACAGTTCCGCACCGCGAACTCGCCTCCTTCGAACGCGAACAACGACGATTTCGCGCCCGGAGGCAATTGCCCCGTTTCGAACACGACGTGGACGCCGGCGAGCGTCAGCGACGTGTTCCGCAGCGAGACGATCGCCTCGGTCCCCCGCGACGGATCGAACCGGAGCACGACCACCGGCCGCGCATCCGGTTCGGACGCCGCCAGCACGAGCCGGCCCCGGTCGGCGAACTCCCGGCCCGGCAGGACGAACGGGCCGTTTCCGACGAGGTGCACGACCGCCCCTCCGGCAGGAACCGCGTCGAGCGCTTCCTCGAGCGACGCGAACTGCCCCGGCGGACCGTCCCCCTGCCGGCCCACCTTCAGCACCAGCAGACCCTCCGCGGCGCGCGGAGACATCGCCCGCTCGGGGGACGGCATGCCGGCGATCCACGCCGGCAGATAAGGCCCTTCGCCGGCGCGGCCGATGCCCAGCGCCGGCGCGACCGGGACCGCCGGGGCGGGCCCGGGCCGCGGCGGTTCGGGATTCGACCCGGGAAGTGGAGCGCCGGCAATCGGCCCTGGTGTGAGTGCCGGGACCGGCTCCTTGGGAAGGACGGGGCTGCCGCCGTCTCCTGTGCGGGCCACCGGCCCCTCCGGGACGTTCTCCTGCGGCGCTCCGCCGTTCCGCGTCGCCATCCACCAGGCGATGCCGACGATCGCGACGATCGCCGCGACGATCCCCCCAACGCGAAGCGTCGCCGGAGAAAACCGGCTGCGCATCGCCCCGGCACGCGCGGCGGAGCGCGGCGTCGACACGCGCGGCGGCAATCGCCGCTGAATGCTGTTCGCCTGGCCGGCCTCCGCGAACCGCTCGGCGACGCGGGCCGCCAGCGCGTCGTGCGGACCGTCGAACTCGCCGGTCGAATCGAGGATCTTGTCGAGCGCGGCCCGCGAGAGCATCTCCCCCGTCTCCGCCTCGAGATCGATCCGCTCCAGATCGTCCAGCAACTCCTCCGGAGTGCGGTAGCGGTTCTGCGGAGACTTCGCCATCATCCGGTGCAGCACGTGGACGATGACCTCCGGGACCTGCGGCGCGATCGCCCGCGGATCGGGCCGCGCCTTGGCCGAGTGCGCGTACAGCTTGTTGGTGAGGCTTCCGCCGGGAAACGGCGGGACGCCGGTGAGCATCTGATACCAGGTGCAGCCGAGCGAGTAGATGTCGCTGCGGATGTCGGCGGACTTGCTGTCGCGGGCCTGTTCGGGGGCCATGTAGTCCACGGTGCCGACGGTGGTGCCGGCCCGCGTGATCCCCGTCTCCACCGTCTCGTCGACCGAGCGGGCGAGTCCCATGTCGGCCAGCTTGACGATGCCATCCTCGCTCACGAGCAGGTTCGAGGGCTTGATGTCCCGATGGACGATCCCCCGTTCGTAAGCGTGCCGCAAGGCCCGCGCCGCCTGCTTCACGATCTCGAGGCCGCGCTCGATCCCGAGCGGCCCGCCGCGGGCGACCAGCGCCTGCACGTCGGTCCCCGGGACGTACTCGAGGGCCATGTACAGATAGCCCTCGGCCTCCCCGGCCTCATAGACGGTGACGATGTTGTCGTGCCGCAACTGGGCCGCGGCCTGCGCCTCGGCGTGGAACCGGCGGACGAGGACCGGGTTGTTCGCCTTGTCGCGAGGCAGGATCTTGAGGGCGACCGTCCGGCGGAGCTGCGTGTCGAAGGCGAGATACACCGCCCCCATCCCCCCGGCGCCGATCTTCCGCCGAAGCTCGTACTTGCCGAGCATCCGCCGCCCTTCGGCCGGGCTGGCCTCGCGGGAGACGCCGGCGGGCGGAACGGGAACGGCGGAGTGAGAGTCGGCCGCCATCGGAGGCTCGGTGAAGCGATGCGAATCGACGGGAACACTCCAATATAAGAGGTGCGGATTCGCGACGTCAAACCGGTTCCGCCCACGCCAGCCGCAGCACGCGGCCCGCCTCGAAACCGCAGATGAGCCAGCGGCCCAGCGGATCGCAACGGAGCGCCGCGACCTTCTCCGGCATCGCCGCCGCCCACAGGAGCTCGCCGTCTTCGTCCAGCCAGTACAAATGCTGCTCGATCGTCGCCGCGGCCAGGCGGAGCGGGCGGGCCGTCGCCGCCAGCCGCTCCGGCGTGCCTTCGACGATGAAGCTCGCCCCGCTGCGGCCGGATCCGTCGAACGTCTGGACCCCCTGATTGAACGCCGCCACGTAAATCGTCTCACCGTCGTCCGTCACGCTCAGGTCCCCGGCGCTCGACCAGAGGCGGGTGTTCCATTCCTCGGTCCCGTCGAGCCGGTAACGGCACAGCAGGCCATGATCGGCCGCCCCTACGATCGCCGGGGCAGCCGTGAGGAACCGCAGGAAAGAGAGCGGCCGGACCGTGACGAACCGCGACACCTTCCGCTTCGCCGGATCGAGAATCACCGTCTCCCCGTTGGCGAGCGCCGCCGCCACGTACTGCCCGTGCGGATCGACGGCGATGACGCGGACCGCGTCGTGCAGCTCGAGCGACCAGACGACGGCGAGGTCCGCATCGAGCCGCGAGAGTTTCGCCTCGCCCGAGAGCACCGCGCCCCCTCCCACGTCGCCCCAGCACAGGCCGCGGATGCCGTGGAAGCCGTGCGTGATCGCCGCGATCCGACCGTTGCGGTCGAGCCGATACAGCCCGCCGGAGGAGTCGGCGAGCACGGTCTCTCCCGTCTCGCGCGCGGTCTCGAGCGCGACCAGCGGGGCGTCGGTGGCGAAGGACCAGCGGCGCTCGGGGCGAACCCCCTGTCCCGCCGCCAGCCAGTCGTCGCTCATCGGCGCGTGTACCGTTCCCGGAGGACTTCCTGCGCCTTGCGCAGGTCTTCGTCGGCGTCGAGGTCGGGGCCGTCGGGACCGCGCTGATACAGGACGACATGACGGTCCGGGGCGGCGACCGCGACGTCCGGCCGCACTCCGATCTTACCCAGCGTCTGCCCGCCCGGCGAGTAGAATTTCGCGGTCGTCAGCCGCAGCCCCGTCTTGCCCCTCACGGGAAAAATGCTCTGCACGCTCCACTTTCCAAATGTCTTCCGGCCGACGATGGTGCCCCGCTTGTGGTCGTGGATGGCCCCGGCGACGATCTCGCTGGCGCTCGCGCTGTCGCCGTCCACCAACAGCACGAGCGGCACCTGGAGCGTGCCGGGCCGATGGGCGGAGTAGGTCCAGTTCTGGTCGCGGGTCCGCCCCTTGGTCGAGACGAGCACGCCCGAATCGATGAACCGGTCGAGCACTTCGACCGCTGCCGTCAGCAGCCCGCCGGGGTTTCCCCGCAAGTCCCAGATGAGCGCCTGCATCCCCTCGCGCTGCAATCGGGCGAGTGCCTCGTCGAGCTCCGCCGGGGTCGTTTTCTGAAATCCGGTCATGCGGAGATAGGCGATCCCGTTCGGCCGGTCGATGATCCGCGCCACGGGAATGCTTTTCACGTGGACCGCGCGGCGGTGGAACATGCCGCTCCGTGATGCTCCGTCGCGGCCGTGGACTTGCAGTTGGACCGCGCTCCCGCTCGGCCCGCGCAACAGCCGCGCAGCTTCGTCGGTCGACATCGTGCGGCAATCGACCCCGTCGATCGCGGTGATGTACTCGCCGGGCCGAAGTCCGCCGACGGCGGCGGGACTCTCGGCGATGACGTCGACCAGCAGCAATCCCTTGTCCATTTCGGACTTCATCTCGATGCCGAGCCCGACGAACTCGCCGTCGATGTTCCCGTACAGGTCGCTGAGCCGATCGGGGGTGAGGAAGTTGCTGTAGTCGTCCAGCGCGTTGCAGCCGCCGAAGATGTACTCCATGACGACCGCCCCGGGTGAGAGGCCGAGCTCGCGGCGGCCGAGCTCGCAGATTTCGCCGAGGGTCTGCCGGGCCGCCTGCTGGTGCGGCACCGGCTTGTTCCAATACTGCTCCCGGAGCACGCTCCGCACGCGGCCGATGCGGGCGTCGTCGGCGAGCGGGACATTGCGGGCCCGGAACTTCTCGTTCACGAGCGCCAGGTACAGGCTTTCCGTGCCATGCGCGACGAACGAGGTCGCGCTCAGCGGATCGACGAAGTCGCTGCGGATCCGGCCCAGCACGTCGTCGAACAGGTCGAGCGCCTCCGGCTCCGACAGCCGCACCAGCGACGAATCGAAACTGGCGTCGGCGTAGCGGCGTTCGATGCCGAAGTTGACCTTCGCCCGCCGCAGTCCGTATTGCAGGTCCTTGTCGTCGGGCCAGTCCTGGAGCGCGGACTCGTAGTGCTTGATCGCGTCGATCCACTGCCGGTTCCGCTCGAACTGCACTCCCATCCGGATCGCGTCGGGGGTCGAAGCGGCCGCGGGAAGATCGTCCGCGCGCACGGCGGCCGAACCGCCGCTCGCCGCCATCATTCCCAGGAGGAGCCCCGCGAGGCAGAACCGTAGAAACCGAGAACCGATCGACATTGCTCCCCCTCGGGAAACGGCTGGTGTCACTTCGCCGATTGTTGCTTCAATGGCCGTTCGAACGACTGCGGCACGGCGGTGGCGCCCGGCGCGTTTCCGAAATGCTGCACGCTGCCCGCCGGCTGCACGCCGCCGAGGCACACGTTGAATATAAGCCACGTTTCCGGGGCGGTCAAAAAAGCGAACGGCCCGATCGTCGCCACGACCGTCAGGACCGTCAGGCTTTCGCCGTCCGCGGCGGAACGTGACGATCGACTGCCTCTCTAAGCAAAATCCGGTCCGCAACGGTCGGGCCGATCGTGCCGAGTCGGTCCCCCCGCGTGGCGAGACTCTGGCCGGGCTCTGACACAAGCCCGACGCGCCAGCCAGGGAGAACCATCCAACCTGGATCTCACTGTAGCCCGACGCGCCAGCGAGGGAGAACCACCAGACCGGCTGACGATCTCATGCGGCGTGGCGGCAAGGGGCTTAATCTCCCTTGCTTGCGCTGCGGGTGCGGCAGCGCGGCGCGCCACGAAGTCCTTCCAATACGTCAAGTGGACGTTGCGCCCGACCTGCCTACGTCTGAAATTTTCGCGGCCCGCTCGAACCCAACCCGCCGGTTCTTCTCCGCGCCCTCGGCGTCCTCCGCGGTTGAACTTCTTCGTCGGTCTTCGCGCTTTCCTTTGCGGGGCGGCCGACATAACCTGACCGGTGACATGCGATCGTATCTCCTTCCCGAATCACCCCGCGTTGCGCCGCGCTTTCATCAGGCGGTCCGCGCGGATTATGCCCGCTTCATCGAACGCGGCCTGCCCGCGTCCGTCGAGGCGCACCTCCTCGATCGCTACGGCATCGACGTCGCCGCGACCTATGCCGGATACGATCTCCCCAACCCGTGGGGCAAGGCCTCCGGGCAGTTGTCGATGACGGCGCATCAGGTGGCCGAGGACGTCGAAGCGGGGCTCGGCTTCGTCGTGCTGAAGACGGTCATCGCCCAGGACGAGACCGGCGAGCAGACGATGCAGGCCTGGGCCATCCGCGAGGCGCGGATGGTCGCCGAGCGGATCGTCGGCCGCTCCGGCGAGAGCGGCTGGACGATCTCCTGGAAGGGGCGCGGATGGTGGCAGTCGTTCGACGAATATCTCGCCCTCGTCCGCGACGCGCAGCGCCTCGCCCGCGGGACCGGCACGCTGATCGTCCCCTCCTGCAAGTACCATCTCCCGCAATCGGCCGACGAGCCGTGGAAGACCGCCGAGTACGACTTCACCACCCGCAAGCTGCTCGACGCCTGGCGGGCGGAAGCCGCTGATCGCGACGCCCCGATGCCGCTCGAAAAGGACTTCAGCCCCACGCTCGCCGGCAGCGACCTCGCCCGGCAGCAGACGCAAATCCTCGAATGGCTGCGGCACGTCCCGCAACTCGTCCGCGCCGCCGCGCAAACCCCCCTCCCTCCCAGGGAGGGGTCGGGGAAGGGTGCTCGCTCCGCACATCCAGCGCCGCAACCGTCCGGCATCTCATCTCCGAGCGAAAGCGGCACGCATGACGCGACCGAAAACCCTCCCCCTGCCCCCTCCCTGAGAGGGAGGGGATTGCGCGTCGGCCTCAAGTTGTTCAACGCCATGTTCGACGATGCGTTCCAACTGGAAATGCTCCGCGCGATCCATGCCGACGAAGCGGGCCGCCCCGACTTCTTCGTCTATGGCAACCGCCTGTTCGACCCGCAGCGCGAGTTCGACGGCAAGCGGGGCATCGCCTACGGCGGTCCCGACCTGAGCGACCGCAACCTGCGGATCATGGCGGAATTCCAGGCCGCGATCGCCGCGGGCGAAATCGAGCGGCCTCTTCCGTGGTCGGCGACCGGCGACATCCACAGCGGGCGGATGGCGTTGGAGTACGCGCTCCGCGGCGCGAGCAGCTTCCAGATTCACACCTATTTCCAGTTGCCCGCGCCCGAGTATCGGATGAAGACGGGGACCAAGGTCCAGAAAGCGCTGTGCGAGCTGTACTTCCATCCGGAGCGCGGCCTCGTCGTGTGGCTGGAGCATCTCGCGGAGGCGCTCGACCTCGATCGCCACCCACTCCGCTTCCGCGAGATCGTCGGTGCGGGGCCGCGACTCCCCGCTCCCCCGGATTCGCGGGGAAGCGGGTCAGGATAAGTCCCCTCTCCCCGTGCGGGGGGAGGGTCAGGGTCGGTCCCCTCTTCCCCGGCTTTGCGGGGGAGAGGGTCAGGGTGAGCGGCTGTGTTCATTGTCAAGTGGTCTGAAGTGCGAAATGGGGGTTCCAGTGGGTGTTGTTCTTGACCGCCGCGCGCGGCCACGGATACCGTGGGGGGGAAAACGCCGGCGATCGTAAGCCGCCCGGCTGCCCCGGCCGGAGGCCGGGCCCTGCGAACGATGAGAACCAGTGAAAAACCCGTCGAAAACACCCGAAACGATCACGAACGCCCCCGAAAAATGGACCTGTCCCCTTTTTCGCCCCTTTTTCGCCCCCGCGCTTCGGGCTGGGATGCCAGCGATGGGACGTCGTGCCGACTTCAGTCCGCACCGCGCGTTCGAAGCGGCACAGCGCAACAAAAAGCGGCCGGGAGACGAGAATGCCTCCCGGCCGCCTTCAGACATGCGGGGCCTTGCGTCTTACGCTTCGACCCCGTGAAGGCCGAAGCCGGCCCGGTACTCCCGCGTGAGGAGCCGGTTGGCTTCGGGCAAGTTCGTGACCTTGAGGTTCTTCGCGTCCCACTCGATCTTCTGCCCGGCCCGCAGGGCGACGTTGCCCAGCAGAGCCGTCTCGGCGAGCCGGCCGGCGAAGTCGAAGTTGGACATCGCCTTCTCGCCGCCGCGGCAGGCGATGCCGAACTCCCGGAAGTGCCCGGGCGAGCGGGGGAGCGTCGGCGCCGGCTTCTTGTAGCCGGCGAACTTCTCGCTGGGGAGCAGGATGTACCGCTCGGCGTAGTCGCCGGGGGCGTACAGGCTGCCGGTCTCGCCGACCATCAGCGCGCCGCTGTCGGCCATCCGGGCGCCCTGGAGCAGCGCCTGGTCCGGCTTCTTGCCGCCGTCGTACCAGGTCATCGGGCAGGCGGGATGGTCGCCGCGGGCGGGGAACTCGTACTTGATGACCGACCACTTCGGCCACGTCTCGTTCTCGACGATCCCCGAGGACTCGGCCGCCACGCTGACCGGATCGAACAGCTCGAGCGCCCACACGGGGAGGTTCATCGTGTGGCAGGCCATGTCGCCCAGCGCGCCGGTGCCGAAATCCAGCCACCCCCGCCACTTGAACGGCAGGTACACGTCGCTGTAGGGACGTTCGGGCGCCGAACCGAGGAACAGATCCCAGTGGATGTGCGACGGCACCGGGGGCTTGTCGGTGGGGCGACCGGTCCCCTGCGGCCAGATCGGCCGGTTGGTCCACACGTGGAGCTCTTTCACCTTGCCGATCGCCCCGGACCGCAGCACCTCGACCCCTTCGCGGAGGGTCGAATCGGCGCTGAACTGATTGCCCATCTGCGTGGCGACCCCCTTCTTCGCGGCCAGCTCGCGCATCGCGCGGGCCTCCTTGACCGACCAGGTGAGCGGCTTCTGGCAGAAGCAGTGCTTGCCGAGGCTCATCGCCAGCGTGGCGGCCGGGGCGTGCGTGTGGTCCGGCGTGCTGACCGTCACCGCGTCGATCTTGTCCCCCAACGTCGCCAGCATCTCACGGTAGTCGTTGAACTTCTGGGCCGACCCATAACGGGCCCCCGCCTTTTCCAACCGCTGATCGTCGATGTCGCACAGGGCGACGATCGTCCCCTCGCGGCCGGCGTCGGCGGTGTCGCTGGCCCCCTTGCCGTCCACGCCGATGCAGGCGAAGTTCAGCCGCTCGAGCGGGTTCTTGCTGTCCTGCCCGAGCAGGGCGGACTGCGATCCGACCCACCACGCGGCGCCGAGGGCGGTCGACTGCTTCAGAAAGTCGCGACGGTTCGCTTGCAGGCTCATGGAGCTTCTCCCTCGTTCGTATGGTGGTCCGTGTGCGGTGGCGCGGGCCGGCGAATCCGAAACTCATATCAACGGCCGGCGACATGATACCACAACGCCGGCCCGCGCCCAGCGAACGGCGAACAGTCGGCGGGAAACTTCCCGCCGAGCAGATCCCCCGTCCGCGCTGGAGTACAGCCTTCAGGCTGTCTCCCGCCGTTCAGAGGCGCACGCCCCCTCATCGAAACCGGACCGAGAGGCCGGTCCCGACGAAGTAATCGTCGGCAGCGCTGTTGAGCCCCTTGCCGGCGCGGACGTCGAACTGCACGTCGTCGCTCAGGAGATACGTGAAGCCTCCGTCGGCGTAGTGCTGCGTCTGCGCCGTCTCGGCACCCGAGGGGATGATCGCGAACCACTCGGTGTAGGCGCCCAGCCGCTCGGAAAGCGAATAAGCCACGGTCCAGGACTGGGCGAATTCGTAGTACGTGGTGGCACGGCCCCCCGCCGAGCCGGCATGGATGATCGGCCCGGCGATCGGCAGCGCGCCGCCGGTGTCGCGGGCCCGATTCACCTGCGTGCTGCCGGCGGTCGACAGGAAATCATTGATCTCCCAGGCATAAATCCAGTTCACCCCGGGGTGCATCTCGTCGTTGGTGAACGCGTTGCTCCCCGTCGGCACGGTCGCCTGCGGGATGAGGGCCATCTCGGGGAGGAGCCCCTCCTGCGGCGTCAGCGCGATCTTGAACCCGAGGTACAGGTCCTCGGTCCCCGCCGTCCGCGTTCGCGCGCCCCCCGTCACCGTCCGCTCCTCGACCGGGAACACCGCCAGTCGGAACTCGAGCCAGTCGGCGAACACGCCGTAGCGGAACAACGGCTCGCCGAAGCTCTGCGTGCGGACGCTCGTCGTTCCGTCGGCGTCATAGATATAGGTGTAACCGGCTTCGACTTGCAGGACCCCCTTCCCGACCGTCGTGCCCGCCTCGGTGAAGTCCGGCCGGTCGGTCTCCAGCGGACCATCCAGCGGCGGCCCGCCGCCGAAACTCGTTCCGTAGCTCCACTGGAAGAGAGTGCCCCGCGACTCGCCGGGACCGGGACCGAAACGGAACTCCGGCTCGGCCGGCTCCGCGCCGGTCCAGTCGGCCGCCGCCGCGGCGGGTTCGGACGATTCGGCCGCAGGGAGCTCGCCGGCGGTTCCCGGCCCGTCCGCGGCGACCAGCGCGGCGGGAACCGCGCACATCACCAGAGCGGCGATGGCCGCCCCCCACTGCATGCGAAACGTGATCGAACGCATCGTATTCCTTCCCGTCCCCGGTCCAGTCGGCGGCCGCACGATCGCGCCCACCGCTACGACCGTTTCCATCGTATCCATCGAACCGCGGGCGGGTTTTGCTGCACCGAAAGCCAATTTGCGGCCGTCGAAAAGCCCGGGTTGCCTGGTGCGAGAGGAGAACAACCCGGGATCGAACAGGCCGGGGACGCGCTGTCGTAAGCCGCCTTGCGCGCTTCAAGTCCCGCCGAGCCGGCGGGACCTACTTTTCCCCGATCGCGAACAGCGTGCTCTTGTTCGCGATGTACAGCACCCCGTTGGCGACGATCGGCGTGGTGTAGACCGAGTTCTCCATGTTCGGCTCGGCGATGATCCGCAGCGCCTTCGAGTGCTCGAACACCGTCACGTCGCCGTCCTCGTCGCCGACGTACACCTTGCCGTCGGCGATCAGCGGCGAGCCCCAAACGGCGGCGAAGCAATCGTAGGTCCAGTGCGGCTCGCCGGTCTTCGCGTTCACGCAGTGCACCAGCCCGCTGAAATCGGGGAGGTACAACAGGCCGTCGGCGATCGCCGGCGTGGAGATGGCGCGGTGCAGCGTCTCCTCGAAGTCGATTCGCCCGTCGCCGTTCATGTCGAACTCGGTGTAGTGCCAGAGGGCGGCGGAGTTGGGATTGGGAACGATCCGGTCGCCGTTGGCGGGGACGATGCCGCGCCGCACGCGGATCGGTTCGCCTCGCGCGTCGACGACCAGTTCGGAGCTGACGTCGCCGCGCTTCGTCGGGTCGATGCACCACAGGCCGCCGGTTCCCTCGCCGTGCTCGGGATCCTGGCCCACCGCCACGTACACGCGGCCGTCGTGAAGGACCGGCGTGGAGATCAACTCGTTGCGGCCGCCGCGGCCGCCGAGGATCCATTGCGCGGCTTTAGGGTTCGCGTCGAACCTCCACAACAGCCGCGACCCGCCGCGGCCGTCCCCCTCGGGATCGAAGGCGTACACCCAGCCGTCGCCGCTGGCGAAGATCGCCTGCGGGGCGCCCCCCAATACGCCGAACGCCGGCGACGACCATTGCCCGTGGAGAATGTAATGGCCGGGGGAGTTGTCGCTCCACAGCAGGTCCCCCGTGCGGCGGTCGAGGGCGATGAAGCTCGGCGCGTGCGGCGCGGGAATGCGGACGTGCGACTCGTCCACGCCGTTCGACGTGCACACGAAGAGGATGTCTCCCGCGAACGTCACCGAACAGTTCGACATGTTGTGCGGGTGCACGCGGAGCTTGCCGATCATGTCGAACTTCCACACCACGTCCGCCTCGTCGCGGTGCTCGTTGTCCTCGTCGCGGAACGGCCCGTCGTTTTCGCCGTCGTGGAAGCCTTCCGCATCGAGGCAGACGACCTCGCAGCGGTTCGAGACGTACCACAACCGGTCGCCGTCGGCGCACACGGCGCTGCACACTCCCTGCATGGGATAGTCATTGGCGCGGCCGGTCGGCAGCTTCGCGTTCGAGTGCTGCCACAGGAATTTGCCGGTCTTCTCGTCGAAGCAGAGCAGCACGCCGAGATCGACGTCAGTTGGAAACCGCTTCAGATAGGCGCCGCCGTTGTTCGTGCCGACGTACACGCGGCCGTTGGCCACGACCGAATTGCCGTAGCTCTGCGAGCCGAGCGGCGCGGTCCATTTGATGTTCGTCCCGTCGGCGATGTTCCACGTCTCGGGAATACCGTGCGCGTCGGGGACGTTGTTCCGTGCGGGCCAGCCGCCCCACTGCGGCCAGTCTCCCGGGCGCACCTTCATCCGCGAGATCGCTTCGCGGGCGCTGCCGGCGAAGGGGAACCGGCCGTCGTCCGTGACCGTCGCGTCGATCCGGTCGGGCGCAGCGGGCGAGTCCGCCGGGCGCTCCGCGGGGGCGGCGGCGAGCAGCGCGAGGCACAAGCCCCCGGCGAACAGCACGGGGACGAAAATCCATCCGGATGCGGATTTCATGGGACACCCTCCTTTCGCCGATGCGCATCCTACCGCGGCGGAATGCGGATGACACGCGCGAAGTTCGGGAATCGGCATCGTCCGCCGCCGACTTCCCCGTGCGCGGATGTTGTGATATAAAACAAGCGGCCGGAGGCGAAACCGATGACATTCCTGACGGTCCTGTGGGATGATTCTCCCGGCGGGAACGTGGAGCATATCGCCGGCCACGGGTTGACGCCGGAGGAAGTCGAGGACGTTCTCGACGATCGCGACAGCCGGTTCGCTGTCAGCAAGTCGACCGGCCGACCGCTGGCGTTCGGTCATACGCGAACTGGTCGTCACATCCTCGTGGCGTTCGACTGGATCGACAAGACGACCGTTTATCCCATCACCGCCTATGAAGTTCCCGAAGCCGGAGACGAACCATGAGCAGTCGCCGCGTCGCAGGCGTCAAGGGCCGGATCACCCCGGCGAAGAAAGCGCGGTACGCGAAAGACGCGCGAAACATCGAAGCGGAATTTCCCCCCGGACTCGCCCCGCCGCCGCCGCCTGCCGCCGATGCACCGGCCACGACCGGCGAGTATTTCGAGCTTCGGGAGTTCTGCGGCCAATTGCGGCGGACGCGCAAAGCCCGCAAGATGAGCCTGGCTGACGTGCAGAAATTGACCGGGATCGACCGGGCCTCGATCAGCCGGCTGGAGCGGGGGGCGGTGACCAATCCGACCTTCGCGACGCTGAATCGCATCGCCCGAGCGGTTGGCTGCCGCCTCGGCCTGGCGCTCATGAATTCCGGCGGTGGAAGCCGGCGAACACGGAACCCCGGGGCAGCCTCGCCACGTCGATAGGAGTAATGGTCGCGACCCAATAAAAGCGGCCCGTCACGTTGCCGTGACGGGCCGGGATTCGCGGGAATCCGAAGATCGTTTGTCGCCGCAGGGTTATCGACCGCGGCGGTCCCGCTACTTGACTCGGGCCTGGAAAGTGACGACGCCTCCCTGCCGTCCGGGGACCGGCTCGTCCACCTCGAAGATCAGCACCAGGCTCCCCTCTTCGTTGTCCTGCACGACGAGCCGCCCGGCGCGGTCTGATTCAGCGCTGTCGGCGACGTATTCGAGCCGCGGCGTGAGGTTGTCCACGATCCGCACATGATGCACCGGGCGATCGCCGAGATTGTCGTAACGAATCGTGAAAGTCACGATGTCGCCCCGGTCGGCGATGCCGCGGTCGGCGAGCTTGACGATCCGCAGCGGCCCGTCCGCGACGTTTTCCTCGGTCCCGACGAAGGCGTCCTCGCGGGCGAGCGCCTCCACGAGCTGCGCGCCGTCGACCTTCGCCGAGATCACGACGCTCTGGTCGCGGCTCCAGGTGATGGCCGCCTCGATCCGCGCGGCGAGCCACGCGCTGTCGGTCTCGTCGAGCCGGCCGGTGCGGAGGAAGGCGACGCTTTGATACAGGTTGTTGAGTTTCTGATGCTCGCTGACGCGGGTGACCTGGTCCGCCTCGGACCGCGCCTGCTCGACTTCGTACAGGCTGGGCCGCGACCTCACGCGGAGGCCCGAGCCGGCGAGGCGCTGGTCGTGCCGCGTCGGAGCGAGGCGGTGCAGCGCGTCGACGCTCCGCGTCCGCTCGCGGGCCGCCGCGGCGTGGTCGATCCCCACGTGCGCCTGCGAGAAGCCCATCGTGCGGACGGCGGCGAAGCGGGGGGCGTACAGGGCGACGCGGTTCGACGGCTGCACGTGCCGCCCGCCGCGGTCGTCGCTGTATTCCGCGATCGTGTCCTCCGTGTCGAGGCCGAGCCGATTGAAGCGGTCGTAATGCACGGGCAGCCCGCGGTCGCCGCCGTCGTACAGGTATTCGTCGGGAAACACGGCGGGGCCGCCTTCGTCGATCACGATCCGCGGCTCCGCCGGCGAAAACTGGATCGCCAGCGGCGCGGGACCGGCCGGCGCGGGCGCGACAGGCGGGGCCGCCTCCGCTTCGGCGGACATCCGCTCGATCCGCCCGGCATTGCGGATCGGCTCGGGTTCGGACGTCGCGCCCGCCCCATGCTGCAATCCCCCCGCGAGCGCGATCTGCCGCGCTTCTTCCGGCGGCCGGAAGGCGACGGAGTCGACGTATGCCGGGCCGAGACTCACCGTCTCCGGCTCCTCGGCCGGTCGCGAGAGCGCCGCACACGAGCAGAGCGAGGCCGCCGCGAGCGCGGCCCACGCCTGCCGTCGAACAAGGCGAAACGAAATCGCGTGCATGCCGGACCCACCCATCATCCCGTAGCGGAATTCGCAAGAATTCCGCCGACCGTTGAACCGAACCATCTCCGATTTCTTGCGAATTCGGCTACGACCACGCATCACCGCCCGCGGGGCACGAGCACCTCCCGCCCCGTCCCGAAGAACGCCGTCCCCGGCGCGACCGGATCGGGCAGACGGCTTCCCAGCCGCACGATGACCAGCGGCCTTCCGCGAAGGTCCGCCTCGGCGAACAGGTTGATCGTGTTCGAAACGTCCTGGACCGGAATGAAGGGGTCGTCGTCGCGGAGTGCCGCGAGTTGCGGCTGCTCGAGGTACACGACCTTCGTGACCATCCGCCCGTCGAGCGCCGCTTCGATCTCTTCTTCCGTGAACTCGATCGGCACCGGGAAGCGTTCCTCCTGGCCGGGGGGCGGGTGCAGCCGGTCGATCAACTCGACCGACGGATACAGCTCGATCCCCGGAAACTCGGGCATCGCGGCGATCCGCAGGCGATAGACGTGCCCCAGCTTGAGGGCGACCATGCCGGGCGCGTCGACCTCGATCGGGTTCGCCGGATCGACCGTGAAGAACGTGACCTTGCCGCTCGACGGGAGCACGACCCGGACCGTCTGCTGCTCGATGGGATGGATCCGCCCTGCGGCCGCGAACCAGTGCGCCGTCCGCCCCGGCGGCGCGGACTGGTTCAACGGCTGATACATTCCGTGCGGATCGCGGTGCCGTTCCTGCGCGAAGACCGAAGAGCCCGCCAGCAGAGCGAAGGCCGCGGAGGACGCGGCGGCGCGGGCCGCGGTTCGCAGGATGCGCTGAACTCCAACCACGCGAACTCTCCTGGGAGCACTGAGGTTTTCGCAATGTGCGTAAATTCTTGCGGGGGGAGTGGGGGGGGGGGGGGGGGGGGGGGGGGGGGGGGGGGGGGG
>JBBDNU010000048.1:41349-147478 GCA_040877365.1 Planctomycetales bacterium
ACCCCCCCCCCCCCCCCCCCCCCCCCCCCCCCCCCCCCCGCAGTCTCATCCTTTCGACAGCGTCGGGCGCTGGATCGCGGCTCAGTGGTAGAACGGATCATAAATGTGGTGCGGCGACTGCGGCTGCGGGTACGGCGGGGCGCCCTGCTGAGGCAGCATGTGCGCCGGATAGGCCGTCTCCCCCGGCGCGAACGTCGGGTGCGTTTCCCTGTACTGGATGTACCGCACCGGCTTCGGCACGCTCGGCACCGGGTTCTGATACACGTCGGTCAACCTGTGCTCGACCGGCGGCGGCATTCGGAACGGCGTGCGATTCCGGATGGTGTCCGACTTCAAACTCGCGGGGCCGCCGTACGGCAGGTGCGTCGGTCCGGCCAGGCCGATCGGCGTGCCGACGTACTGCGACGGCAGGCCCCACGTCGGCGTGCCGTTGACACCCGAGACCGGGTTGACCGACGGATGCCCCGGCAAGCCCGGCACGCCGGCCATCATCGGGTCCGGGATGCCCGGCATGCCGTACAGGTACTCCATCGGCATCGGGGGGACGTACCGGACCGCCTGCGGGGCCGCCTCGTGGGCGATCGGCCGCAGCCGCGTTCCGCGGAGTGCGGCGTCCGTGTCGTCGCCGGGTTCGCCGGCGGGAGGCGCGGGAGCGCCCGGCGGAATCGGAGCGCCGACGCCGAGCGGCGCGGGCATCTCGAGGTCCATGTTCCCCAGCCGGAGCACGACCATCACGGTCCCGCGGCGATCGGCCTCGGCCACCGGGTCGATGCCCGGATCGAGCCGGGTCGAGACGAGCATCTCCACTCCCGCGACCGCCAGCTCCTGGAACCGCGGATCGGGCAGGTAGATCACCTTCGTCACGAAGTTGTTGCTCTGGACCTGGTCGATGTCCTCGTCGGTCAGCTCGATCGGCACGCTGTTATGCGATAGGTAGGCGTCGGTCGTGGGATGCGCTGGGTACACTTGCAGCGTGGGATACAGCACCATTCCCGGGCGGCCCGGAATCTGCGACATCTTCAGCCGATACGTGGCCGGCTGAGGGAAGTTGTACCGGCCGGGCGTGATCAACTGGTCCTCGGCGTAGCCGTCGGGGACCTGCCAGCCGACGTGCATTCCCGCGGGTCCGACGAAGCGGACCTGCGTGGTCATGCTGGCGAAGGCGCGGGGGACCGGAGGGCCCAGCGGCGCGAGGACGCCCGGCCCCGGGCCGTCCACCATCGGGCCGGGATGCGTCAGCATGTGCGCGGGCGGCGCGTGGAACTGCCGCTTGTTGTCGACGACTTGCTGCCCGTCGCCCACGACGGAACAGCCCACGCAGACCACCACCAAGGTGGCGAGTGCCAGGAAGTAGTACTTCATCATGTCCCCTTCGTGGAATTGCCCCCCGGAGGCGGACCGCTGCTCGCGAGCGGCCGCGCACGGTTTCTTATGGACAGGCCGAGCGGAAATCGCGTAACATCGGCTAGGGGTATGTTTCGGACTGGCCCAGCCGGTTTCTTTGGCGAATCCGGCGTTTTCCGAATAGGATGCACACTTTGCGCAGATTGACAGTCGCCGCCGTGGCGCTCGTCGCCGCGGTCTGGGCCGTTTCGGCGGGCGAGGCGCTATTTCGCGGCGCGGCGGAGGATCTTCGGGCGCAGGAGGCCGAACGCACTCCGCCGCGGTCCCGCGAGGAGGGGCGCGCTCCGGCGACCGCGGCCGATCCGGCCACGAATCGGAAGTCCGCCGCCGGTTCGGAATCGACCGGAGCGGCCGCCACGCCAGCCGGTCTCGACGCGGCCCGCCATCTCGCCCGGGCCCGCGACAAGCTCGTCGCCTACAGTTCGGTGCGCGCCGAGCTGCTCGAATCGGTCTCGATCGGCGAGCGTCGGTTCAAAGTCGCCGGCAGCTATTTGCAGGGACCGGACCACAAGCTCCGCCTCGAATACCGGGTGCGGCTGGGAGACACGGAAGGCACGCTCCAGGAGATCTGCGACGGCGACGTTCTGTGGAGCGTGAGCCAGATCCGATCGGTCAAGGACGGCGCCGCGGAGACAGCGACCGAGAGGCCGAGAATCACCCGGCAGGACGTGAAGGAGATCATCGCCCGCGTGCGGGATCTGGGCGAAGCGCGCCGCGAGGCGACGGTCCTCGAGCTGGGCCTGGGCGGGTTGCCCGCGCTCTTGGCGTCGATTTCGGACCGTGTCGCGTTCGACGAGGTTCGCGAGGAGTCGCTCGACGGCCGGCCGTTCATCGTGCTCTATGGGGGATGGGACCCGGAGTTTCTCCGCGTGCTGCACGGGGCCGGCAATGCGCCGCTCGACGAGAAGGCGGTCGCCGAGCTTTCCGCGCGGCCGCTCCCCGAGCACGTGCCCGATCGCGTCCGATTGTTTCTCGACGCCGACGAGTTCCCGCGGCGGATCCAGTACCTGAAGCGGAGCGGCGGCGACGGCCCGCTCGCGCCGATGGTCACGCTCGATCTCGTCAAGGTCGAACTCGATGTGACGATCGACGACAGCGAATTCACCTACGAGCCGCCCGACGGCGTGTACGTCAACGACATCACGGCCGAGCGTCTGGAAGGGCTGAAGCCGCCCGCCGCCTCTCCCCGACCGCAACGGGACCGCGCCGAACCGAGCGACGAGTGAAGTTCCGGGGGATGCAAGGACGCCGTCCAGGCGGATTGTTCCCGGCTGGCGCAGCGGGCTAGGATTTTCCGACGCGATCGCCGAAAATCGGATAGTGACAGTACTTCCAAGAACCCGACTCCGTCATGCCCTCGAAGTACTGAGTGACGAATTGCGAGTCCCCTTCCGCGTGGGCGCCCGTCCCGAGTCGCGCCCGGTTTCCACATGTCCAATCTCGCGCTTCCGACGACCGCCGCCGCACCTCCCGCGGGATCCGCGGGCGGCTCGGCGCGATTGGCGGTCCCGAGCTGGCTGGTCTCGCTCGCGCTGCACGCCGGCCTCCTGGTCCTGTTCGCCTCGACGCTGAAGAGCTGCGGCGAGGGAGGGACCGGCTTCCAGAAGGGGGAGGCGTTCCGCACCGTGGGCATCGTCGTCAAAAGCGACGGCCACAGCACGAACGATGCCGCCACCGACACGAACCAGACCGACGACGCGCCGCCGGACCCGCGGGCAACCCGCGATCCGGCGATCGACGCCGCGGCGGTCCCGCAAGCGTCTCCCGCGCCGCTCGTGTTGCCCGAGAGCGTTCCCGGGCGGATCCTTGGTCCCGGGGGACTGCTGGACCTTCCCACCGCCGGCGCGGGAGACATTCGCGACCCCTTCCGCGCGGGACCCGGAACGACCGGTCCCGCGCCCGGAGGCGCGTCGCTCGTGGGGGTCAAGTTCATGGGGATCTCCGACAAGGCGACCCGCGTCGTCTACGTGCTGGACCGGTCCAGTAGCATGGCCGGTCTCCGGTTGCAGGTCGCCAAGACGGAACTCCTCGCCAGCCTCGCCACCCTCCAGCGAAATCAGCAGTTCCAAGTGATCTTCTACAACACGGAGCCGCTCGTGATGCGGCTCGACGACCAGCAGGACGCGCTCTACCTGGCCACCGACATCAACCGCACCAAGACGCGGCAGTACGTCAACGGCATCGTCGCCGACCTCGGCACCAACGACCTCCCGGCGATCCGCCGGGCATTGCGGTTCCAGCCGGAGGTGATCTTCCTCCTGACCGACGGCGAAGGCCTCGGCGCCGCCGACCTCAACGAGATCCGCCAGGCCAACCGGTCCGGAGCGCGAATCCACTGCGTGAAGTTCGGCAATGGGCCCGAACTGGTCGGGGGCGGCGATCTCGAGCGCCTCGCCCGGCAGAACGAGGGGACCTACATCTATCGCGACATCGGGCAGTTCGAGAGGAGATGAGGGTGAGAAACCGAAGGGGCGATCGCGCGGCCGGTTGGAGCACAGCCTTCAGGCTGTCGCCGGCTGGCTGGAGTGCGGCCTTCAGGCTGTCACTCGGTGATCGCGGGCGATGGCTCGCTCGTCTCCGCGGCCTCCGCGTGCTTCTGACTTCGTGTCTTTGTGTCTTTGCGGTTGAGGGTTCGCTCGCCGCAGCGCAAGCCCCCGCACGGCGCGACTCCGCTTCTCCGCCACGGGACGTGGTCACGCTGCAGTTGGAGAACGGCGGGCGGATCACGCAGAAATGCACGATCCTGAACTACGACGGCCGGGAGATTCTCATCCAGACGGAAGCCGGCCGCGAGCCGGTCGCCTATCCCGCGTCGCAAGTCGTCGAGGTCGAGACCCCGTGGACCGCGCCGCACCTTCAGGGGCGCGACCTGTTTTCGCAAGGGCGGTTCGCCGAAGCCGCCGAGGCCTTCCACCGCGCCCTCGCGGCCGAAAGCGACGAGCCGACGCGGGAGTGGGTCCGGCGGGAAATCCTGGCGATGCTCGTCCGCTGCGCGCTGGCGACGGGGGATCATCCCGCGGCCCGGCAGCGGTTCGATCTGCTCGTCGCGAGCGACCGCTGGACGCGGCACATGGGATTGATTCCGCTGTCGTGGAGTTCCGCCCCGGTCGCCGAGCGGGACGCGAACGACGCCCGCGCGCTGCTGGAGAAACCGCGCGACGCCGCGCGGTTGATGGGGGCGAGCGCGCTGCTCCTCGACCCCAAGTATGGCGACCTCGCGCAGGTTGAAATCCGACGGCTCCTCTCCAGCCCGGATCCGCACGTCGGCGCGCTCGCCGCCGCCCAGCAGTGGCGGCTCCGCCGGCGGGAAGGCCGGCTGCGGCCGGAAGAACTCGACGACTGGCGGAAGCGGATCGAGGCGCTGCCGGCGGCCCTCCGCGGCGGACCGTACTACGTGCTGGGCGGCGCTTGCCTGGATCGCCGCGAGTACGATCGGGCGGCGACGTTCCTGCTCTGGCTGCCCCTGGCGAGTCCCGCCGACGCGCACCTCGCGGCCCGCGCCGGCGTCGAGGCCGCCGAGGCGCTCGTCCTGATCGGCCGCAAGCCGGAGGCGGAGCGCGTCTGCCGCGACGTGCTCCGCTGTTTCGCGCAGACCCCCTTCGCGCAGGACGCGCAAGTGCTGATCGATTCGTTGGAAACGGAGAGTGACGCGCCATGACCTGCCGCCGCCGCTGCGCCGGAACGCGCTCGCTCGCCGTCGCCGCCTGCCTGGGACTGGGAATGGCGGGGTTCGCCGCGGCCCAGGAGACACCGCCCGAGGGCGGAGTCGCGAACGCGCCGCGCGACGCCGCCGCCGCGGCGGAGGGCCGGGCCGAGGGGCCTCTCGATCTGGGCGAGCTGTTTCGCGCCGGGGGGACGATCGGGATCGTGATCCTCGTCCTCAGCCTGGCGATGGTGGCCCTGATCGTCGAGCACGTCATCAGCATCCGCCGCGGCGCGTTGGTTCCCGAAGAGACCGCCGCCGGCGTGCATGAGCTGGTCCAGCAACGGCAGTTCGCGGCCGCCGAGCAGCTCTGCCGCGAGCACCCGAGCTTCCTCGCCTACGTCCTCGCGGCGGGGCTGCGCGAGGCGGGCGCGGGCTACGGCTCGGTCGAGAAGGCGATGGAGGACGCGAGCGCCGCGCAGGCGGCGCGGCTGTTCCGCAAGATCGAATATCTGTCGGTGATCGGCACGCTGGCCCCGATGCTCGGGCTGCTCGGGACGGTGTGGGGCATGATCATCGCCTTCCACGAGTTCCAGACGACCGCCAACCCGCAGGTCTCGGAGCTGGCCCCCGGAATCTATCGCGCGCTGGTGACGACGCTCTTGGGACTCGGCGTCGCCGTCCCCGCGCTGGCCGCTTTCGCCTGGTTCCGCAATCGAATCGACGAGCTCGTGGCCGACGGGACCGCGGTCGCCGAGCACGTCTTCTTCGATTACAAGTGCGCGCAGCTCGCGGCCCGCAGGACCCGCCGCGGCGGCGAGGCGGACCGCGCCGCCGCCGTCCCCGCCCGGACCCCCGCGCCGCGGGAGAAGACTGGATGAAAGTCCCCTCCCGCGAGCGCGGCCACGGCCTGGCGTTCAATATCACGCCGCTGATCGACATCGTGTTCCTGCTGATCATCTTCTTTCTGGCGGCGAGCCATTTCGCCCGCAGCGAGACCGCCGAGGCGGTCGAGCTTCCCCAGGCGACGCAGGGGATCGACGATGAGGAGCCGAACGTCCGGCGGCTGATCGTCACCGTCACCGCCGACCAGCGGCTCCTCGTGCAGGGGCGGGATGCGCCGCTGGCCGAGGTCGAGCGGCTGCTGATCGCCGGCCGGCAGGAGGCCCCCGGCCCGTTCGAGGTCCGCATCCGCACCGACCGCACCGTCCCGTACCACGTCATCGAGCCGATCCTCCTCGCCTGCGCCCGCCACGGCATCGCGGACGTGAAGTTCGCAGTGGTGCCGGAGGGGTGACGCGAAAAGTAAGAAGTAAGAGGACGAAGAAGGAGGAGCGGAACCACTGCCGCTCCGCACCACTCACTGTCCACCGCCTTCCGCCTTCTGACTTCCGCCTTCTGACTTCTGACTTCTGACTTCTGACTTCTGACTTCCATGCGCCTCCCCTCCCTCCACGGCCGCCGCGAAGTCCGCGCCGATCAGGCGATGACCTCGATGATCGACGTCGTGTTCCTGCTGCTGATCTTCTTCGTGTGCGCCTCGATCGGGCGGATCCCGGAGAAGCTGTTGCCGACGGAGCTGGCCGCCGGCGCGGTTTCCGCTCCCGTCGAGGCCGAGCCGCCGCCGGAGATTCCGCGGCAGGAATACTGGCTGCGGCTGGTCCGCACGGAGGCCGGCCGCACGGAGTTCGAGATCAACGGCAGCCGTTACGGGAGCTTCGTGGCTCTGCGGCCGGTGCTCGCGCAGCTCGGCGAGCTGGCGGGGAGCGACCCGTTGATTCTCGACATCGGGCCGCAGGTCCCGGCGGAGGATTTGATCCGCACCTACGACACGAGCCTCGCCGCCGGCTTCACCGCGATCCACTTCGCGACGCAGGCGCCGGGAAAGAGGCTGAAGTCGCCCGAGTAGAATCGCCGGCTTTCGACTTTTCCGTCGCCGACAACAAGGCCCCACCGCCATCGCCACTCAGCCGGACTCCGCGACGCCTCCATCCACGGAGATCGAAGCGCGAATCATCGCCGACGAGCCCCGCAACCTGCTGGTGCTGGCGATTCACCAGGTGGTGCACCGCGTGGCGTGGATCTTCAAGACCGAGAGCGTGATCATGCCCGCGTTCCTCGACGCGGTCGCCCCCGAGGGGAGCCTCCGCGGACTGCTCCGCGGGTTCCTGCCGGTCGTCAATCGCTTCGGCCACAGCGTCCCGCCGCTCTTGTACGCCGAGCGGCTGCGGCGGATGCCGCGCAAGAAGGTCTCGCTCGTCGTCACCAGCGGGCTGATGGCGGTCCCGTTCCTGGCGCTGTCGGCGATCTGGCTGGCGACGGAGCGGAAGACGCAGCTCTGGTTCCCGTTCGTGTTTCTCGCGCTGTACGCGGTCTTCTTCGCGGTGACGGGGCTGAATCAACTCGGCTACGGCACGCTGCAGGGGAAGCTGATCCGGCCGCATCGCCGCGGCCGGCTGCTCGGGTGGTCCGGGATCGCGGGATCGGTGTGCGCGATCGCCTGCGCCTGGCTGCTCCTGGCGCGATGGCTGGCGGTCCCCGACAACGAGCCGGGACGGATCGGCGGGTTCGGCCACGTCTTCGCCTTTGCGGGAGGCGGATTTCTCGTCGCGAGCGCCGTCTCGTGCTTCGTCCGCGAGCCGGCCGACGAACGGGTCGCCGCGACCGCGGTCCGGCACGCCCACTTCGGCACGGCCTGGCGGATCCTCCGCGAAGACGCCGCTTTCCGCCGCCTGGCGATCGTGGCGATGTTGTTCCTGACGATGCAGCAGTTGTTCCCGCACTTCGAGGCGCTCGGGCGACAGCCGCTGGGAGAACGCACCGACGCCGTCGCTGCGCAGCTCATGCTGTGGGTCGTGGTGCAGAACGCGGGGACGGGACTGTTCGCGTTCATCCTCGGGCCGGTGGCGGACCGGTTCGGCTATCGGCTCACGCTGCGGATCGTGGTGTTCACCGCGGCGGCGATTCCCATCCTGGCGCTGCTCTTGGCGCGGGGACCGCACGCCGGCACGGCGGACCGATATTGGGTTTCGTACTTCCTGCTGGGGCTGGTGCCGATCACGATGCGGGCCTTTTCCAATTACGCGCTGGAGCTGAGTCCCCGCGACCGGCACCCGCACTATCTGAGCGCGCTCACGCTGTGCATGGGGGTGCCCTTCGTCTTCTCGCCCTTGATCGGGCTGCTGATCGATCTGGCGGGCTTCGCTCCGGTCTTCGTCGCGGCTGCGGCGCTCGTGACGCTCGCCGGATTGTTGACCTTCGGCCTCAAGGAGCCGCGGGAAGACCTATAACCCGTTCTGCAGTGTTCGTGATGTAACCTGCGTGGCGTTTCTGCGTTGAGAGTTCGTGTCCGTCGGGATGATTAGGGAGTCCCGCCGATCCGCTCCGGCGCGTGCTGCGGCTCGAACCGCACGCTGCGGGCGATTTCGTCCGGACGATCGCCGAGTTGCTCGCGGAGCTCGCTCTCCACCGCGAACACGAACGACACCTGCCGGCCGCCGGGGTCCGCGCACAGGTAGTAGATCCACGTCATCGGCTTCTCGCCGGCGGCGCCTTCCGCCGTCACGCGGTACAGGTAGCGGGCGTCTCCCGTGTCGATCCGCGTCGCCTCGGCAATGCGGGAGAACCGTTCGCCGAGCGAAGCGCGGATGTCCTTCTGGAACTGCTCGGCGGAGGTATGTTCGCCGGGGGCGGCCGAGGCGATGCTCGCGACGTTGCACTGGGCGACGAGGCTACCCTGCTCGACGAGCCGCAGGATCGCCAGCTTCCCCGCCTGCTTGAACAGGTGCCAGCCGCGGTCGTGCAGGAAGGCCGCCTCGCCGGGCGCCTGGAACGACAGGAGCAGCGCGCCGGACGGCGGGTCGAGCGGGATGCGGTCCGCCGCCTCGTCGGTGAGCGGTCCGGGACCGGCGGCGGGGGTGCGCGTGAGCTTGACCGTGGCCGTCACCTCGAGCCCCGGGCTGACCGCGCCGATGGCGCGCTTCTCGGTCTGCCGCAGCGCGAGCGACCGGAGGTGGCCGTTCCGCACGTCGAACCCGTAACTGCCGGCGAGGGCGATGCTGGTCGCCGCCCCGTCGCTGGCGCCTTCGAGCGTCCCGGCGAAGCTCACGGTGGCGATGTCGCCCGTGATGGAATCGAGCCGGCAGCTCAGCTCGCTTTTCACCGCCGCCTCGAGATCGGCGAGCATCGGCGCGACCCAGCTTTCCGGGGTCCATTCGCCGCCCATCTGGACCGCCGCCGCAGGCAACAGTCCGATGACCGCCAGCGAATCGCCCGGGATGCGGAGCAGATCGAGCTCGACGCGGGTGAGCGGTCCCGCGGGTGAGTGCCGTGCGACCCCTTCGCGCGTCCCCTGGGCGACCACGAGACCTCGCGCCGGACGCAACTCGTAGAACGAGGTCTCCTTGTCGACGACGATCTTCGAGACCGCCTGCGAATACTGCCTCAGCGAGCGGAGCGCGCGGGCGTCGCGGCCGGTGCCGGAGAGGCGGCGTTCGAGATACCGCAGCTCGGCCTCGACCGCCAGCGGATGCGTGGCCGTCTGCCCGCCGCCGACCGCGACCTCGATCTTGCCTTCGACGCGGAGTTCGGCCCGCACGTCGTACACGCGGCCGTTTTCGGGGAATTCGGCGAGGGCGACTGGATCGGACCCCGCGGCGCGGGCGGAGCCCGCGAGCGCCAGCGATGACAGTGCGGCGCAGACGAGTCGGAAAACGAGTGGACGCCGTCTTGGTATGCCCCCCCTCACCCTGGCCCTCTCCCCCGCAGAGCCGGGGGAGAGGGGACGGATCTCCGACTTCTGACTTCTGACTTCTGATCTCTGATCTCTGACCTCTGCATATCCCACGGGGCGTGGCCCGTGGGCTTGGGATGAATTCCGCATGGGCTGGACCTCCTTGTGTCGCCCTGGCCGCGCGCTCGCGCGGCGGATCAATCTTCGACGAGCGTCCGCCGCCCGGCGAGCGCGCGGGCGGTCGTCGCGAGTCCCTCCACGTCGAGCCCCAGTTCGGACAGCAGCTCCCCGCGCTCGCCGTGCTCGATGAAGCGGTCCGGAATGCCCAGGCAGCGGACGTTGTCGCTCGAGACGCCGGCGGCGTTGCACGCTTCCAGCACCGCGGAGCCGAACCCGCCGCACAGCGCCGCCTCTTCCAGCGTGACGACGAAGCCGGTCTGCTGCACGGCGCGGAGGACTGTTTCGGCGTCGAGCGGCTTGGCGAAGCGGGCGTTGATCACGCCGACCTCGATCCCTTCGGACTTGAGCCGTTCGGCCGCCGCGACGCAGGCGGGCAAGAGCGCCCCGAAGCAGACGAACATGCCGTCCACGCCCCAGTCCAGGACTTCCGCCCGGCCGTACTCGACGGGCGCGGCGGCCCGCTCGACGCGCTCGGCGGTCGTCTTGGGGTAGCGAATCGAGATCGGGCCGGAGTGCGCGAGGGCGAAGTCGAGCATCGGCCCCACGTCGTCGGCGTCGCCGGGGGCCATGACCGTGACGTTCGGGAACACGCGCAGGTAGGTGTTGTCGAACAGGCCGTGGTGCGTCGGCCCATCGGGACCGCACAGCCCCGCGCGATCGAGGCAGAACACGACCGGCAGGTTCTGCAAGGCGACTTCCTGGAAGATCTGATCGAAGCTCCGCTGGAGGAACGTGCTGTAGATATCGACGATCGGCTTCATGCCCGCCTTGGCCATGCCGGCGGCGAACGCGACCGCGTGTCCCTCGCAGATCCCCGTGTCGAAGAAGCGGTCCGGGAAGTCGCTCCGCACCTGCGCGAGGTTGGTCCCTTCGCACATGGCGGCGGTGAGCACGGCCACGCGGCGATCGCGCTGCATCGCGCGGTGGATCGCGTCGCTCATCAGGTTGGTATAGGCCGGCTTCGAGGCCCCCTTCTTTACCGGGACGATCTCGCCGTTCTCGAGCCGCTCGAAGGGCGAGGGCGTGTGGAACCGGACCGGGTCTTCGCAGGCGGGCTGGAAGCCGTGCCCCTTCTCGGTGAAAACGTGCAGCAGGACCGGTCCCCGCACGTCCTTGACCATTCGCAGGTACTTCCGCAGCGAGACGATGTCGTGCCCGTCGACCGGGCCGATGTAGCGGAAGCCCAGCTTCTCGAACAGCATCCCGCCGTGCAGGAACGACTTGGCCGCGTCCTTGACCTGGCCGAGGAGCTGCTCGACCGACTCGCCCACGACCGGCACCTTGTTCAACAGCCACGACACGTCGCGCTTCAGCCCGTTGTAGAACGGGGCGACGCGGGCGTTGTCGAGGTAGCTCGCCAGCCCGCCGACGCGGGGGCAGATCCCCATCTTGTTGTCGTTGAGGACGACCAGCAGGTCCTTGTTCAGCCCGGCGGCATTGTTGAACGCCTCGAACACGATGCCGGAAGGGAGCGCCCCGTCCCCCAGCACCGCGACCGCCTTCCGCGCGCCGTCGGAGATGAGGTCGTCCCCCGCCTTGAGGCCGAGCACGGTGGAGACACTCGCCCCGGCGTGGCCGGTCATGAACAGGTCGTAGTCGCTCTCCTCGGGATTGGGATAGCCCATCAGCCCGCCGCGGGTGCGGATCGTGGTGAACTCCTCGTAGCGGCCGGTGATCAGCTTGTGGGGGTAGATCTGGTGGCCGGTGTCCCAGATCAGCCGGTCCTTCGAGAAGTCGAACACGAGGTGCAGCGCGATGCACAACTCGACCACGCCGAGATTGCTGGCGAAATGCGCTGGCCGCGTGGAGACGACGTTGCACAGCGCCTCGCGGATCTCGCCGGCGAGCCGCTTGAGCTGTGGATCGGACAAGCCCCGCAGATCCCGCGGGGACTTGATGCCGGGAAGGACTTCGAATTTCATGAGCGAGCCTAATGATCTCTGCGGAGTACGAACTGCGCCAGCGCCTCCAGCCGCCGGCCCCGCTCTCCCAGCGGCGCGATCGCCCGGCCAGCCGCCTCGACCGCTTCGCGGCAGCGGCGTCGGCTTTCCTCTTCCCCCAGCAGGGCGGGATAGGTGAGTTTGCCCTGGGCCGAGTCCTTGCCGACCGCCTTCCCCATCCGGTCCGCGCAGCCGGTGACGTCCAATAGATCATCCGCGATCTGGAACGCGAGGCCAACGGATCGGCCGTAATTTTCCAGCGCCTGGAAGGTTTCCGGGGCGGCCCCCCCGATCCGCGCCCCGATCGTCACGGCCGACTGGATCAACCGCCCCGTCTTGCGGCGATGGATGCTTTGCAGCACGTCGAGGTCAGTCGATGAGCCGCGGGGTTTGTCCCCGCGGTGGTCAACACGCGCACCATCCAAAGAAACCCCCTGCTCGGGAACGATGCCCGGTTCGAACCGCGGGGGACCACCCTTCGGGCGGTGCCCACCCCGCGGCTCATGGGCCTCCGCCTCGATGTCCGCCGCCTGGCCGCCGACCATGCCGCACATTCCCGCGCCGGCCGCGAGGTCGGCGCAGCAGGCGACGGCGACCTCCGGCGGGAGGTTCCCCGCCGGCTGCACGTCGCGGGCGATGATTTCGAACGCCAGCGTGAGCAGCGCGTCGCCGGCAAGGATCGCGAGCGCCTCGCCGAACTGCACGTGGTTCGTCGGCCGGCCGCGGCGGAGATCGTCGTCGTCCATCGCCGGCAGGTCGTCGTGGATCAGCGAATAGGTGTGGACCAGCTCGAGGGCGCAGGCGGCCGGCAGCGCCCGTTCGAACTCGCCGCACGCCGCTTCGCAGGCGGAGAGGGCCAGCACCGGCCGCAGCCGCTTCCCGCCGCCGAGCAGGCTGTAGGCCATCGCCTCCCGGAGTCGGGGCGGGCAATCGGGACCGGCGTCGAGGCACCGCGCGAGCCGCTCGTCCACGCGGGCGCGGAGCACTTTCCAGGTCTCGTCGACGAGCGCCGCGGAATCGGACATGCCGGCAGACACGCGGGTGTTCCATCACCGGAAGAAGGAAAACGACCAGTGAAGCTATCGCGTGCGGCGAAGATTGGCAAGGGCGATGCCGCGGCGGCTCAACGCGCCGCCCGGAACTCGCGGAAGATCGGCAGGATTTCCGTCTGCGGCGGGCCGCCGGTGACGTGGACCGTCCCGTCCTCGGCGACGTACACGTTGACCTCGCTGCGGATGCCGAACTCCGGGAGATAGATTCCCGGCTCGATCGAGAAGCAGGTGCGGGGGAGGACGCGGCGCTCCTCGCGGGTCTCCAGGTCGTCCATGTTCGCGCCGTTGCCGTGCGTCTCGCGGCCGATGCTGTGCCCCGTGCGATGGACGAACCGCTCGCCGTGGCCGGCCGCCTCGACACGATCGCGGGCGGCGCGGTCGACCTGCCAGCCCTGAAGCGGCTCGCCGGAATCGAAAGCCGCTCGCACGCGGTCGATCGCGGCGTCGCGCGCGCGGGCGACGATCGCGAAGACCTCGGCATGTTCCCGCGGGACCGTTTCGCCGACGAAGCCCATCCGCGTCAGGTCGCTGTACACGCCGTCGGGATGGTCGATCTTCGCCCACAGGTCGATCATCACGAGGTCGCCTGTGCGGATGGCGGTGTCGCTTCCCGTGCCGGTCTCGTAGTGCGGGTCGCCGGAGTGGGGGGCGCGGGCGACGATCGGCGGGTGATAGGTCGTCATCCCATTCCGGGCGAAGTGGTCCAGGATCGCGTCGCACACTTCCCGTTCGTCGACGCGGCCGCCGTCGCGGGTGCGCTCGGCGATCAGCTTCCAGGCGAGGTCGAACGCCGACTGCGTGTGCTTCTCGGCTGCGAGATGGAGTTGCCACATCGCGTCGGTCCAGGTGGCCTCGAACCGCTGGACGAGATCGCCGGAGGAGACGATCGCGGGGCCGCAGCTCCGCACCAGCTCGACGGTCCCGGCATCGACTCGGGAGACGTAGGGGTTCGCATTGCGGGGGGAATACTCCATCGCGACGGTCGCGAAGCCTTCGACGAGCGCCCGCACGCCCGCCTCCAGTTCCTGCCAGCGGAGATAGACCCTCTTCTCGCCGGGCAGATCGTCGAGAGCCCCGGCCTCGATGCGGTGCACGAACTTCCGCGGCGCGCCGTGGGCCGGGACGAGATAGAAGAACCGCCGCGAGCCGACCGCCTCGTCGCTCAACCCCAGCACGCGCCGCGCGAGGACGTTCGACCCGCGGAAGTCATACAGGAGCCAAGCGTCGACGTGGAACTCGTGGAGAGCGGCCTGGACTTCAGCAGTATCGAACATCGGCGGCCCGTCACTTACGCTGCACCGGAGTTGATCGATGATCGGCAGAGACGCACAACGGCCCCGCCGATCGCTCAGTCCAAAGCCGTCGAGCCGCCGGGAGGCCCGCTCGGCCTCGAAAAGAAATCCGCTACCGGCACGTCGAAACCGGGGAGAATGTCCTCGGCGACCACGCGATCAGCGCCGGCGAGCACGACCGGCTCTCGTCCTGATCGATACACCGTCACGTCCCGCGCCTCGGGATCGACGATCCAGACGAGTGGGATCCCCGCCGCCAAGAAGCGCGCGACCCGCTCCGCAGTTTTCCCGAAGCGATCGGACGGGGACAGCACTTCGACCGCCAGCGTCGGCATTCGCTTCGAGTACTTCACCTCGATCTCGTCGTAGCGGCGCGGCTCATCGAAGTAGCTCACGTCCGGCCCGAAAACGGTATCGGGATCGCGCTCCAGGATCAGGCCGGCGTTGTTGGAGAGGCCAAAGCCTTGGCCGCGGCGGCGGACGTAATCGGACAAGACCCAACCGATGTTGGCGCAAATCAAGCCATGCCGGGCACCCGTCGGGCTCATCTCGACGATCTCTCCCCGATCGAGTTCGTGGAAAACGTCCGACCCGGACTCCGATTCCGGCTGGTAGTCGAAGAACTCCTCGGCGGTGAGCGGCTTCGTGTGGACCGTGGACATGGAGATCGCCTTCGAATCGCCGCGTGGAACTACCGTCATTCCCGCGCAGGCGGGAATCCAGTACCCCTCCCTCACGGCTGGATGCCCGCCTTCGCGGGCATGACGGGCGAGACGGCCGGTGGAACCTGGAACTCGGCACTTGGAACTACGATCACTCGATGAAGAAGAACCGCTCCGCTTCCTGGACGGTTTTCGGGTCGCGGGCGCGGAGGTCGGCGAGGTGTTTCTTCGCCTCGACGACGTGCGGCGGGGGGGCGGGGGCGTCCTTCGGGGCCGAGGCGGCGCACACCAGCAAGTACCGTACGATCGCCCGCTTGACCGAGGGCACGTCGTACTCCTTCGATCCGTACAACTCCATCATCCGGTCCTGCACGCTCCAGTCCTTCCAGCGGGCGAGGTCCGCGATGACCAGGTCCGCCAGGTCCGGCCGGTCCAGCAGCATCCGCATCGACTGCCGCAGCCGGTCCGCACTGATCCGCCCGTCGCCGTAGTCCCACATGAAGCGGATCGCCCGCATCGCGGAATACGTCTCGCTGAACGGGACCTTGTTCTCGCGGTGGATGCTGCCGTCCGGGCGGACCGTCTCGACGTAATGCGGCTTCAGCTTCTCTTCCTCCAGCAGCGCCAGCCCTTTCTCGCCGGTGAGCAGGAGATAGCCGGACATGACGCCGTCGATCCCCAGCCGGTACTCGCCGGTCTCGTCGAGGATCTCGGCCTTCAGCAGCGCGGCGTCGTCCTCATCCCCGCACAGGCCGAGCAGCATGCCGTAAAACCCGAGCCGCGTCGGGCTGGTGTCTTCGCTGGTGACCCACTTGGCGATTTTCTCGGCCGGCATCTGGTCGATGAGCGGCATGAGGTCCTTGTACGAAGCGTTCGCGAACTCCTGGAAGGCGTCGTTGGCGACGAGCGGATCGGGAAACTCGAGGAACTTCAGGAAGTATTCGAGCCGCTTCGTCGTGGGCGTCTCGGTCGGAGGCGCCTGGGCGAGGTAATTGAAGCCGGTCTCGGTGATCTCGACCGGCGTGCTCCATTCGACGATCGTCCCTTTGGTCCCCAGCAGCAGGGACAGGTCTCCCGGCTTGCCGGGGCGGTAGCGGACGAGCGTGATGCGGTCCCCCTTCTTGACCGTGTCCGGCCCGCCGCGGGCCACGCGGACGACTTCGTAGGTCGTGCTGCCGGCGGCGTCGCGGGGAGCGGCCGTCGCGCCGCTGTCGTCGCGGGGATCATCGGAATCGGCGCGGCCCGCGGCCTCGTCGAAGGCCTCGAGCGTCGAGAGCGATTCCTCGGCCGGCTTCTGCGCCGACACCCATTGCACGAGAACTGCCGCGTCGGAGCCGGCGAGCTGTTCGGACAACGTGATCGACGGCTCGGGGCACCACGGGCAGGCGGCCGCCTCGCCCGCAGCGAGTGCGACGAGCGACAGGAGGAACAGAGGCGATATGGCAAGCCGGATGAAACGCATGGCGGAAGTCCCTCACGGCGTGGAGGCCGTCGTGGCGAATGAAGCGGGTTTTACTTGTTGATGACCGTCGCGTCGTCGATGGCGTAGACCGAGTACAGCGTGTCGCCGAGAAAGAACGGCTTGATGCGGAACGTGCCGACGACGTCGAACGGGCGATTGGCGATGTAGTCCGTCGTCAGCCCGTCGCGCATCTTCACGATGAGGACGTCGTAAGGCTTCGGCGTGCGGACGAAGCAGCAGATGTCGTTGTCCCGCGCGAGCACGAACCCCTTCAGCCCCTCCTGCAGAAAATCCGGAAACATGAACCCCCGCAGGCGGACCCGGCGACCGTCCAGTTCCCGCAACCAGCTTGGAAAATAGTCGACCGCGTTGGTCGGGACGGGCTCCATGTTGAGGACCGTGAGCAAGTCGAAGTCCGAGTAGTTCACGCGGATCGCCCCTTGCGGACCCTCCACCTTGAACGTCTTCTCCGGCACCAGGAGCTGGATCTCCCGCGGCTCGGACGGCGGCGCCGCGGGATCGGCGAAATTCGGCCGCCCCGGTCCAATCCCGACCGTTCGCTCCGGGCCGGCTCCGCCGAACGCTGCGATCGCCGCCTCATCCGCCGCCGATCGCGCCGTCCCGGTCGAACCGGCCGTCTCGCCCACGGCGGCGGGTTCGCCGGCCGCTCCCGGTTCGATCTCGCTTCCGGCGGGAGTGTCGATCCGGTCGGGAATGTTCGCTCCCGCGGCGGGCGGCTCCGGCGCCGCAACGGCCCCGGCATCGTCCACCGCAGTCCCGGGACTCAAGACGGGCCGGGCGACTGCCGGGCCGCTCCCGCGGCCGTCACTCGCGGCGCGGTCGTCGGCGTCGTTCGCATCGCGCTCGAGCGGTTGGCCTTCCGCCCGTTGCCGGGCATCCAGCTCCCGATAGGACAGGTATTCGCCTTGATCGGGCCGCTGGCACCCCGCCCCCAGCCACGCCAGCCCCGCGACGAGCGACAGGGCGAACCACGAGCGCGACGCAGAGCAGCGGATGGGCGTCTTCATCAGAAGGGCGTCCTCGAGCGTTCGAAGTGGTCGGCTTCCAACTCGTACACGGGGTTCAACTCGCCGCCGGTCCGCGGATCGCGGACCCGGAAGACGCCGGCGACCGCGACCAGTCCGCGGGAATAATCGACCGTTTTCCCGTCCTGCATCTCCACACTGATCATGTCGGTGAGCGCCGGGTTCCCTCCGAAACAGCACTGCTGATTGTCCTTGACGAAGATGAACCCCTTGAGCTCGTGGTCCTGGAACTGCGGGTACATATAGCCTTTCAGGAAGATCTTCCGCCCGTCGAGGGCGGCGACCTCGGGATGCGGCGCCGACTGCCCGTCGGCGAACACGAACCCCTTCTTGGCGATGTCGCGATTGAAGTTTATCCGCTCGTACCCCTCGGGGACTTCGGTCGCGATGGCGTAGGCGTTGTAAGCGCCGCCGAACAGGAGAAAGAAGGCGGACAGGCTGAATCCGATCACCGTCGGGACGAACCCGCCGTACTCCCCTTCGGAGCGGACGATCTTCACCAGGCAGACGGCCCCCAGTATCGTTCCGATCAGCGGAACGGCCAATCCCAAAAGTCCGAGCATCCCCACCGCCGCGACCAGGCCGAGGCACAGGCTCACCGGGGCCAGCACGGGGACGGGGCGGTAATCGAACTCGTTCGGCGATTCCCGGTACGATTCCGCCGGGACCGGCTGCGGACGCTCGACAGCGGACGTCATCTTGGCGAATCCTGCAAATTCGAAGCCACGGAACGATTATCGTCCGACGATTCCATGATACGGCAGTTTCCGCGCCGGATCCATCCCCTCCCTGCCGCGGCGGCTCAGGAAGCCATCCACGGATTACGCAGATTTCGCAGATTGCGAGATGAGCGGATTCGGTCAGCGACGCGCACGGCGGAATCTCGATATCGAATCGGTTAGGATTCATTCAGTACACTCGTCCCGCGGAGACGACAGCCCACTGGAGAAGGAGAGGCATGATGGTACTGAAGGGACAGGTCATCAACGGAGCGATCGTACTGGACGACGATGAAGAGCTTCCCGAAGGAGCCCGCGTGGAGATCGTGGTGTCCACTTCGAGCAGGTTGGTTTCGTGCCGCTTCTGAAATGACGGGCGACGAGGCGACTACTCCGCCAGCGTCTTGGCCACGTCGGTCCGGTACGCCGTCAGCCCGGGGACGATGCCGACCAGCGAGGCGAGCGCGATCAGGGCCGGCAGCAGCGCCAGCTCGACCGGCTCGAAGGTCAGCGGGTCGATCAGCAGCCCGGTGTAAGACTCGACGATCGGGGCGGCGACGAACACCAGCAGGTGCCCAAGCAGCGCCCCCAACAGGCCCCCGGCGACGCACAGGATCACCGATTCCGCGAGGATGATCGAGAACACCGTCCGCCGCTGCGCTCCCAGGGCCCGCATCACGGCGATCTCGCGGCGGCGGTCGGACATCGAGTTGTAGATGCTCACGAAGATCCCCACTCCCGAGACCACGATGATCAGCCCCGTGAGGACCGACAGCAGGATCCGGGTCGGGCCGACGAAGTTCTCCATGAGCGTGTTCATGGGCTGGATCGGGTTGATCGCCTGGGCCTGGAGGCCGGTCGAGATTTCGTTCTTGAAGAGTATCGCCAGCGTCGACGCGCCGAATCGCTCGGCCCCTTCCGGGCGAACGACGTTGACGAAGATCGCCGAGACCGACTTGTGCAGGTCGGGCATCGGGCCGTGATGGTGCGCGTGCCGGCCCCCCTGCGTCCTCAACCATTCCGGGTCGTCCAGCGGGGCGTTGTCCGCGTTCGGGCCGAAGAAGTCGCGGTCTTTCTGCAGGACTTCGCGGAGCGTCTTGTCGTGGCCGGCGATGGCGAAGAAGCCGTTGAGGTGCAGGAACACCGTCTTGTCGTTGGGCGTGCCGGTCGGGGCGAGGATCCCGACGACGGTGAACTTCTCGTCGTGGACGTGGTCGCTTTCGGCCCCGCCGTGGACGAGCTGGAACTGCGAGCCGACGGTCCAGTCGTTCGTCTCGGCGACCTCGTTCCCGATGATGGCGTCGAACGGGTCCTGCATCACTTCGCTGTCGCGGCGCAACTGGAATTTCTTGTCCGGGGCGTAGGGAAGCGTGAAGTACGTTTCCGTCGTCCCCACGATGGGAAAGCCCCCCTCCTCGGTGAAATCGCCCACCGTGATCGGGACGGCGTCGCGGACGCGGGGGTCCTTTTCGATCTCCAAGTAGTACTTGTAGGGAAGCGTGTCGATCGCGGGGGTGAGGCGATAGATCGTGCTCAGCACGAGCTGCAGGTCGCTCCCCTTGGGACCGATCACGATCTCGTACCCGAAGGACCGCTGGCTGAAAGTCCGCTGGACGACGCCGAAGATCACGAGCACCGCGACCATCAGCATCACGCCGAGGGCCACGCTCAGGGCGGTCAGGGACGAGGCCAGCGCCCGCTGGCGGATGCTCTTGATCGCGATCCGGGCGAGGTTCATGCCGTGGCCCCCGCCCCATCATCGCCCGCGGCCCGATTGAATCGCGCCAGGTCCTCGACGCGGTCGAACCGCCCGGCGACCTCCGGCGAATGCGTGACCAACAGCAGCGACACGTTTTGTTCGCCGCTCACCTCGCGGATCAGGTTCAGGACCATCTCCTGGTGCCCGAGGTCGACGCTCGCGGTCGGCTCGTCGGCGAGCAACAGGGACGGCTCGTTGGCGAGCGCCCGCGCGACCGAGACCCGCTGCTGCTCGCCGACCGAAAGCTGCCCGGGCCGATGGTCCAACCGGCGGGCCAGCCCCATTCGCTCGAGCAGGGAAATCGCCCGCCCGCGGTTCGCGCGGCGGCCCGAAAAGCTCATTCCCAGCAGCACGTTTTCCAGCGCCGTGAACGCGGGGAGCAGGTTGAAGGTCTGAAACACGAAGCCGATCCGCAGGGCGCGGAACCGGTCCCGGGCCGGCTCCGACAGGCGGACGATGTTCACCCCGTCGATCGTCACCGAGCCGGAATCGGGGACGGTGATGCCGGCGATCACGTTCAGGAGCGTGGTTTTCCCGCCGCCGCTTTCTCCCACGAGGACCGCCTGCTCGCCATCGGCGAGGGCGAACCGCTCCACGTCGAGCACCGGGAGGACGTCTCCGTTCGGCTCCCGGTAACTCTTACGAACGTTTTCCAACAACAGCGTCATGCCGTGGTCCAGCCGCAGGTCGAAGTTCGGCCATCTTGACGCACCGCGAACCGGCTCGCAACCGTGCGTCTCCGGGCAATGTACGCCGGATGCGCCGGAAAACGTTGGACAATTGCAGCCGGCTGCCGGAGGCTGGCGGTCGTGGGGCAGGCTTTCCAGCCTGCCATTCGGGCGCGGTCGTGGGGCAGACTTTCCAGCCTGCCGTTCGGGCGGACGAAGATGTCTGCCCCACGTGCCCCCTCCGCGCGGCCATCTCGGCGGCAGCCGTTGAACCGCCGCTCGCCGGCCAGCATAATCGGGAACAGCGGCCTGCCCCACGACGCAGGCGCAGATTTCTCTGGAAGCTGCGGCTGGACTGCATGCGGCGCGTCCTCGTCATCGTCTGCCTGCTGGCCGCCGCCACGCTGGCCGTTTACGCCCAGTCGCTCGGGCACGGGTTCGTCAATTTCGACGATCCGACCTACGTGGCGGAGAACCCGCGCGTGGCGCGCGGCCCGACGCTCGACGACGTGCGCTGGGCGTTCACCACGACCCACTTCGCCAACTGGCACCCGCTCACCTGGCTGTCGTACATGCTCGACGCCGGACTGTTCCTGCCCGAACGGGGGACCATTTACGATGCGGCGGGCGGATTTCACGCCACCAACGTCGCCCTGCACCTGGCCAACGTGCTGCTGCTGTTCTTCGTGCTGCGGCGGTTGACGGGGGCGGACTGGAAGAGCGCGGCGGTCGCCGGTCTGTTCGCGGTACACCCGCTGCACGTGGAGTCGGTCGCCTGGGTCTCCGAGCGGAAGGACGTGCTCAGCCTGTTTTTCGGACTGCTGGCGCTCGGGGCCTACGCGCGATTCGCGATGAATGGCGGCCGAACGTGGTACGCCGCCGCGCTCGTCGCGTTCGCGGCGAGCCTGATGTCAAAACAGATGCTCGTCACTCTGCCGTTCGTGCTGATTCTGCTCGACTGGTGGCCGCTGGGACGGATTCGAGATTGGTCGCCGTCGCCGCCGCGATTTCCCGCCACGCCGCAACGAAGGCCGCCGCGAATCCTGGCCGAAAAGGTCCCGTTTCTGGCGTTGTCGCTGGCGGCGAGCGTCGTGGCGGTGATGGCCCAACGGGCCGGAGGAACGTTGCAGAGCATCGAGGCCCATTCGTTGCGGGCACGCATGTTGAATGCGGTGGTGGCGTACGCGCTCTATCTGGCCAAGGCCGTGTGGCCGGTCGATCTGATCGTGTACTATACGCACCCCGGGGAGTCGATCTCGACGGAACAGGTCGCGATCGCGGGGGCGGTCCTGGCGGCCTTGAGCGGGCTGTGCCTGTGGGGCTGGCGGCGGATGCCGTTCCTGGCGGTGGGCTGGCTGTGGTTCCTGGGAACGCTCGTCCCGGTGATCGGCCTCGTGCAGGTGGGCGGCCAGCAGATGGCAGACCGCTACATGTACTTTCCCGCGATCGGGCTGTACCTGGCGGGCGTCTGGCTGGCGGCGGTCGTCTGCCAGCGTTTCGGCGAGCTGCGCATCGTCCACGTCACAGCGGCGGCCGCCGCCTTCGTCGTGCTGGGGACGCTCGCCTGGATCCAGACCGGCCATTGGCGCGACAGCGAAACGCTGTATCGGCACGCGCTCGCGGTGGACGAGCGGAACGGGACCGCGCACGGGAACCTTGCGGTCCACTACTTCGAAGCCGCCCGGAGCGTTCGAGACTTCTCCGCGTCCGAGGCGGCACGACTTCAGGACGCGGCGCTTGTACACGCGGAAGAGGCCGTCCGTCTCGAGCCTGCGGACGCTCAGTTCCGATATCACCTGGGGCGGATCCAACTGGAGCGTGGGAGTCCCGCGCTCGCAATCCATCAATTGGCGGAAGCCGCCCGGATCAAACCGCACGACAAAGATGTGCAACTCGCACTGGGCCTCGCGTACCGGCGGCTGAGCGACGCGGGAGGGACGCCGCCCGCCGATGCCAACTCGCGGGCGATCGAACATTATCGCCGGGCGCTGGATCTCGATCCCGATTTCCAGGAAGCCCGCGTTCGCCTGACGACGGCCCTCCTCGACGAGAATCGCCTCGACGAGGCGGAGGAGCAGCTCGAAATCGCGCTCCGGTCCGCGCCCGTCTCGTGGGAGACCCATTTGCAGCTCGTGGTCGTGATGGTGCACCGGGGAGACGACGCGGCAGCGCGTCATCATGCCCGCGAGGCGGGCCGGCTCAATCCGCGGCTTCCGGATCCCGAAACCCTGCTGCGCCGCGCGCGCAAGCCGGCCGGTCCCGAAGGGAAATGATCCGCATGGGACGCGTTTTCGCCATCGTCTGTCTGCTGGCCGCCGGAACGCTGGCCGTCTATGCGCAGACGGCGGGCTTCGACGTCGTCCTTGGGCTGCCGACCGAGTTCGAGTTCGTCAACCTGGACGACCCGACGTACGTCGTCGAGAACGAGAAGGTGACGACCGGACTCACCCCGGACAACGTCGCGTGGGCCTTGCGAACGACGTATTTCTCCAACTGGCACCCGCTGACCTGGCTGTCGTACATGCTCGACGCCGAGTTGTACCGGCCCGAGTCGGGCACGGTGCACCAGTCGGCCCGCGGCTTTCACGCGACGAACGTCGCCCTGCACCTGGCGAACGTGCTGCTCCTGTACTTCGTGCTCCGCTCGATGACCGGCAACGACTGGCGCGGCGCCGCCGTCGCCGGGCTGTTCGCGGTCCATCCGCTGCACGTGGAATCGGTGGCGTGGATCGCGGAGCGAAAGGACGTGTTGAGCCAGCTCTTCGGGCTGCTCGCAATCGGGTGCTACGCGCGGTTCGCGCGAACCGACAGCAAAACGTGGTACTCGGCGGCGGTCGTCGCGTTCGCGGCAAGTCTGATGTCCAAGCAGATGCTGGTCACGCTCCCTTGCGTGCTGGTGTTGCTGGACTGGTGGCCTCTCGGCCGGATCGCGGGATGGTCTCCGCCGCCTCCCGCCCGACTCCAGCCGGCCGCCGCGCCCGTCCCGCTCCGGCGGATCGCGCTCGAGAAGCTGCCGTTTCTCGCGCTGTCGATCGCGGCGAGCGTTGCGATCGTGTTCGCCCAGAAATCGGGCGGGGCGATGCGGACGCTCGAAGAGCTTCCGCTGAGCGTCCGGGCGCTCAACGCGCCCGTGTCCTACGCCGCTTACATGGGAAAACTCTTCCGGCCGCTCGATCTCGCGGTGTTCTATCCGCACCCCGGCGAGGCCGTCTCGGTCGCCGCGGCGGCCGCCGCCGGGACCCTGCTCGCGGCGCTCACGGCACTGTGCTTCCGGCAACGCCGCGACCAGCCTTATCTTTTGGTCGGTTGGCTCTGGTTTCTCGGGACGCTCGTCCCGGTGATCGGGGTGATTCAAGTCGGCCGGCAACAGTTGGCCGACCGATACATGTACTTCCCCGCGATCGGGATCTACCTTGCGATCGCATGGTCGATTGGGGAGATCGTCCGATGGATCGCCTCGAAATCGCGAATCGAGGCCCCCTTCGCCCGGGCCCTTCGCATCGTGCCGCTCTTAGGAATCGCCGCGGCGTATCTCGCGCTGATCGCCCTCGCCTGGTCGCAAGCGGCCCTCTGGCGGGACGGCGAGACCCTCTATCGACATGCCCTTGAGGTCACGCGGCGCAACAGCATGATCCACTTGAACCTGGCGGCGGACTACGACAATCGCGCGACCCTCGCCGAGCAATCCGGTCGCAGCGACGAAGTCCCGTATCTGCTCGTGTTGGCGTTCGAGCACAATCAGGCCGCGCTCGAGGTCGATCCCGACCTGTACGACGCGCACTACAACCTCGGGACGGTCCGGACGAAACTGGGAATGTTGGCGATGCGACGCGGGAGCGTGGAGTCGGCGCGCCACGAGCTGCGGCAGGCGCTCGTCCACTTCGGGCGCGCCGCGGAACTCGACCCGGAATCCCGGAACGACGATGCCGGAAGGCTCCGCGTCAACTGGGGTTCCGCCTGGCGTCAATTGGCGTCGGCCGGTGGGGCGTCGCGGGAGGAAGCCGACCGCCGCGCATCCGAACTGTTTCGCGAAGCGATCGAGTTCGATCCCGGACTCGCCGAGGCCCATGCCAACCTCGGATCGGTCCTGCTCGATCGTGAGGATCCCGAGAATGCCCTGGTCCACTTCCTGAAGGCGCTGAACGTCCGGCCCGACGACCGTGAGATCCACCGGGCGCTCATGCTGACGTACCTGCGGATGGGGCGCCACGAAGACGCCCGCCGCCATGCCGCGCGGGCCGGAGAGCTTGATCCCGGGCCGACGGGGACCGAAACTCCGAAGTGACGTTCCGATCGCCACGTTCCACGCACCCGAAAATCGAACAATGACTCTCGCCCGCCGGATCGCCGAATACGCCGCGAACCTCTCCTTCTCCGACCTCGACGACGCGACCGTGCACGAAGCGCGGCGGCGGATGATCGACTCGCTCGCCTGCGCCCTCGGCGCGTGGGACGCCCACGCGCCGAACGTCGCCCGCCGCGTCGCCGCCCGCTGCACGTGCGAGCCGGGGGCGGGCTATCTCGGCGGGAAGCGGCCCACCATTCCGGCGCTTGCCGCGTTCGTCAACGGCGTGCTGTTCCGCTACCTCGATTACAACGACACCTACCTCTCTCTCGAGCCGGCCCATCCCAGCGACAACATCGCCGCGGTGCTCGCCGCCGCGCAGGCGGCCGGCCAGGGGGGCCGCGAGATCATCGCCGCGACCGTGCTCGCCTACGAGATCCAATGCCGGCTGTGCGACGCGGCGAGCATCCGCGCCCGCGGCTGGGACCACGTGACCTACGGCGCGTTCTCGACCGCGGCCGCCGCGGCCAAGCTGTTCGGCCTCGACGCCGCGGGAATCGAGCAGGCCCTCAACCTGGCGGGGACGCCGAACGTCGCGCTGCGGCAGACGCGGGCGGGAGAACTGTCGGAATGGAAGGGGTGCGCCTTCGCCAACGCCGCGCGGAACGGCGTGTTCGCCGCCACGCTCGCCGCCGAGGGGCTGACCGGCCCTTCGCCGATCTTCGAGGGGGAAATGGGCTTCTTCAAGCAGGTCTCGGGAGAGTTCGAGCTGACGACGCTCAGAGGGTCGCCGGGACTGGACCGCAGCGAAGTCCCGGTCGGGAACGCCCCGGGGCACGAATCACCGGGGCTTCGCCGAGCCTCCAGTCCCGGCCACCCCGGCGCAAGTGATTTCATGATCAAGCGCACGTCGATCAAGTTCTGGCCGGCCGAATACCACTCGCAGAGCGCGATCCACGCCGCCCTCGAATTGCGGCCGAGGATCGGCGACGCGGCCGACATCCGCGGGATCGAGATCGACTCGTTCGACGCCGCGGTGGACATCATCGGCAAGGACCCGGAGAAATGGCGGCCCCGCACCCGCGAAACCGCCGACCACAGCCTCCCCTACTGCACCGCCGTCGCGCTCCTGGACGGCGACGTGACGCTGGAATCGTTCAGCGACGCGCGGCTCCACGACGAGAAACTGCTCGAGCTCGTCTCGAAGATCGCCGTCCGCCGCGACGCCGCGCTCACCGCCCGCTATCCGCAGGGAATTCCGAACCGCATCACGATCACGCTGGCCGACGGCCGGCAGGAGACCGCGGAGAACGAGTTCCCCCGCGGCCACGATCGCAACCCGATGAGCGACGAGGAGGTCGAGGCGAAGTTCCGCCGGCTGGCGGCTGGCCGGCTCGACGAGGCGACGCAGGACAAGGTGCTCGACGCGTGCTGGAAGCTCGAGGAACTCGACCGCGTGGAAGACTTGCTGGGGTTGTTTCCCGCGGCGGGGTGAGCGCGGCGCGACCACCGTGGCAATCTCGCGGGACGTTGCGATTTCGCCGCCCGATGCATTATAAGTGCGGGCCGCAAGCACCCTAATCCGCGGATCGCGAACTCGAGCCGGGTCAGCCACAGGCATGTCGCAGGACGCCCCCGTCCTTTCCGTCGGTGTTCCGCAGGAAACGTTTCCCGGCGAGCGGCGCGTCGCCGCGGTCCCGGCGACGGTGGCGGCGCTCGGCAAGAAGGGCCTCCGCGTGCTGGTCCAGCGCGGGGCGGGGGTCGCGGCCGGCTTCTCCGACGAACAATACGCCGCCGCCGGCGCCGAGCTCGTCGAGGGGCGAGGCGACCTCTTCGCCCGGGCCGACGTGGTCCTGCAAGTCCGCGCCGCCGGCGCGAATCTGCCGAAGCGCGACGACGACGCCGGGCTGTTCCGCGAGGGGCAGACGGTGATCGCGCACGTCGAGCCGCTGGCCGAGGCGCAGGCGGCCGCCGATCTTGCGGCGCAGGGAGTCACGCTGTTCGGCCTCGAGCTCGTCCCCCGCATCACGCGGGCGCAGAGCATGGACGTGCTGTCGTCGATGGCGAACATCGCCGGCTACAAGGCGGTGCTGATCGCCGCCGACCGCCTGCCCCGCATGTTCCCGATGATGATGACCGCCGCGGGGACGATCAAGCCGGCCAAGGTGTTCGTAGTAGGCGCCGGCGTCGCCGGCCTGCAGGCGATCGCGACTGCAAAACGGCTGGGTGCGGTCGTCCAGGCCTACGACGTGCGGCCCGTGGTCAAGGAGCAGGTCGAAAGCCTCGGCGGAAGGTTCGTCGAGTTCGAGCTGGAGGCCGCGGGCGCCGAGCAGGCCGGAGGCTACGCCCGCGAGATGGGCGAGGAATTCCTCCGCCGGCAGCGGGAGCAGATGGGCCGCGTCGTCGCCCAGAACGACGTCGTCATCACGACCGCCGCCATTCCCGGCAAGAAGTCCCCCGTGCTCGTCACCGCCGAAATGGTCCGCGGGATGGCCCCCGGCTCGATCGTCGTCGATCTCGCCGCCGAGCGCGGCGGGAACTGCGAGCTCACGCGGGCCGGCGAGACAGTCGTCGAAAACGGCGTGACGGTCCTCGGCCCGGTCAACCTCCCGTCCGAAGTTCCCTATCACGCCAGCGAGATGTACGCGAAGAACGTCTCGACCTTTTTGCTGCACCTGGTGAAGGGGGGGACGCTGTCGATCGACACGGCGGACGAGATCGTCCGCGAGACGCTCGTGGCCCGCGGCGGAGAGGTCGTCCATCCCCGCGTCCGCGAGGCGCTCGGCCTCCCGCCCCTCGCCTCTCCGACATCCGAGGTCTCGATTCCATGATCGAATTGCTTTCCACGAATGCGATATCGCTGGCCATGTTGGCCGCGGACGGGGCCTCCGCCTCCGCGTCGAACTACCCCGAGCGGATGGTGCTGCTGCTGACGGTGTTCGTGCTCGCGGTGGTCGTGGGGGTGGAGATCATCACCAAGATTCCCCCCACGCTGCACACGCCGCTGATGTCCGGGTCGAACGCGATCTCCGGGATCACGCTGATCGGGGCGGTGATTCTCGCGGGGACCGGGGTGCGCGTCGGGCTGGAATCGGTCGAAAACGTCGACCGCCTGGCCCGAATCCTCGGGTTCCTCGCCGTGGTCCTCGCCACCGTCAACGTCGTCGGCGGGTTCCTCGTCACGCACCGCATGCTGGGGATGTTCCGCAAGAAGGACGTGAGGAAGAGGGAGGAGTGAGGATCGAGGATGGAGGATCGCCGGTAGCCAGCCACCACGGACAACTGACAGCGGACCACCGACAGCGGACCACCCCGTGACCAACATCGTCCTCGTCAACCTGGCATATCTCGCGGCCGCGGTGCTGTTCATCTGCGGCCTCAAGGGGCTGACGCACCCCCGCACCGCCGTCCGCGGAAATCTGATGGGGGCGGCGGGCATGCTGCTGGCCGTCGTCGTCACGCTCGCGCATCCCGACGTGAACCGGTACGTGCTGATCGCCGTCGGCGTGGCGATCGGGGCGGTCATCGGCGCGGCGCTCGCCGTCCGCATCCGCATGACCGCCATGCCGCAGCTCGTGGCATTGTTCAACGGACTGGGAGGCGGGGCCTCGGTGCTCGTCGCGGGGGGATATCTGGCGATGGCGTTCGAGCCGCTGCTGGGGACCGGCGTGCTCGTCGCGACCGCCGCCTCGGGACTCATCGGGGCCGTCACGCTCTCCGGCAGCCTCGTCGCCTTCGCCAAGCTCCAGGAGCTGAAGTTCATCGAGAAATGGCGGCTTCCATACCAGCAGGCGCTCACAGCCGGCCTGGCCGCTCTCTCCCTGCTGCTGTGCGTCCTGCTCGTCGCCGACGTGGAGCATGCCGACCTGTATTACTGGCTGATGAGCTTGCTCGCCCTGGCGCTGGGGGTGTTCCTGGTGGTCGGCATCGGCGGGGCCGACATGCCCGTGGTGATCGCCCTGTTGAACTCGTACTCGGGCCTCGCCGCCGCCGCGACCGGGTTCGTGATCGACAACACGGTGCTGATCATCGCCGGGTCGCTGGTCGGCGCCTCGGGGATCATCCTCACGCGGATCATGTGCGTCGCCATGAACCGCTCGCTTGTGAACGTGCTGTTCGGCACGCTGGCGCCCAAGGGGGAAATGAGAGCGGCCGAGGAAGTCTACGCCACGGTGAAGTCCACCTCGGCCGATGAGATCGCGATGCTGCTCGACGTGGCCGAGCGCGTGGTGATCGTCCCCGGCTACGGGATGGCGGTCGCCCAGGCCCAGCACGCGGTCCGCGACCTGACGACGCTCCTCCTCGAGAAGGGGGTCGACGTGCAGTTCGGCATCCATCCGGTCGCCGGACGCATGCCCGGGCACATGAACGTGCTGCTGGCCGAGGCGGACATCGACTACGAGCGGCTCCGGGAGATGGACGACATCAACCGGCTCCTGCCGCAGACCGACGTGGCGATCGTGCTCGGGGCGAACGACGTGGTCAACCCCGACGCGCGGACGAACCCCAACAGCCCGATCGCCGGCATGCCGATCATCGACGTGGACAAGGCCCGCACGGTGATCGTCATCAAGCGGAGCCTCAGCCCCGGCTTCGCCGGCATCCCCAACCCGCTGTTCGCCGCGGAAAACACGCTGATGTTCTACGGCGACGGGCGCGAGGCGGTGGTCGACGTGCTGCGGGCGCTGCAGGAGGTGTGAGGGGGCGGGAGTGGACAGTGGACAGTGGATGGTGGATGGTGGATGGTGATGAGAGAGCCTCCACTGTCCACCGGCCACCGTCCACTGTCCACTCCCCCTTCGCTCCTCGCCATCGACGTCGGCAACAGCCGCATCAAGCTCGGGCTGTTCCATGGCGACGCGCCCTCGTCTCCTCCCGGCGCTCTGCCCGACTTCAGCCGCACCGCCGCCGTCGCCGTCGACGCCGATGTTCCGTGGGGTGAGATTCGCGGCTGGATCGGGGTGAGCGATGCCGCGACCGGCATCGTCGCCGGAACGAACCCGGCCGGCGTGCGGAAGGTGCTCGACGGCTGGCCGGCCGGGTGGCGGGCGGCCCGCGTCCTCGACGACCCGCGCGAGGTCCCGCTTCAGGTCGATCTCCCCGAGCCGGGCAAGATCGGCATCGACCGGCTGTTGAACGCCGTCGCGGCGAACGCGATCCGTCCCCCCGATCGGCCCGCGATCATCGTCGATACCGGGACGGCGACGACGGTCGATGTGCTGTCGACCGAAGGGAAGTTTCAAGGCGGGGCGATCCTCCCCGGGTTCCAGCTCTCGGCCCGCGCGCTGCATCGCTACACGGCGCTGTTGCCCTTGATCGGCATCGACGAGTTGGCGCACGAGCCGCACCCGCCCTTGGGCCAAAACACCCGCGCGGCCCTCCGCAGCGGCCTGTTCTGGGGACAACTCGGCGCGGTGAAGGAGCTGATCGCCCGGCTGTCGGTCGGAGAGAAGGAGCCGGCCCTGTTCCTCACCGGCGGCGGCGGCCCGCTCCTCGCCCCGCACCTCCCCCACGCCCGCCACGAGCCGCACCTGGGCCTGCGCGGCCTGGCCCTCAGCGCGCGGGGCCGGCTGGATTGCGACCCGCCGTCCGGGGAATGCTAGAATATGACCAGAAGCCGCGAGAGCGGGGAAAACGAAATCACGCGCGAGGCCAAAGCCGAGGCCAAACGCAAGAAGCGACACGCCTGTGAAATTCTGGCGGAGATGCTTGCTCGCGCGAAGGCGGCAGGCGATTCGGAACGGGTGCGAAAGATCATTCGCGCGCAAAAATATCTCGGCTGCCGCAATGTTCGCAAGCGGAAGGACAAGCCATGAGCTGGTACGCGGCCCACATCATCATGACCGTGAAGCTGAAGAGCGGCGCGCAACGCCGATTTCCGGTCTGGGAGAACATCGTCCTGTTCTCGGCGAAGTCGGAGCGCGAGGCGATCGCCAAGGCGGAAGAGCATGGTCGCTTGGAAGAGGGAGACGAAGACGAATCGTTCACGTGGGGAGACCGACCAGCGACCTGGGTCTTCGCCGGGGTCCGCAAGGTGACGGAGTGCGTGGCCTTCGGCGATTCGCCCGGCGACGGAATGGAAGTGTCGTACAACGAACTCGAACTGGATTCGCGGGAAGCGGTCCGGCGACTGGCGGCGGGTGAGCCAACCGCCGTTCGGTACAACGATCGTTTCCGTCCCGCCGGACCCACGAAGCAGTCCTTGGGCGCCAGCGCCGTTCGCAAGAAGAAACACGCCTGAACTCGCCTGGAGTTCATCGCGTGCGTTCGACGACGCCCAGCGACCCGCTTCCAGCATCGTAGGTCCAACGGGGCGGTCGAAACGTGGGCCATTCTCGTTCGACGAATTCGGCCTTGCTGACCGCGGCCCGCCTCACTCCGCGCGGCCGCGGGGCCGTCGCGACCATCCGGGTGACGGGCCATCTGGAGCTGCTCGATCGAATCGGAAAAGGAATCGGAAAAGAGCTGCGTCCCGAATGGCACGAAGATAAGCCGCAAGTAGTGAATCCACAAGGAGTTGTGGGTTGTCACCTTCTTGGTGCGGAATGGCCGGGTTTTCTCGCGAATCGTTGAATTGCGGCCGGAAGGTGCTTGGCAGGGTTTGATCGACAGGGACGAGTCATCGTTACAACTCTCATTGCTGCCGAGCTTTACGTCTATCTTCCTGCCATTCAGCTGCGTCGCCTTTATCTATCGCCTTTATCGCCGGCTTTCAGCTCTCCGCCCGGGCGCTCCACCGCTACACGGCGCTGTTGCCTTTGATCGGCATCGACGAACTGGCGAACGAGCCGCACCCGCCGCTGGGGCGCGACACGCGGCAGGCGCTCCGCAGCGGCCTGTTCTGGGGACAGCTCGGCGCGGTGAAGGAGCTGATCGCCCGGCTGTCGGTCGGAGAGAAGGAGCCGGCCCTGCTCCTCACCGGCGGCGGCGGCCCGCTGCTCGCCCCGCACCTCCCCCACGCCCGCCACGAACCGCACCTGGGCCTGCGCGGCCTGGCCCTCAGCGCCGGGACGACTCGCGGCGATTTGCCGCCCGAACGATGCGGACTCGATGCGTCCCGCACCGGTGTCCGGGGTCGATTCGTCATCTTTGGGCGTCGTTTCCCGCGGAGGGCCTGTCCCCCAGCGAAGGCGGTGGCCGGAAACTTGGTGCCAGTCCATCCCGTCATTCCCGCGGAGGCGGGAATCCAGCCCACGCCAGTTCGCGCCGCCTGCTGGATGCCCGCCTTCGCGGGCATGACGCGCGCGGCGGATCGATCCCAGCCACACGCCGGCCATAAATCAAAAGCAGAGCGCAGCGGCATCAGCCGCGAAGCGCCGCCCTGCATTGGAGCGATGGGGCGAGGAGAAGACCTGAAAGCGCGCGACGAGCCAATCGGAACCCATTCGAACCGCGGATTGCTATGATTGAACGGTCCCCCCCAAGGCGCCGCAATGCTCGACGAACGGCACGACCTCGCGCGAGGACCGCATAAATGACTGCTCCGGCCGATTCCCACACTCCGCGGCAGCGACTCGTCTTCGCCGCGCTGACGACGATCATCATCATCGCGGCCATCGCGGCGGCGCTGCTCCCCGGCTTCCGGCAGAAGGCGCTCGTCGACGAAATCGAGGCCCACGGCGGGTTGATTTCGATCGAATCCGCGTTCCCGGAGTGGCTTGACCGCGCGCTGACTCACGTCGTCGGCCATCGGCACAATCGCATGTTCGGCCAGATGAAATGGGTCATCGTCGTAGGCGATTGGTTCGATGACCGCCGCATGGCGCAGGCGAATAGGTTTCAAGGGGCCGAAACAGTCATTCTGAGCGATACCGCGATCACAGCCGATGGTTTGAGCCGATTGGTCCAGAATAGTGCATTGCGATCATTGGGGTTCCACAAGACGTCCGCCGGATCCCCAACGCTTCGAGATCTGCCGGCGATCCCGGACCTGGAGCTTCTTATGATTACGATGACGGGGCCGATGGATGGTAGCCGCCTCGCTGCTCGATTCCCGAAGCTGGAACGCCTGTCTCTCAAACAGTGTGATGTGACCGCTGCGGATCTCCGTGAAATCGGCGCGCTGCGAAGCCTTTCAGTGCTACTCGTGGAGCATTCGAATGTTGATGATGCGGGTTTCAGCCACCTGGCACTGCACCCGCGACTGGAAAGGGTGCAGGTCAAGCGAAGCTCGTTCGGCGATGCCGGACTTGCTCATATCGCGACCTGCGCAAACCTCACATGGCTGGATCTTTCGGAAACATCCATCTCGGATGTAGGAGTGACGCGACTGGCGCAGACGAAGTCGCTGGAAGATCTGGAACTCAGCGGCACGAATGTCACGTCGCGCGGCGTGCAAGCGCTCGCCGAACTACCGAAATTGCGGTACCTCGGCCTCGAGCGCACCCGTGTCACGGATGACGTCGTTCCAGTGCTTAAGTCGATGCCGATCGAATACGTGGACATTAGAGGGACGACTCTTTCGGCCCAGGCTGCCGATCGGCTGCAGAGCACGATTCGTTCTGTCCGTCGGTGATTGATCGAAACATGGGTCATCGTGGTTCGGAAGACACTTTGAATCTGACCGCCGCGCGCCTCACTCCCCGCGGCCGCGGCGCCGTCGCGACCGTGCGGGTGGCGGGAGACCTCGCGTTGCTCGAGGTTGAAAAAGGGGCGGAAAAAGAGCTGCGTCCCCTGTTTCGCGCGGCGAACGGCCGGCCGCTCTCCGCACAGCGGCTCGATCGCGTCGCGTTCGGGCATTGGGGGGGCGACGTGGCGGAGGAAGTCGTGCTCTGCCGCGTCGCCGACGATGTAATGGAATTCCATTGCCACGGCGGCGAGGCGGCCGTCGCGCGGATCCTCGCCGACCTCGCGGCGCGCGGAGCGGCCATCGTGTCGTGGACCGAGCTCGCGGCGGCCGAGCGGGGCGTCTTTGCGGCGGAGTGCGACGAGGCGCTCGCCCGCGCGACGACGTTCCGCGCCGCGGAGATTCTGCTGGAGCAGCGGGCGGGGACGCTGCGGAACGCGGTCGCAGAATTGCTGCGGGCGGTGACGGAAGAGTGGGCGGTGGACGGTGGACGGTGGACGGAGCGACCAGCCCAGTCCGAATCCTGCCCACTGTCCACTGTCCACTGTCCACTGCTCGATCTCCTCGCCTGGGCCGACTTCGGCCGGCATCTCGTCGCCCCCTGGGAGGTGGTGCTCGTCGGGCGGCCGAACGTCGGGAAGTCGAGCCTGACGAACGCGCTGTTGGGTTTCGCCCGCTCGATCGTGTTCGACCGCCCGGGGACGACCCGCGACGTCGTCACCGCCGAGACCGCGCTCGACGGTTGGCCGGTCCGCTTCGCCGACACCGCCGGACTGCGCGACGCGGCGGAAGAGCTGGAGGCGGCGGGCGTCGCCCGCACGCGGGAGCTGCTCGCGCGGGCGGACCTGCTGGTCCTGTTGCTCGACGTCGGCCGGCCGCCCGAGGCGGCCGACCGGGAGCTGCTCGCGTCGCACCCGACCGCGATCCGCGTCGCCCACAAGTGCGACCTCGCAGACTGCTGGGGCGGAGCACTCCCCGCGGATGCGCTCCGCGTTTCCTCCACGACGGGCGACGGGGTCGATGCTCTCGCGCGGGCGATCGTGGCCCGGCTCGTCCCCCGCGTCCCGCCCCCCGGCACGGCGGTGCCGTTCACCGAGCGGCAGATCGCCCTCTTGAGAGCGGCCCGCGCCGCCCGCGACCGCGACGACGCGGTCGCGGTTCACGATGCCTTGCGGGCCTGTCTCGGGGAGTGAAATGGCGCGACGTTCGACCCGCGCGCTCCCCCGCACAGCGCAAACTGCGTCGTCCGGCGGCTTTGCGTGAGCGGCGAAAAATTCGCGCAACCTACCCCCCTTGGGGTGAGAGCGCGCGATTTCCGCTCGATGTGCGCAGACTGAAGTCCGCACTACGGATCGTCTTCGTCCGCATCGCCTTCCGGCTCGAGGTCGTCGTGTTCCGCGAGGAGATCGAATTCGTCTCCGTTCCGCGTGCGCAGGGTCCCGGCGAGGATTTGCGTCAACGAACCGTCCAACTGGGCGGTGACGGTCCCGGTCCCTTTCGTGCCGGTGACCTCGAACACGAACGTATTCTGTCCGCCGGCTTGCCCGGTAGCCTGAAGCTGCAGGTCGCATTCCGAGACGACGCCAAGGTGCTCCTGGATCACCGGGTTCTGGTTGAGTGCAGCCTCGGCCTGGTTTTCGACGGTGTTCAGCAGGAACCAGAAGCCGCCGCCACAGCACGCGAAGCACAGCACTCCGACGGCGGCCAGCACGACCAGCACGATGAGCACCGTGTTTTTTCCCGATCGGTTCATGAGTCGCCGTCTCCTGGGGAACGAATCGTCGATGCGAGGCGGCGACCAGCATAGCGAGGGCGAGAAACACAAACCAGAGCGAAGGTATCGAGTCCATCATGCCCCACGTCACCCTCATCACCCCCACCGCCGACCGGCCGCTGGCGTTCTCGTTCTGTGAGCGGTGGATGCGGCGGGCGATCGGCCGCTTCAACGAACCCGTGCAATGGATCGTCGCCGACGACGGCCGCGAGCCGGCCCTCTGCACACTCGGACAGACGCACCTCCTCCGCCCTCCCGCGGACGATCCGGCGACGAGCTTCCGCGGCAATCTCGCCGCCGCGCTCGCAGCGGCCGCGGGGGAGCGGATCCTGTTCATCGAGGACGACGACTGGTACGCCGCCGACCACCTCGCGCAGCTCGTCGCGGACCTCGACGAGGCGGAGATCGCCGGCCAGGCGAGGGCGAAATATTACCACGTCGCGGCCCGGCGCCATCACCGCTGCCGCAACCGCCGGCACGCCTCGCTGTGCCAGACGGGGGTTCGCGCCGCGCTCGTGCCGTGGCTGCTCGACGTGCTTCGCGACCGGCCGACCACGTTCGTCGACGTCGCCCTGTGGCGGGAAGGGGCCCGCGGCGTGCGGCAAAAATTGCGTCCCGCCAGCACGACCTGCGTGGGCATCAAGGGCCTGCCGGGGCGCAACGGCCTCGGCATGGGCCACCGCCTCGATCGCCGCCACGCGCACGATCCGCAGGGCGAAGTCCTCCGCGACTGGATCGGCCCGGAGGACGCGGCCGTGTACTTCGACGAGATCGCTGCCGCGACAGGAGTCGGTGCGCGGGGAGTCCCTTGCCTCCGTGTCAGCGGGTGAGTGGGCTGCGCGGGGGAGCGGGCCGATCGTGGTCCGGGGGGAATTTTCCCCCCGGTCGGCGCATCCCTCTGGCATGGAGAGCTTCTACCGCATCGCCGCCGACGTCGCGCTCACGCTGCACTTCGCCTACGTGGCGTTCGTCGTCGGGGGGCTGCTGCTGATCTTGGCGGGAGCGGCCCGCGGATGGGGTTGGGTCCGCAATCTTTGGTTCCGCGGGCTGCACCTGGCGGCCATTCTCGTCGTGGCGGCCGAGGCCTGGCTCGATCTGGTCTGCCCGCTGACGACGCTCGAGAACTGGCTGCGGTCGCAGGCGGGAGACGCCACGCACCGCGCCGCGTTCATCGCCGATTTCGTCCACGATGCGCTGTTCTTCGACCTGCCGCCATGGGCGTTCACCGCGACCTACACGCTGTTCGCGCTGGCGGTGCTGGCGACGTTCTACATCGCCCCGCCGAGACGCCGCCCGCGGCCGAGTGGCCGGGGCTAAGGCTTTGCGTGCCCCGGCTGCTCGGCGTGCTGCCCGCGAGCCACGCCCTTCGCGGACTCAGGGCGTGCCACCCGACACCGTTCGGTTGCTGCTGCGCGGATCCTAAGGCTTCGAGCCGCTCAGCGGCTTGAGCTTGATGTTGCGGTACTGGATCGGGCTGCCGTGGTCGTCGCGGAAGCCGATGCGGCCGGTTTTCGGCATGGTGGAAAGGGCGACGTTCGTCATCCGGTGCTCGCTCCCGTCGGGGCGCTTGCCCGGCTCCGTCCATTGCGCCAAGTCGAGTTCGTTGACCGTCTCGCCGTTCAGCTCGACCGCGACTTTCGGGTGCTGCACGGTGACGCGGAGGCGGTTCCATTCGCCGTCGGGCAGCGCGGCCTGCTTCGTCGGACCCTGTATGAAGTGCCGGAACGAGCCGGTGGCGTAGTGCGGCGACTTGCTGCCGGCGGGATAGATCTGCACCTCGAGCCCGGTCGCCTCCTGCCGCTTGGGATCGGCCTCGCGGAGCAGCACGCCGCTGTGCGTGCCGGGGGCGGTCTGGAATTCCAGGTCGAGGACGTAGTCGCCGTATTCCTGCTCCGTCATCAGATGGCCGGGGGGGACGAACTTCGCCTTGCCGCCGAACAGGCTGGTCTTGATGGCCCCGTCTTCGATGATCCACTTGCGGTAGGGTCCATACGAACTGGCGCTCGCCTGCCAGCCGGTGAAGTCCTCGCCGTTGAACAGGAGGGTCCAGCCCTCCTGCTGCTCCTGGGGAGTCAGTTCATTGTCGGCCGCGAAACCGCAAGCGTGCGGGGCGAGCGCGAGGGCGGCCGCGAACGGGAGGATGAGGCGGGAGAACATCGCGAACTCCGGGGAAGGTTGGTCTGCGAATCGCTCAATCGAGCGGCTTGATCTTCACGTTGCGCAAATAGATCGGGATGCCGTAGTCGTCGCGGAAGCCGATCGGGCTGTTCTTGGGCAGGTCGGCGAGCGCCAGCGGGACCAGGTGCGGGGTGCCGTCGGGACGCTTCTTCGGCTCGGTCCATTCCGACAGGTCGAGCTGGTTCACCAACTCGCCGTTGAGCTCGACCTTGACTTGCTTCGCCTGGAGGGTGACGGTCATCGTGTTCCATTCGCCGGCGGGCTTCATGGCGTCCTGCTTCACGGGCTTCAGATGGAACCGGAAGGCGCCGGTGCAGAAGTGCCCCGGCTTGCGGGCCGGGCCGAACAGCGCGACCGTCAGCTCGTTGGGCGTGTAGCTGTGGGGCTTGGTGGTCTTGAGGACCACTCCGCTGTGGCCCGCCTCGGGATCGGGGCCGAAGTGGAAGTCGAACTTCAACACGCAGTCGCCGAACTCCTCGACCGTGAACAGGTTGAACGGCGAATAATTGGGGTCCGCCGGGAACACGGCCGGCTTGTTGGTGAGCACGCCCTCCTCGGCGACCCACTTGAAATACTCCCGCTTCGGGTCGGGCCGGAATTTCTCCAGGCTGTTCCCGTCGAACAACAGCACCCACCCCGCCGCCTTCTCCTCCGCGGACAGCTCGTTCTCCGCCGCGAGCGAGGGCTGCGGAAACCACGCGGCCCACAGCAGGGCCGGAACGATCCAGCGGGAAATGGCGGACATCGGAGCGCTCCTCGAACGTCGGCGGACGGATGGCAGCGTGGCCGGGACTGGACCACATTATCCGGCCCAGGCGCCCTCCCGCAACGCCGGCGGAAGTTGGCCTTGAGGCGATCGGCGGAACCTGTCACACTCCCGCCCCCTGTCGGACTCTCTCCCGCGGTCCATTCGCATCTGAACTCATCCGCTCCCCATGCGCGTCGGCCGATTCATTTCGGTGTTCGGGCTGTGGCTCTGCCTCGCCGCCCCCGGCTGCGCGCTGCACGATCGTCGCGAGTCGTGGGCGGACGCGACCCCGGGACATCCGGTGTTCGTCCCGGGAGGCAACCACGAAATGGTCTGGGAGCGGACCGTGGACGTGATCCACACCTACTTCCCCATCGCCCGCGAGAACAAGCTCGACGGCGTGATCGAAACGGAATACAAGGTCGGCTCCAGCGTTCTCGAGCCGTGGCACCACGAGACCATCGGCTGCGAGAACCGCCTCGAGAGTTCGCTCCAGTCGATCCGCCGCCGGGCGTTCGTCACCATCACGCCGGTCGAGGGAGGCTATCTGATCGGCGTCGAGGCGCACCAGGAACTGGAAGACCTCGTGGGGGTGGCGGCCAACTCGGCGGGCGGCGCCACCTTCCACGATTTCAACCCCCTCCGCCGCGATCTCGACCTCGTCGTCGGGCAGTCGACCCAGTCCGGCTGGATCCCGCAGGGGCGGGACCTGGTCCTGGAACAAACGATGCTCGCCAGTTTGCGCGACGAGCTCCTGCGGTAACGGCGCCGCTCCACGCAGCCGGCGCCGAACTCCGGCGTTGCTGACCCGGCCCGGGAAGATGGCGCGCGACGTGCACCACTCTCGCGCGAAGCGCGAGTTTTGATGTTGCGCTGTTTTCGACTTTCAACCAATGCGAGACGATTTGCCGGCAATGGGTGGCCGGGCCGCCGTTGCGCGTCATGCCCGCGAAGAGCTTGCCCCCAGCGAAGGCGGGGGCGGGCATCCAGCAGCTGCGCGGAGGGCGAAGGCACTGGATTCCCGCCTTCGCGGGAATGACGGCATCGCCAATCACGAAATAGCGCAACATCAAAACGCGCGACCAAAGGTAGCTGCTGTGCCGTCCCTCGCTTGCGCGTCGGGCTATGATGTCGTTGCCATGAATGATCCCGGCTACGACTCGTCGCCGGCGCCGCGCTCCCCCGACAACAAGAGCCGCGGCTCCTCCATCCGCAGCAGCCGCGCCGCGAGGAAGTACGCCGCGATCCCCGCGATCAACGGACCGGCGACGCGAACCAACCGCCCGATTCCGCTCGAGTCCGCGACGGCGTCGACGATCACCAGGCTGCCTAGCACGGCGGCGGTCATCGCCGCGCAGGCGAGCGCGGTGCGAATCGTCGTGGCAATGAGCGGCCGCCAATGCAGGCCGCCGATCCGCCCGTGCAACAGCCGGATCGTGAGCGCGACTTGCAGCACGGCGGCGAGCGATGTGGCGATGGCGAGCCCGGTCCCGCCGAGAACCCGGATCAATGAGAAATCGAGCGCGAGGTTCACGACGACCGCGATCAGTCCCGCCCGCAACGGCGCAATCCGGTCCCCCACCGCGTAGAACCCGCGCTGCGCGATCATCAACCCGCTATAGGCCCACACTGCGGCCCCGTAGGCCGCGATCATCGCCGCCGTTTGCCGCACGTCCTCCGCCCCGAACCGCCCGCGCTGGAAGAACAGCGCCGTCAACGGCTCGGCGAGCAGCACCAGCCCGAGGCTCGCCGGCAATCCGACGAACGCGACGAGCCGCATCCCGAGCGTGAGGTCCTCGCGCAACAGATCCAGCCGGTTCCGTCCCGCGTGCCGCGCCAACAGCGGGAACAGCACCGTCCCGAGCGCCACGCCGAAGATCCCCAGCGGGAACTGATACATCCGCTGGCCGAAATAGAGGGCCGAGGCGGTCCCCGCCGCAAGCGGCCAGACCGACGCCGCGCCGGCCGCATCCGCCCCTTCCGGCGCGGCGAAGCCCCACGCGATCAGGCTGTCGGCGAGCGTGTTCAACTGCGTGACCGACAACCCGAGCAGCACCGGCAGCATCCCCCGCGCGACCGCGCGGACCTTGCCCCGCGCCGCGCGCCACGAGCCGTCGAAGCGAAAACCCAACCGCCGCAGCGCGGGGAGCGGGGCCGCCAGTTGAACCATCCCCGAGACGACGATCACCGCGGCGACGGCGTGCATCTTCCCCGCGTCCGACAGCGGGCCCCGCCACACGCCCCACAGGCCGAGGAGCCACGCCACGTTCATGATCACCGGCAACAGCGCGGGCCAGGTGAAATGCCCCAGCGCGTGCAGGATCGCGCTCACCAGGGCCGAGGCGCAGATCAGCACGAGATAGGGCAGCAGGAGCGCGGTCAGGCTCACGAGCAGGGCCGATTCGCCGTCGCGGGCCCCCGCGAGCCAGGCGATCGCCAGCAGGATCTCGGCGGCCAGCACGATCGCCGCGAGAAACCAGGTGAGCGTGACGAGCATCGCCGTGCCGAGCCGCCACGCCGCCGGGCGGCCGGCGCCTTCCAACTCGCGCGTGAACGCGGGCAGGAACGCGGCGGAGAGCGCTCCCTCGCCGAACAGCCGCCGCGCGAGGTTCGGGATTCGGAACGCCACCGTGAAGGCGTCGAGCGCCGCTCCGTTGCCGAACAGCGCGGCCATCGCCATGTCGCGAGCCAGGCCGAGAACCCGGCTGGCCAGCGTACACAGGCTGACGATCCGCAGCCCGGAAAACAGGCGGACGTCGGCCGCAGGGGGAGATGTGCGAGGCTCGGCCGTCGGCGGGCTCACGCTAAGAATCCTGCCGGCGGGGATCCAGCCGGGCGCGGTTCACGTCGATCTGCGCCAGCAGGTCGATCACGCGGTCCATCGGCAGGCCCCACTCCAGCGCCCACGCGAGAACGTCGAGGTTCTCGTAGCCGTTGTACACACGGTCGAGGATGCGGTCCGCCAGCAGGTCCCCCGCGACGATCAACGAGTAAAGCTGCCCGAACTGCTCGTCGCCGAACTCCCGCCAGCAGCGGCTGCCCCGCACGTGCTCGAGCCGCCGGTGCCGGCAGTAGCTCGTCCAATGCACGCGATACCATTCGCGAATGGCGGTGTCGCCGAGGTCGCGGCCCTGCTTCTGGCTCTCGATCCACTTGTGCCGCTCGGCCTCGCGGACCGCTTCCTCATACAGGCTGTCGACCGGCGGATGGGTCATCTGTGCCGCGGCCATCGCTGATCCACGCTCCTTGCGAATCGCGCTGTTTATATCGCGATCGCCGCGCGCGGGCAACAGCAATCGATTCGATACGTCCCCGCGTTTCCCCTGCCGAGCGGGACGTCGCTTGTCGATGCGCCGCCCGGGGAGACTTTTTCGAGAATCCGCGAAGTTTTCTGCGGCGATTTCTTCAACCCCGGTTTGAGCGAAGTGCGGCCGTCCCCCGGTCTTTTCCGGCGCGGATGCGAATGCCGGCCGCACCGCGCGACGAGAGCTCCCGCCGCGCAACTCGCGCTCCGCCAGCGGGTTCGCGCTCGCCGCAGCACGTCCCCGGCGCGATCCCGTAGTCCTGGCTGGCTCAAACAAGTAGTCGCGCAACCTGGTCCTCTCAGGTTGAGGGGACTGACGAAAGCTGTCAGCTGTCAGCTGTCAGCGGCCAGTTGCCCACTTTTCGCGACTTTCGACTCTCAACTTTCGACTCTCAACTTTCGACTCTCAACCTTCGACCTTCGACTCTCAACCTTCGATTCTCGACATTCGCCTCACCGCGGAAAGCCCCGATGCCCCATCAACTCACCGAGCACCTCCGCGACTGGAGCGCGCATGGACTCGAGATCGACCGCGACGCGCGGCTGATCAAGAACGTCGCGCTCGCCGGTCTCGAATCGAAGAACGGCTACCGCTACTCCGCCGAGGCGCTGCGGAACGCCGTACCGCTCTACGAAAACAAGCCGGTGTTCCTCGACCATGCCGCCAACGCTCGCCGGCCGTTCGAGCGGAGCACGCGCGACCTCGTCGGTTCGATCGTCGCGGCGCGGTTCGCCGGCGGCCGCATCCGGGGCGACATCCGCGTCGTCGATACGGAAGCGGGCCGCACGTTCCTCGCCTTGGCGGAGACGAGCGGCCCCGCGGTCGGCATGAGCCACGTCGTCCTCGCGGAGAAGAGCGGCGACGGGACGCTCGTCGAGCGGATCGTCGAGGTGGTCAGCGTCGACGCGGTCGTGTTCCCCGCGACGACGGCGAGCTTTCGGGAGCAAACCGACGCTGGAGAGCGGGCTGAAGAGGTCAGAGATCGGAGATCAAAGATCAGAGGTCACGAAAGTAACTCGTCGGACAATGGCCATTGGGATTTGGACCTTGGTCATTCTCCCCCGTCCTCCCCGCTCCCCGGCCCGTCCGAGGCGCTCCTCGCGCGGCTCGACGCGCTCCTGCCAGGGCACTTCGGTCGGCACGCCGGCGTCGCCGCCTCCGACGTCCGGCGGGCCGGCCTCGTCCCGGGCCGCCTCGTCGTCGAAGCCCGCATCGCCGAAACCGACGCGCCGCAGCACTTCGCGGTCGAATGCAGCTGCGACGCGGAGGGAAAGATCATCCTCGGCGAAAAGTACGCGCCGATCGAGCTCGCGGGGCGGCACGCCCTGACCGAAGGGAACGGCGTGGGGGACGCCAGCCCGGCATCATTCTCCCCGACCGGGCGGCGACCGAACGAGCACATCCCACGCCCTCCGCGGACTCAGGGCGTGCCACCCGACAACGAACTCGACGACCTCCGCGCCGAACGCGACCACCTGCTCGCCGAGCGCGACGCGCTGGCGGCTCGACTGGCGGGGCTCGCAGGGACGCTGAAGGAGCGCCTGCGGCGCCGCGCCCTCGAACGGCTCCTCGAGTCGGCCCGGCTGCCGCCATATGCGATCAGCGACCTGTTCCGGGCGCAGCTCGACGCCGCCCCGGACGACGCGGCCCGCCGTCGCCTGATCCAGGAGCGCCGCGCGCTCGTCGAGCGCGCCACCCGCCCCGCCCCGCACAGCCGCGAGCGGCCGACGTACGACGCCGTGGCCGCCACGACCGACGCCGCCTTGATCGCCGCGATCCGGCGGCGTTGAGAACAGAGGTCAGAGGTCAGAGATCAGAAGTCAGAAGTCAGAAGTCAGAGGACGGACTGGTTCGCTCTGCTCTCCGATCACTGAAATCCAGTTCCCCCACCGTCGGTTTCCGTCATTCGCGCTTCGTCATTCGGCATGAAACAATCCCTCCCCGCTTTCTGACCTCTGACCTCTGACCTCCCCCTTTCCAAGGAAGGATCCCCCCGCATGGCCAATCGTCTTCGCTTCCGCAGCGGCCAGGTGCAGCTTCAGCGGCTGCGCGTCGCCGCCGAGACCGTCATCGAGGCCGGCGACCTGGTGTATCTCGACGCCAACGAGGTCAAGCCCGCCGCCGACTTCCCCTGGGACAGCGACCTCGCCACGACGCAGGCGGCGTTCGCCGCGGCGTTCCTCGGCGTCGCGCATCAACCGTCGGCGGAAGGGGACACGGCCGACGTGTCGGTCGACGTGAGCCCGCTCGCGGTCTACGAGTTCGACGTCGATCCCGGCACGTTCGAGGTCGGGGACTCGCTCGGGCCGGACGAGTCGTCGGAAGCGCTGATGAACCAGCAGCTCGCACCGGTGGAAAGCGGCACGAACGCCATCGCCCGCGCGGTCGAATACCGCGCCGCCAGTTCACCCGTGCTCCGCGTCTCGTTCGCCCCGGCCTTCCACCCCGCCAGCGCCAACGTCAACGCCGCCGTTGGGTGAGGAGTGGACGGTGGGCAGTGGACAGTGGACGGACTTTGATCCACTCGCGCCCACTCGGCTCCGTCCTCCAATCCGAATCGGCTCACCATCGTCCTCCTTCACTGCCCACTGTCCACCATCCACTGTCCACTTGAAGGATCCCCCATGCACGGCCAATCCCTCCCTGCCCTGATCGAGTCCCTCGGGCCCGAAGGGTTCTATCACAAAGTCTGCGGGCTGCTGAACGACAAGCAGCTCGCCGTCGACGACTTCAGCTATTACGAGCTGGCCGAGGCCTGCGGCGTGCTCCCGCGGCTTCGGCAGCTCCGCGAAGTTCCTCCCGCCGAGGGGATGCTGCGGCACCTCCTTTCCGAGTCGAACCCCGGCGCGAGCACGAGCCTGTTCCAGATCGTCACCGGCGAACTGATCGGCCGCAAGGTCATCGAAGGCTACGAGGACGACTCCGGCTTCATCGGAGACCGCCTGGCGACGATCATGCCCAGCCGGCTCCGCAACCAGAAGATCGCCGGATTCCGCGCCCTCGCCGGTCCGACCGAAGTCCACGAGGGGCACCCCTACGAGGAATCGACCTTCGGCGAGAAGTACGTCACCACCGAGGAGTCGAAGCAGGGGCGGATCCTCTCGATCAACGAGGAGCTGATCGCCTTCGACCAGACCGGCGAGATCAATCGCCGCGCGATGGCCTTGGGCTACTACCTCCGCCAGGAGCGCGAGCGGACGATCGTCCGCGCCGTGACCGACGCCGACGCCGGGGCGGGCCGCTACGTCTATCGTCCCAACGGCGCCGGGGCGGCGCTCTACGCGGCCGACGGCGCGCACCGCAACTGGGTGGGGGCGGGGAACACGACCTCAACCGGCTTCGCCTCGGCCGTCCCGCTCGTCGACTGGACCGACATCGAGACCGTGCTCCACTACCGGGCGACGGAGGTCACGGACGACCGCATCGACGGGACCGCCCGGCCGATCGTGATGCCCGCCCGGCAGATCCTCGTGCCGGAAAAGCTCCGCGGCACGGCGCTGCGGATCGTCAACTCGACCGAGATCACCGTCACCGGGGACGAGGGGGACACGAAGTTCGCCAACCCGGTGCACGGCACGCTGGAAGTCCTCAGCTCGCCCTTCGTGGACGAGCAGGGGGGCCAGGCGGTCAACGACTGGTATCTGGGGGACTTCCGCCGGCAGTTCGTGTGGACCGAGATCTGGCCGGTGCAGACCTTCCTCCAGCGGGCGGACGGCGAAGCCGCGTTCGATCGCGACGTCGTGTTGCGGGTCAAGGTCCGCTACTACGGCGGGCTCTCCGCGGTGGACACGGTGTTCGTGACGAAGGTGGACGGGGCGTGAGGAAGCTGTCAGCCGTCAGCGATCAGCGGTCAGCGAGTGATCTCGAATCGGATCGCCCCTTCTCGACCTCTGATCTCCGATCTCTGACTCGCTTCCCCCCGGCGGGCCGCGGCAGGAGTGCCGCCGGGTCTCGTCTCCAGCCCGCCCGCAAGGACGCGGAGGCCCGCCGGGGAATTGTCATTCGTCAATCGTCCACAGTCAGTCGCAGCAGACGACCGAACCACTGACCGCTGAAAGCTGACCGCTGAAAGCTCCTCCCATGCTCCACTCCGGCCAACCGATGCGCGAACGCTTCACCCGCACGATCGAGCTGCCGCGGCCCGACGGGTCGGCGCTCGCATTGACGCTGCGGCCGTTGCCGCTGGGCTATCACGCCCGCCTGCGGGAGCGGGGGATTTCGCCGCCGGTCCCGCCGACGCGGGTCGCCCGCGACTCGCAGGGGCGGCCGATCCGCGACGAGCGGACGATGGCGGTCCTCGTCGCCGACGAGCACGATCCCGCCCACCTCGCCGCCGTGGCGACGTACCATCAGCGGGTCGCCGTCCTGGTGACGGCCGAGGCGCTCGGGGCGGATCCGCGAATCGAGTTCGAGGCGCCGACCCCGGCCGGCGACCACGGCTGGGCCGAGCACGCCGACGCGCTGTATTCCGAATTCGCCGACGCCGGTTTTTCGGACGGCGACCTGGTCCGGCTGTGCGGCGAGGTCTGCCGGATGAGCAACCTGCTGGACGACCACCTGCGGGAGGCGGGCCGAAATTTTTCCTCGACCCCCGCTCCGACTTCCTGAAGGAGACCGACCGCCCGCGGTCGCTCGACTACTTCGTGCTCAGAAGTTGCGAACGCTTCGGCCGGACGGAACGCGAATTCCAATCGCTCGACTACGACCAACAACTGCGGCTCCTGTCCTATGAACTGCTCCGACTGATCGAAGAGGCCGGGCCGAGTCAAGCACCAAGCCCCAAGCCCCAATGACCAATGCCGCGACCCCCTTTCATTCTTGGTCATTGGGATTTGGTCATTGGACATTCCGCCGCGCTCGCCGTTGGCGAGCGGTTAAACACTCCCGACTTGTCCCGAAAGGACTCACCATGCCCTCTCCGCGTTACTCGCTGAACCAGTCCGACCTGCTTTCGATCCTCCGCGGCGCCTTGCTCGCCGGGGGCGGGGCGGTCGTGGTCTTCCTCTCGACGCAGGTCGTCCCCCACCTCGACGACAGCACGACCACCGGCGCCATGCTCGCCGGCGTCGCCGCCACCGTGCTCAACGTGCTGCGGAAGTACCTTTCGGACGGGTAAGCTGTCAGCGATCAGCTATCAGCTTTCAGCGTTCAGCGTTCAACGTTCAGCTTTCAGCAACGACGCCGCTCCGTGATTTCCTGATTCCTGATTCCTGACAGCTGATAGCTGATAGCTGACAGCTCCCCATGCAACTCCTGCTCCTCCTCAAGTCCTTCTTCGGCTCGCTGGTCTTCGCGGCCGGGCAGTTCTTCGCCTGGCTGAATCGCCGCGAGGAACGAAAGGAACACGATGAAGTCGTCGATCGCATCGCCGAGGTGCAGTCCGCCGCTGCCAAACCGTCGGCGGAGAACGCGAACGCGCTCAATCGCTGGCTGGCTCGCGGGCGGAGCGGCCGCCTGCGCGATCGCCGCGGGCTGCGCGACTGACCGGCCCCGCGTCGAGTACATCCCCGCCGACCGCGCCGTCGCCGCGCTCAAGAAAGGAGACCCCGCCCCGAACGACGGCTGGTACGTCCCGCCGGCGGTGATGCAGGAACTCGTCCCCGCCCTCGACGAGCGGTTCCGTGAGGGAATAGGGGATAGGGAATAGGGACGAGGGAATCGGCGCAAGCGATGCGCCCTCCCGAGCAGCGCGCATCTTCCCGCGATCCTTCTTTTCCTGATCCCCTTCTTCCGTCTTCTCTATCCACTGTCCACCATCCACTACCCGCCCATGTCCGACCTCGACAACCTGAACTCCGTTTTCGGCCAGCCGCTCAGCGAGGCGCAGATCCGCGGCATCCTGGCCCAGATCGACCTGGACATCGTCAACCTGTTGCGCGACGGAAAGCTGTCGGCCCTGAAGTACGCCGTCGGCGGCGCCGCCGGGCACGCCACCGACCGCGCTTCCAACCTCAAGGCGCTGCTCGCCTGCCGCGCCCACTACGAGCGGCAGCTCGAGTCGCTCCCGGCGTGGGAGACGGCGAGCGGGGAATGCGGGAATTCTCCATGACCAGGCCCCCAATGCCCGATCGTCCGCTGTCCGCTGTCAGTTGTCCGCCGCGGGCGCGATTCGAGTCTCCGAGCGAGTGCGACTGACGACGGACCACGGACCACGGACCAAATCATGCACGAAAAACTGGATCGCATCGTCGAAACGCTGGCCCTGGTCAACGCCAACCTCGAAGCCGCCCGCGTGTCGCTGGCGGCCCTGGTGCACACGGCCGAGGACCACGAGCGGCGGCTCCGCGCGATCGAGCGCTGGAAGCACCACCTCACCCCGGTCCTCGCCGTCGCCACCTTCCTGCTCGGAGCGGTCGTGACCGAAATGGTCAAGCGGCTCGGCTGACCGGCTCGTATGGCGAAACGGCTTCGACGCAAAGGCGCGAAGACGCAAAGAAGCGCAAAGGAAGAAGAAAGAGGGAAATAACGCCAATTCCGCTATCACCGCTCCGACGTCTGATCTCTGCCCTCTGCCCTCTGACCTCTGACCTCTGACCTCTGACCTCTGCCCTCTGACTTCTGATCTCTGACTTCTGATCTCTGCCCTCTGCCCTCTGCCCTCTGCCCTCTGACCTCTGACCTCCGCCCCCATGCCCTTGCCCGCCCCGCTCATCCTGGCCGACCGCGATCGGCGGTTCGCCGATCTCGGCGAGACCGTGCTGTTCCGCACCGTCGACCGCGAGTACGACCCGCTCGCGCAGCAGACGAGCGAGACGGCCGACGACGTCGAAGTCGTGGCCATCGTCGGCTTGGAGCCGGAGCGGTCGACGCGCGGGACCGCCGGGCATCACGCGACAGGCATGCTCGCCGTGCTCGTGAAGAGCGAAGACCTTCCCGCCGCGCCCGGTCCGGGACAACGGATCGTCCGCGGCGAGGAGGAGTACGACATCGTGACCGCCGCCCGCTCCGCCGATGGTTTCACCTGGGAGCTCGCCTGCCGTCGGCGCGGGTGAGTCGTTGTCCGCTGTCCGCTGTCCATAGTCGGTTGCACCTGAGTGGAACGCCGCCTCGTGCAACTGCAACTGACCACTGCCACTGACCGCCGACATCCTCCCATGCGCATCCATCTTTCGATCGCCGACCCGTCTCCCGCGGTGCGGGCCCTCGAGCGTCACTTGGCGCGGCTTCGCGAAGGAATCGCGACCGCCATCGCGCGGCGCGCGCTGGAGCGGGTCATCGAACGCACGCCAGTCGAGACGGGGCGACTGCGGGCCGCGTGGACCCGGGCGCTCCAGGAAATCGGCGGAACGGTCCCCTTCGGATCGGAAGGGGGCGACGCCGGGGCGGTCGCGGAAGGGGCGGCGCTCGGGTCCGCGACCGTCCGCGAAACCGCCGGCGGGACCGAGATCGAGATCGAGAACGCGGTCCCCTACGCCGCGGCGATCGAGCACGGCCCGCGCGGCCGCGGGGGGGAACGGATCGTCGCCCGCGCGCTCGCCGACACCGCAGCGGAACTGCGGTGGGGCGGCGAAGGGCCAAACATCAATGACCAATGACCAAGTCAGAGGCGTCATCTCGCGGTTTGGTCATTGGGACTTGGTCATTGAGCATTCCCACTGGTCGCTGCTCGGTGTCCATTGAAAGCTCTCATCATGTTCGATACGAAAACCATCACCGGCAGCCTGTTCTCCCACTGGGCGGACCAGTTCCCGCTCTCGGCGCCGACGATCTATCCGGGGACCGAGGTCGATCTGGCCGACGCGGTCGAGTGGATCGACCTGGCGCTCGACGCCTGGTCGGACCGGGCGGGCCGCGAAATCGGCAAGCGGATGCTGAGCGTCACCGTGGCGGTGCACTGCTTCGCGAAGCCCTCGACCGATCACGGCCGGGCGGACGAGCTGGCGGACGCGGCCCGCGCCACGCTCGCCGGCCGCACGATCGCCGTCCGCGATGCCGACGAGAGCGGGCTGCCGGTCGTGGGATACCTCAAGCTGTTCGAGGCGCAGGTCCGCGACCTGTCGCGCTCGGCCCGCGACACCGGCGGCGGACTGAGGCACGTCGCGATCCGCGTGTCGGGGATCGCGGAGGAAGTCTGAGTCCAAGAGGACACGAGCAAAAGAGTTTCGACGCAAAGACGCAAAGACGCGCGAAGAGAAAGACCGGTATTCGAAGTACCGCCACTCGCACCTCGATCCGCTACCCTCCATCCTCCTTCCTGAATCCTCTATTCCTCGAGCCTTTGCGCTCCTTTGCGTCTTTGCGTCGAAATTCGGAATTTCTATCGATATTCGACCACTCACCCATCCGAAGGAGCTCCATCCGTGTCCGTGTCTCACATCACCCGCAACCTCCGCGACGGGGAGCTGGTCATCCGCGACGGCGGCGAGCCGGCGCTGTCGCTGGCCGTGCTGCTCGACGAGGGAGACCTCTCCTGGACCGAGCGGCGGCAGACGATCGAAGTCAAGGACCGCGGCTCGATCGCGGCGGGGCACCTTCGCCGCGGCGACGACGAGTCGGTCGCGATCTCGTTCACGGCGAAATGGACGCAGCTTCTCGGTCGCTCGGTCGATGCTGAGGATCCGCTCCAGCTCTACGAGTTCCTGACGTTCGCCTCGGGGGCCGAGATCGAAAGCACCTCGCCCGATGGGGAGCAGGAGACGCTCGAATTCGAGTTCACGGTGCTCGATCCGGCCGGTGTCGCGAGCGAACGGATCACCTTCGCCCGCGTGTACCGCGAGTCGCTGACCATGTCCGAAGGGAACGAATACAACGTGATCTCCTTCAGCGGCCGCGACTTCGAGACGGCCCCGACCGTGGAGCGCTTGGCTTGAGGTTCGAGTCCCGTAGGGTGGGCTGTGCCCACCAGAATGCGGGGAAAACCGTATCCTTTCGCTGGTGGGCACAGCCCACCCTACATACTGACCGCTGATCGCTGACCGCTGAAAGCTTCCCATGTTCACCGAATCCCTCACCATCCGCATCCTGGGCGACGGGTCGCACGTCGAGCGCGAGATCGAGCAGGTCGCGCAGCGGGTCTCCGACTTGCAGGCGCGGTTCGCCGAGCTGGGCGACGCCGGGCGCGGCGTGAGCTCGCTGGGGAGCGCGATCGCCTCGCTGGCCGTGCCCTTGCAGAACGTCGCCGCGCTCGTGGGGCGGGTGACGGCGCAGGTGCGGACGCTGTCGCAGACGCCCGTCGTGTTGAACGTCGCCCCGGCGATGGCCTCGCTCGTGCGGTTGTCGCAGATGATCGGTCTGGTGAACGGGCAGCTCGCGCGATTGAACATGATGAGCTTCGGCGGCTTGCCGGGGATGTTTCCTCCGCCGGTGCGGTTCGCGCACGGCGGACTCGTCCGCGGTCCCGGTGGAGTCGATCGCGTGCCGGCCCTGCTGACGGCGGGGGAGTTCGTGCTGCGGAAGCCCGCGGTCGAGCGGATCGGGACGGCGTTCCTGGAAGCGATCAACCGCCTGCCGTCGCGCCCGGCGGCGAGTCAGGCGATCGGCGCGGCGGCGCCGGTCGCGAGCGGCCCGACGCACGTGAACCACTTCGGCGGGATCAACATCCACGTCGCCCGCGGCGACGACGTCCACGCGATCGTCCGCGACCTGCGGCTGCACGGAGCGCGGCTGCGGAACCGGCAGGGGTAGGGGCAGAGGTCAGAAGTCAGAAGTCAGAAGTAGGATCTCTTCAATGTCGAATGTCGAAGCTCGAATGACGAACGAATGTCGAAGGACGAATATTGGTGCTCGCGCGCGATCCACGAGTAGGCTCGCCCCTCGATCCGCCCGCTCACCCTCACCCTCTCCCCCGCAAAGCCCCCTCACCCACCTGAGCAGGAGGGAGGGGACTTGATCGCTTCTGCCTCCTGATCTCTGATCTCTGACCTCTGACTTCTGACTTCTGGCGCCGCCATGCCCTTCACGTTCCGCCCCGCCATCTACCGCAACGCGGCGCTCTACGAGCTGCCGCGGCCGATCGACGTGCTGCGGTTGCAGGACGGGTGGGACTTCGACCGGTTCCATGTCCCCTTGGCGGACGGCGACGTGACCCTCGGGCATTCGCAGCAGGGGCTCGACATCGCGCTCGAGGGGCGGATCGGCACGCAGGCGGGAGCGCTGCGGGCGAGCGAACAGGCGATGTTCGACGAGATCGCCGCGCTGCGGAGCGCGCTCGGCGTCGGCGCGGGGGAGGGGCCGTTCGAGTTGTTCCTGTACTACGACGAGGCGAGCGAGACATACCGCAAGTTCAAATCGTGCAGCACGGTCCGCTTCGAGTCGGACCTCTCGGACCCGCACCTGTTCGCGTACTCGGCGGTGATCCACGCGGACGACCCGGCCGTGTACGCGACCGGGCCGGGGGAGTGAGAGCGAATGGCAGAGAAGTTTTCGACGCCAAGGCGCGAAGGCGCAAAGACGCGCAAAGGAAGAAGCGTTGTGATGAACGACGCCCCGCGACTGCTTCGAAGGCATGAATGGCTGCACCCCAGTTTTCTGTCATCAATCTTTCTGTCAGTCCATTCTCTTTGCGCTTCTTTGCGTCTTTGCGCCTTTGCGTCGAAACTTTCCGCCGATGCGGACTCTACCTGAACCGAACCCGCGGGCCGCCGCCCGTGGGCTTGTCCCTGCTGCACATCGCCATTCGCTGCCATGACCTACTCCCGCCGCATCCTCCACTACTCCCCCGGGCCGGCCGATCTGGTCGGGGCGGTGAGCGACCGGGCGGTGGCGGGGTGCTGGTTCGAGCTGCACCGCCAGGGAGGCTGCGGCGCGGGGGAAGTCCGGCTGCGGGACGAGTTTCCCAATCGCCACGCGATCGCCCCCGGCGACTGGATCGCCTGCGAATACGCTCCCGGAGACCGCTGGTATTTCGGCCGCGTCGAGCAGCGGCAGGCGCGCTCTCCCGCCGGCGTCACGCTGCGGCTCGAAGGCATGGGCATCGAGCTGGGAGAAGTCTTCCCCGGCGGGTTCGACCCGGCCGCGGGGGACGGCCGGCCGCCGCACCGTTATGCCCGAGGGGACTTCTTCCCCTTCGACCCGGACCGCTCCGAGGAGACGATCGACGCGGTGAGCGAGCCGCAGGGACTGCTGGCCCTGCTCGTGCAGCAGTACGTCGTGCCGGGCACGCACATCGTCCACGAGGCGGAGCTGATCGAAGAGGCGGTCCAGGCGACGCAGGTCGAGAGCCTCAAGTTCCGCGGCGAGGAGTCGGTCCGCGCGATCGTCAAGGAGATCGCGCTCCGTGCGCGGAACGCGGCGTGGGGGGTGGACGAAGCGGGGCGGTTCTATTTTCTGAAGCCGCGCTCGAACGTCGTCGCCACGTATCGCGAGGGGGTCGACCTGCTGTCGCTCGAGGAGACGCGCGACCGCGACCTGCTCTATAACCGCGTGTCGCTCGTGGGCGGATACGTGTACGTGCCCAAGACGAGCGGCGGGGCGCGGAACCTGTTCCGCTGGCAGGGGCACTACGTGCAGCCGGCGAGCCGGGCACTGCACGGGGAGCGGCGGATCCGCCTGCAAGTGCCCTGGATCCGCACGCGGACCGACTCGCGGGAGTTCGTCCGCGAGTTCTTTCGCGTGTACGCCGACCCGGCGGCGAGATACGTGATCGAGGTGGCGAACGCGACGGCGCTCCCCCGCCCCTGGTCGGGGCGGGTGCGGGTGCTCGACCGCAACGGCGTCGAGATCGTCGCGCAGCAGGTCGAGACGGTGCGGGTCGAGTTCGACCGCGCGCCGAAGCTGCGGATGGAGATCGGCCCCGAGAACCCCCACACGCACTGGCCGCCGCCGCCGCGCGACGACCGCTGGGAGATCCCCGCGCCGGACGAGCGGAACTCCGGCTGGGGCGGGAGCGAGATCTCCTTCACGTGGGGGCCATCGGGTTCGCTCGGGCCGCCGCCGTCGGAATCGTTCCCGGAGGAGAGCGATTCGTTCCCGAGCGGCTCGTCGCAGTTCTCGTTCCCGTCGGGGGAGTCGTCGGACGAGCCTTCAAGCGGCTTTTCGTCGTCGTACTCATCGTCCGGGTCGTCGTCGTTCGAGGATTCGTCGTCGGGCGGCGGGCCGGGGGGCGATCCGGGGGACACGCTCTGGACCGGCGGGCCGGGGGAAGAGAGCCGGCTGTATCTGCAGAGCGGGCAGTTCACGAGCACGATCAAGACCAGCCAGGACGCCTCGCTGTGGGACGACTCCCGCGACATCGCCTTCGACGGGACGAACACCGTGCGGGCGGGAGGAAGCGAGAACGGCGAAGTGCTGTGGCTCGTCTCGGGACTGTTCTCGAGCGTGGTCAAGACCAGCCAGGCCGTGCAGGGACTGGTCGAGATCGCCTTCCTCACCGGCGCGAGCTGGGACGGGACCGACACCCCGTGGTGCGCCATCGACGACAGCAAGCTCTACCTCCAGAGCGGCCAGTTCAGCTCGACGATCAAGACCAGCCAGGACACCGCCGCGATCGACGCCGTCCCGACCGCCATCAGCACGGCGGGCCCGCACACGCCCTGGTGCGGCATCTCGTCCCTCCGCCTGATCCTGCAGAGCGGCCGGTTCACCAGCACCGTCAAGACGAGCCTGGGGATCGGCGCCATCGAGTCGAGCGTGCACGCGATCAGTTGGGACGGCACGAACACCCCGTGGGGCGGAGACGTGGAGCGGAAGCTGACGCTGCAATCCGGCCAGTTCACGAGCACGATCAAGACGAGCCTGTCGGTCGGCGCGATCAACGAGCTGGCGGGGATCGACATCACGAACGTCGAACTGCGGCTGTGAGAGACTTCGGCCGCGAGCGACCAGCAGGTTTTCGACGCAAAGACGCGAAGGCGCAAAGACGCGCAAAGAAGTTCGTCCGAGCAATCGCCCTCTCTTGGTTCGCATTTTTCTGTCCTTCATCTTTCCGTCCAAAAGTCTGGCGTGATGAATTGGTCCCCCTTCCACGCCCGTTCCACGCTTTCCCGCTTTTCTTTGCGAACCTTTGCGCCCTTTGCGTCTTTGCGTCGAAATTGATCGCCGTTTCGGCTTTCCCCGCACCCGAATCCTCCCGGAGCCTTCCATGCGCGCCAACCTCCTCCCCATCCGCGTCCTCCTCCGCCAGCGGGCCAATGGGCATCTCGACTGGCCCGACTTCAACCGGCTCCCTCCCGAGGTCCGGCAGGGGCTCGAGTGGTCGCGGTTCATCGACCGGCACGGCATCGGCTGGCACTACGACCACGTCGAGAACATCGGCAAAGGGACCGGACACGACACCGCCTGCACTCTCGTTCCGGCGGAGTTCGCCGAGGCGGCCGCCGCGACGTTTCCCGAGCGGGTGACGCTCCTCGACGAGGCGGAGTTCGAGCGGTTTTACGACGAGCGGGCGCACGCGCACGAGGAGACGGAGATGCTCGACAAAGACGTGCTCCAGGCGATCCTGGCCCGAGTGCAACTCGAAGAGAAGGGGATCGCCCCGCCCCCGAGCGCGGAGATCCTGGCGCTACGGCAAAAGGCGCTCGACCCGAACGATCCCCGGCGCGGGATCCGCAAGAACCCCCGCCGCCGCTGGGCCGACGCGAAAGCGATGCTGGGGGTCAGCGTGCGCGCGGACGCGGCGAAGGCGTGAATGACGAATGTCGAAGCACGAATGACGAAGGAATGTCGAATGTCGAAGTCCGAATGGCGAAACTCCGCCCGCACGGTTTCTTTCTCCGTTTCCGACCTTCGAGCTTCGTCATTCATTCGTCATTCGAACTTCGACATTCGACATTGCCTCCCCCTGTCCGTTCTCGTCACTCGTCACTCGCAACTCGTCACTCCCCGCCCATGAAGCCCCGCGTCCTCATCACCGTCCCCAACGGCTCCGGCTGGATCCACAAGCACGTCGCGTTCGCGCTGTTGCGGATGGCGCAGGACGCGCGCGTGGCGGCCACGATCCAACTTCCCACGCACGCGCCCTACGTGCAGAACCTGCACCTCTGCCGCAGGGAGTTCCTGGCCGGGCCGTTCGACTACTGGCTCACGCTGGACGACGACAATCCCCCGCGGCGGAACCCGCTCGACCTGGCGTTGCTCGACCTCGACGTCGTCGGCTGCCCCACGCCGGTATGGGCCAACATCTGCCCCGGCGACTTCCCCGTCTACTGGAACGCGATGGACGAGGTCCGCGACGAGCGCGGCGAGGTCGGGTTCCGCCCGCACCAACCGTGCGAAGGGCTGCAGGAGGTGGACGCGGTCGGCTCCGGCTGCCTGGTCATCGCCCGGCGGGTGATGGAGGCGGTTCCCGCCCCGTTCTTCCGCGAATGGGACGCCGAGGGGCTGGTGCGGATGGGCGGCGACTTCGCCTTCTGCCGCCGCGCCCGAGCCGCCGGCTTCCACGTGTTCGCCCACTTCGACTACCCGTGTCACCACTTCAACGAGATCGAGATCGGCGAGGTGGTGGAGGCATTCGGGCGGGTGTCCGCAACATCTCAGTCGTATCTGTAAGAAGATACTGTCGCGTCAGTTGCGGAAAATGTGATATTCAGCTTGACCGCTCCAGATTGTGTGATACCATACTTGACGGATGGCCGATATCGAGGAAACGCACGGATGGCGCTGACCGGCTGCAACTTCGTCCGATTCACCCGGCACGGTCTGCAATCGATGCGGCATCACTGGGGCCGAATGGGTGATCGTTTCGAGGTTCGCCGACAGGCACTGAAGCTTCGTTTCTGGGACGAGCGGCACGAGCATCCGCCGGGAATGCTCCTCGACCATTCCTACGAGAGCATCAAGGCGCTGCCCGGGCTGTCGATCTACGAGTTGCGGGTGGACGACGAGATCGGGGGGCAGTCGAACATCCGGGTCGTGTTCTTCGATCCACCGAAAGACTGGCATCCCTCCCTTGCCGAGGCGAGGCCGATGCGAACCGTATGGGGAGGCGCTTCCGAAAAAACGCATGCATTGGACGAAAAACGAGTTGACGCGGTTCCGAACGTCGCGTCTGCTGTTGCGAAAGAGGTGCTACGAGTAACGCGAAGTCTTCGCGACCATTGGTCGCGCCCGGCTGCTAACGGGACATGGAGCACGAGAGACGCGCAGTTGTCGCGGAGTTCCGCGACATGACTCGGCGGGTTCCAGCGGATCAAGAAGGGCGCGCTTGATGCGCGCTCCGGCGCTTCCCTCCGCGGTGGAAGTCGAGGTTCGCCCGGCAAGGCGATGAGAAACGCATTCCGCGGCTGTTCGGCCGCGGCCCCATTGAAACCCTTCTCAATTGAACTCCGCGGCGATGAGCCGCGGCCGCATTGAAGCCATGAAAAACATCCATTTCGAAAACGATCGTGGTTCGATCTGCATCGATCCAGCGGTTGCGTTCCAATCCGCGTCGTCGATCGTGACGGCGTTGATGGAGTGCGACGACGAGCTCCGCGCCGAAGCGGTCGAACTGTTCAAGCAACTCGACTCGGGTGAGCTTGAGGAAGACGAGCGCGCTGCGACGATCGCGCTGCTGGCGGAGATCCTCTTTCCCAATGCCGACAACGCCGGCTTTCCGGGACTGGATCTGGAAGAGGCCGAGGCGGTCGCGCGGGAGGAGTTTCCGGAGGCGCGAGAAATTCTGGACCGCATGGACCGGGAGGAAGCGACCTTCGCGGAGCGGTTGCGCGCGGTCATGGAGGAGAAGAGTGTGACGCAGAAAGCCCTCGCTGAACGAGTCGGCGTCGGTCAGCCTGCGATCGCGATGATGCTCGCGCGCCAGTGCCGCCCGCAACAGCGGACCGTCGCGAAACTGGCCCAAGCGCTCGGCGTGGATCGCTCCGATCTTTGGCCGACCAAAGAAGCGCGAATCAACGCCGGCGCGCAAAGCGAAGAAATCGCGACTTGATACCACCCGATCGCCGTAGGACGGATTGCCAATCCGTCCTACTGTACGTCCCGTCCGCCGGACGGGACGTGGATCGACCAACGCCGGCCGCCATGCCCGCGCCGCGTCCCGCCGGGCCGGCGGGACGTACTGGATCTTCGATCCATCCGCGCGGCGCAAAGCGAAGAATTCGCGATTGGATACCACCAAGCCTGAATGAGGAATTCAACCACAAAGACACGACGACACGAAGAAAGTCGGCGCGACTCTCTGCGCCCTCGGCGTCCTCTGCGGTTGAATCCTCGCTGATCGAACGATGGAGTGTCGAACCGCAGAGCACGCCGAGGACGCAGAGAAAAATACGCCCGGCGAATCCGATCGAAACGTTGCCTCGGGATCGGTACTACGGATTCGTGCGATGCCGAGCAGGGTGTTCTTCGTGCCGTTGTGTCTTTGTGGTGGAATTCGTCATTCGAGCTTCGACATTTCCCTCATGCTCTTCCACCGCCTCCACACCGACGGCAGCCGCACCGAAGTCGCCCTCGAAGACTCGTTCGCGGGGCCGGCGCCCTCCGCGTGCTGGGTCATCGGCGGGGGGCCGTCGCTGGCGACGCTCGATTGCGAGGCGATCGCCCGCTCCCCCGCGCCGAAGATGGCGGTGAACCTCGCCGGGACGCGGCTCGTGCGGCCGGACTTCTGGACCAGTTACGATCCCTCCTGCCGGTTCCATCGCTCGGTTTATCTCGATGCGGGAGTGATGAAGTTCCTCCACAAGCGGCGGGCGATGGAGCTGGTCCCCGAGACGACCTTCAAGGTCTGCGAGTGCCCCAGCACGTACTTCTTCGAGCGCGACAAGACGCGAGGCTTCGCCGATTTGCTCGCGCCGAATGCGAAGGGGATCGTCGACTGGGCCGACTCGCTCGTGCAGGCGATCGACATCCTCTACCGCCTCGGCTTCCGCGCGCTGTATCTGGCGGGGTGCGAGATGCGCGTGCGCCCCTCGGCGGAGCAGATCGCGCGGGCCGCGGAGTTCGGCGTCGAGTACGACCCGCGCGAGCTGCTGGGCGAGTTCCTGAAGAAGTGCCGCCGCGCCTCGCTGTTCGATAAAGACCTGGAAGCGGTCGCCCCGGCCGCCCAGTATCACTTCCCGGAGCACAAGCCGCTCCGCTCGGCCGCGCACACGGAGGAGCATTATTTCCGCATCGCAAACTACCTCCGCCTGTCGCGGCGGTCGCTGTCGCTGGCGGGAATGCAGCTCATCTCGGCCACCCCGGACAGCCGCCTCAACGACTGGTTTTCATATCGCAGCGTGGAGGAGGTCGTCGCCGAGATCCACGCCACCACCGGCGACCCGGCGAGCGAGCCGGTCGAGGGCTTGTACCGCAACCCCCACGACCGCACGCCGCGGCTCGCCGGGGCGATGAAGGACTATCGGCCGCCGCGGGGGTTGGCGGCGGCGGCGCGGTCGCCGTCGGCGCCGCGGTTCTCATGCGAGCCGACGAGCGCCCGGATCGAACTCGACGGCGAACTGCTGGTCGAGGGGGAAGGGCTGCTTTGCCAGCGCGAGTCGGGCTGGTTGACGCGCGTCGGGCAATAGCCGGCGGTCAATGACCGCCGGCTGTGCGGCGCGGCGCTGGCGGCGCGGCGAGGAGAGACGGTATCGTGGGGCGGGCGCGGGGCGTTCGTGGCTTCATTCAGCAGTTCCAAGAACGCCACTCGGTCATTCCCGCGCAGCGCCTGCCCCCAGCGAAGGCGGGGGTGGGAATCCAGCCCGTCATCCGCGCCGCCGCTGGATGCCCGCCTTCGCGGGCATGACGCGCCTTCGCGAACCTTGGAAGTACTGTCGTTCGACCGCGCCCTCTTCCCACCGATTTCCGAGGATCCTCCGCCATGCGATTTCGCTCGCTCATCGCTTGGGTCGTGACCGCTGGTCTGGGCGCAGGTTCGTTCGCGGCGTTTCCCGCCGCGGGCTTCGCCGCCGATTGGCCGGCGATCTCGTCGCGGTTCCCGGAAGACTACCGCGCGGCCCGGCCGGCGACTTCGAACGACCGGCTGGGCCGCGAGCGGTGGTCGAACCCGCCGGAGGTCCTTTCCCCGTTCGATCCGTCGTGGTTCGACTATCAGCCGGTCCTGTGGAACGGCCGCGACGACAAGTTCCAGTCCAGCGACGAGTACTTCGACTCGCTGCGGGCGCTTGGGTTCCGCGGGGCGATGGTCTATTCGCAGGCCTCGCCGGCCGAGATGGTCCGCCACGGCGTCTCCTACTACAACACCTGCACTACGAACATGCTGTACCTGCGGAACAAGTCGGCGACGAAGTCGCGCGAGCTGTTCCGCGCGACGCGCGACCGCACCGGGAACGTCCGCGAGCCGAGCCTCGAAGACCCGCGGACCGACGCCTCCGAGCGGCGCAACGCCGCGGAGGCGGCCCGGCGGAACGCCGCCTCGAAGCCGCTCGCCTACGACCTGCGGGACGAGGCCTCGTACACGACCGGCTCGGCCCATCCGCACGACTACGACTTCTCGAAGGCGTCGATCGCGAGCTTCCGCCAGTGGCTCGCAGCGAAGTACGGCCCGCTCGACGCGCTCAACGCCGAGTGGGAGACCGACTTCGCGAGCTGGAGCGAAGTCTTCCCGCTGATGACCGATGAAATCCAGCGGCGCGAGTACCGCAAGAAGGGGACGATGAACCTCGCCCCCTGGGCCGATCATCGCGAGTACAACGACGACACCTTCATCTCCGCCATCGCCCGCTACGGGGCCGAGATCCACCGGCACGATCCCGGCGCGCCGTTCGGCATCGCCGGCACGCAGATGCCCTCCGCCTGGGGCGGGTTCGACTACTGGAAGCTGTGCAACGCCAGCAATTTCGTCGAGCATTACGACGTCTGCGGCTCGAAGGAGATCATCCGCTCGTTCCATCCGTGGGGCTACCCGAGCTTCAAGTCGACATCGTACCGCAGCGTCGATGAAGGGTTGAACGCCGCGTGGATGCAGGCCCTGCACGGCGACACCGGCGGGCTCGTCTGGCCCTATGCGGGCAACATGCGGAACATCCTTGTCGAACGCAAAGACGACAAGCTCGTCCCCACCGAGAACGGGAGGAACCTGCAGGCGATCTTCACCGACCTGCGGAACGGCGCGCCGGCGCTCATCTATCACGGCGAGTTCCAGACGGACGCGATCGGCGTGCTGTACTCGCAGCCCTCGCTGCGGGCCGACTGGATGTTCGAGGTCGAGCCGGACGGCAAGAGCTGGCACAACCGCTACAGCTCGTTCGAGGACGAGGTGAACTTCGCCGCCGCCGGCCGCGAGGGATATTACCGGCTGCTGGAAGATCTCGGCCTGCAATACACGTGCGTCGCCTCGGACGAAGTCGCGGATGGAGAGTTGGTCCGGCGCGGCGTCAAGCTGTTCATCGTCCCCCGCGGGGTCGCTCTCTCCGGTGCCGAAATCGACGGGTTGCGGAAGTTCGTCGAAGCCGGCGGCGTGCTCGTCACCGACCTGATGGCAGGGCGGATGAACGAGAACGGCCGCGTCTGGCCGGGGACGAGTCCCATCGACGAATTGCTCGGCGTGCACCGCGCGGCGTTCGACTATCAGTCGAAGGGGCCGCACGACCAGGAGGACCTCGTCACGCGCCGCAAGCTCAAGACGTTCGGGATGCCGATCGCCGTCACGATGAAGGAGAGCTTCGGCGGGTTGAAGGCGGGGGAGAAGTTCGAGATTCGCGGATACCAGGAGCCGGGCCTGCGGGCAGGAGCGGCGCAAGCGCTCGCGCAGACCGCGGCGGGACCGGCGATCCTGAAGAACCGCGTGGGCCAGGGGACGGCGATCACGCTGAACTTCGACCTGCCGAACTACCTCACGCAGCGGGCCGCGGGCAACGTGCGGGAGCAGACGGAGACGGCGCGGCGGCTGATGCGGGCCCTCGTCGATGAGGCAGGGATCGCGCCGCCGGTGCGGATCGCCCGGCCGGGCGAAAGCGAGCATCCCGCCGGGATCGAGTTGCTGCGCTATCGCGTCGGCGAAGCGCAGGTGCTGGCGGCGATCGTCAACCGCTCGACGGCCGACCTCGGCGATGTGGGGAAGGCCGAGTTGATGTTCCGTCTGCCGAAGGCCGCGTTCGTTTCCGACATGCGGACGGGCAAGCGGTTCGGCAAGACGGACACGGTGACGGTGCCGATCGAGAAGGGTCGCCCGACGCTATTAGGGGTGTTGCCGTACGAGGTGACGGCGTTGAATGCGATGCAGTTGGTCGGTGATCGGCTGGGACCGGGACAGTTGCCTGTTGTGCTGAACGTCATTGTTCAAGGCAACAAGCCGGGCGACCACGTCGTCCACGCCGAACTGCTCGACGCGGATGGAAAGCCGCTGATCGAGAGCCTGCTCAACATCCCGCTTCCCGGGGGCGAATACCGCGGCACTCTCGATTTCAGCCGCGTTCCCAACAAGGGATGGCACAAGCTCCGGCTGACGGACATCCTCAGCGGGCAATCGGCGGAGATGAGCGTGTCGCTGTGAAGGCATTAGATTTGGTTGCGTTTGTTCACGAAATCCTGATAATCTTCTGGCCATCCCTGGAGAGCCGGAAGCGCCAATGCCGCCATCGACCCTCGGCTACCTTGCTTTTCGCGTGTTTCGAGCGATCGGCTGGCTGTCCGTCCTGTCAATGATCGCCACCGGGCTCGCAGTCCAGTTCGGGACGGGGACATGGCTTGAACGTCAGCCGGGATTTACCCGGCTTCGCGACAATCTGCCTTGGTTGGTTGCGGGGCTCGGGCTCGCAGTTGCCGGATCGTCCGCGATGTGCCGACAGATCGGCGAACCCCGCTTCTGGGCGACGGTGGGGCACATTCTCACCGGGTTCCGGGACGACATTTTCGGAATCGGCGGTATCGAGGATCACGATCGAATCACGCTCTATCGCTTTCGGCGCTGGACCTTTCGTGTCGGATGCGTGGCGTGCCGAGGGAGCAAGTGGTGGCCGTGGGGGTGTTCGCCGACTGGACGGCGGAATTGGCCGTGGTCGGGATGGATCGTTCCGGTCGTGCGTTCGGGGCAGATGGGACACGGAAAGAGCGTGTTTCTGGCGAAGAACGATCAAGAGTCGTGGGGAGTGGCCGGTACGGCGTTTTTCCATGGAGCGTCGTTGGAAAAATCGGAGTTGCCCGAGGCGTCGTTGAATCGGCCCGAAAGCATAACTCATTATGCCAAGGAGACTTTCGCCTGCCTCGGATGGATCGAAGAGCGTCTGAAAGCAGGCGAAAGCTGCGCTCGCTGCTTTTACGCAATCCGCGTCAGGGCAGGAAAGCGGGCGTGGGGAGTGATTATGATAGATAGCAGGCGCGAGAAACTGCCGAAGTCGAATATCAACACGGCCCGTTTTCGCACATTGGCCGGAGCCATCGGCGAACTCTTGAGCGGGAGATAGAAATGCCCCAGACAGTGCCATTCGACGTGGAGAAACTCGACGAACCGCGTCAGGAGCAGGTGAAAGGCGTCACGGTGACATTGCATGCCTCGCCCTACGATCTGCCGGACGGGGCCCTGAAGACATACGATCCGAAGCAGCAAAGGCTGGTTCTACGCCTTCGGTACATCGGCTCGCCGGAACGCTCTGTCTCCGTGAGACGAGACGATACGGAACTCAAGTTCGGTAACGAAACCGGCCGCATCTTCGAGATCATCGTCGCTCCTGCGAGCGATGAAGACTCAGCCTTCACGAAGGCGATCGCCGCGCTCACGGCCGAGAACTTGCCGAAAGGCAATCGCGACATCATCGTGGCTGCGCTGAAGCAGCAGCGCTCCCGCCTGTTCGATTTTCAGCCTGACGAGTAGCGCCGCGGGAGGCGCGGTTGTCGTGATGACGCGCCCACATGCCGGGCGTCGCGGACTCCGCCGTCATTTGCTGAAGGATGCCGTGTCGACGAGCCGAGATTCCGTCCCGCCGGGCCGGCGGAACCTACTTGGCGACGCTGATCCGCGCTTCGGCGAGGCGGGCGCGGGCGGCCGGTTCGATGCGCCCGGCGAGGTGCAAGACGGCGGGGGTGGTCGGATAGAGCTGGCGGTAGGCCGCAATCGCCTGCGACACCTCCGGCGCGTCCCACAGGTGGTCCACCGGGCAGATCAGCACGTGCGTGCCGTCCTCGCGGACCCCCAGCGACAGCCCGATCGACTCGACCCGGCGGAAGGGAGTGTCCACGTGGGCGGCGACGAGCATCTGCATCTCGCGGAGGACCGCCATGCCGTCGCTCTCGCTGCGGGCCTGGGCGGCGGCGGTCACGAGGGCGGCGCGGTCCTCGACCCCCTCGAGCGCCCGCAACTGCTTGAGGTAATACAGCCGGCGGGTCGTCGTGTACTCCTCGCCGTAGAGGAACTCGCGGCGGACCTCCTCGGCGACGCCGAGTTCGGCGAGTTCCTGGTCGATCTCCTGGTTGATCTCGTGGGGGAGCTTGCGGGCGACGGCGTCCTTGAACTCGGCCGTGGTGGGAAGCAGCCCCAGGCCGGGGAGCGCGAAGCCGAGCGCCGTCTTGCCGACCATCGTCCCCAGGTTCTTCCGCCGCGCCATCTGGTCGAGCAGGCCTTCGAGGACGGGGTTGGTGGTCTCCGGGTCGCACTCGATTTCGGCGGCGAGACGGCGGCGGGTTTCGCTGCCGGCGCGGCGGTCGACCTTGTTGATCATCGGCGAAACCGAGTGCTCGATTCCTTTCGGGGCGCGCAGCAGCGTGCTCACCGGCTCCTTGAGGATGATCAACGCCCCCCGCGGCGCGGCGCTCAGGTTGCCCAGCACCCCTTCGATGAACTGCGGATCGCGGCTGAGCTTGCGGGCCCGCTCGACGGCGTGCATCTCGCGGATGCGGAGCTCGAGCATGCCGAGCCCGCGGGCGGGGACCTCGCCCCACTTCGTCTTCAGGCGAAATTCATACCAGTAGCCGCGGAGCGGGACTTCCTCGTCGATCTCGTAGTTCGGCCCGCGGAGCACCTCCGGGGCGAGCAGGTCGGAAGCGCGGAACACGCGGACCGGCCCCGGCGGAGCGGCTTGCGGCCCGTCGTCCGCCGCGAGCGGGGAGGCGGCAACGAGCAGGGTCAGCAGCGCGAGGAGCGCGCGGCGCGTCGGCATGATTCTCCGCCTCCCGCGGAAGTGGACCGGCCGTGGAATGGGAGGCGGATGGTACGCCACAGGCCCGATCGCGACAAGATGGATCCCCACGACCGGCCCGCCGCGGCAAGCCGGCAGCTTGTTTCGCGTATCGGCCGAAATCCCCTCGCCCAATCCCCTCTCCTCCGCAAAGCCGTGCGCGAGGGGAATGGGCGAATCTCAGACGCCGACGCGTTCGCGGTAGAGGCGCTCGATGTCGTCGAGGGTGACGGTGATCTCGCGCGTGAAGCCGGTGTGCGAGCGCTCGTAGTGGAGCTTGGCCGCCTTCTCCGGCTCGGCGTGGAGGGCGTGGGCGAGCCAGTGGCGGTCGTCGGCGCTCAGTTCGCCGATGGCGGGGTCCCAGAAGGTGCGGGTCTCCATCACGAGGGCGTCGACCCGCGGATCGTATTTGTCGAGGTTGGCCATGAGTGTGGTCGCTATGGAACGGTAACGGATGCAGGATGGATGGCGACGGATCGGGCAGGGACCAGATTCGCCATCCACTACCCACTATCCACGATCCACTAGTCCGTGATGATGTCCCGCACGGTCCCGCCGCTGGGGATCATCGGCAGGACGTGCTCCTGGTAGGGGCAGATCACGTCGAGGAGGTATGGGCCGTCGTGGGCGAGCATTTTCGCCAGGGCCGCGGGGAACTCCGCCTTGCGGCGGACCTGCGCCGCGGCCACGCCGTAGCCTTCGGCGATCTTCACGAAGTTCGGATAGGTCTGCTCGCGGTGCGAGCCGTCCCCCTGGCCGAGCGCTTCGGGATGGTCGATCGGCCCGAGGTAGGTATGCGCCCGGCGGCCCTTCATGAAGCGGTCTTCCCACTGCACGACCATGCCGAGGTGCTGGTTGTTGAGCAGCAGGATCTTCACCGGGAGCTTCTCGCAGTGGAGCGTGGCGAGCTCCTGGACGTTCATCTGGAAGGAGCCGTCGCCGTCGATGTCGACCACGAGCGCATCGGGGTGGGCGACCTGGGCCCCCATCGCGGCGGGGAGGCCGAAGCCCATCGTCCCCAGGCCGGAGCTGCTCATCCAGTGGCGCGGCTCGCGGAACTTGTAGAACTGGGCCGACCACATCTGGTGCTGGCCGACGCCGACGGCGACGTAGGTCTCGCGGTCGCGCGTCTGCCGGCAGAGTTCGTTGATGGCGTATTGCTGGAGAATGTGGTCCCCGGCGTCGCGGTAGTGGAGCGGGAACTGCTCCTTCCAGCGGGCGACGTGGGCGTGCCAGTCCTCGAGGTCGGGGATGTCCGCGTCGGTGAGCGTGCGGTTCAGCTCGACGAGCACGTCCCGCACGTCGGCGGTGATCGGGATGTGCGCCTCCTTGTTCTTGTGCAGCTCGGAGGGGTCGATGTCGACGTGCACGATCTTCCCGTGCTTCGCGAACTCTTCGAGCTTCCCGGTCACGCGGTCGTCGAACCGCACGCCGAACGCGAGCAGCAGGTCGGCCTCGTTCACGGCGTAGTTGGCGTAAACGGTGCCGTGCATGCCGAGCATGTCGAGGCACAGCGGATGGTCGCCGGGGAACGCGCCCAGCCCCATCACGGTCGTGGTGACGGGGATGCCGGTCCGCACGGCGAACCGCGTCAGCTCTTCGGAGGCGTCCGCATCGACGCAGCCTCCGCCGACGTAGAGGACCGGCCGCCGCGAGCGGCGAATGGCGGCGACGATCTGCCGGATCTGCTCGGGAGCGGCGCGGAGGTTCTCCGGGTGATAGCCGGGGAGGTTCATCGGCGGATCGTAGTCCGGCTCGAGGGCGACCGTCTCCCGCTGGAAGTCCTTGGGGAAGTCGATGAGCACGGGGCCGGGGCGGCCGGTCCGCGCGATGTGGAACGCCTCTTTCACGATCCGCGGGATGTCGTCGAGGCTCGTCACCATGTAATGGTGCTTGGTGATCGAGCGGCAGACCTCGACGATCGGCGTCTCCTGGAAGGCGTCGGTGCCGATGAACGGGCTGGGGACCTGTCCCGTGATCGCCACGATGGGGATGCTGTCGAGCTTGGCGTCGGCGATGCAGGTGACGAGGTTCGTGGCCCCCGGCCCGCTGGTCGCCATGCACACGCCGACCTTGCCGGTGGAGCGGGCGTAGCCGTGCGCGGCGAACCCGCCCCCCTGCTCGTGGCGGGGGAGGATGGTGCGGAGGCGGTCGGCCCGCTCGACGAGGGCCTGGTGCAATTGCATGCTGGCGCCGCCGGGATAGGCGAACACGTGGTCCACCCCCTGGCGGATCAGGGCTTCGATGAGGATCCCGGCGCCGTCGATCGAGCAGGTCCTTGTGTGCGTTTGTTCGGCAGTGGCCACGATGCGGTCCCTTCCCGGCAAATCGAAAGTGAAGAACCAGTTTACTCGCTGCCGGGAGCGATTACGAGTCATTTTCCTGTCCGCGTTGGAGTACAGGCTTCAGCCTGACTGATTGGAGCACAGGCTTCAGCCTGACTCGACATCATGTTCGGTCCCGTTCTGGATTCCCGCCTTCGCGGGAATGACGCGCGACGACGCCGTCTCAGTCCACCGCGCAGACTGAAGGCTGGACTCCAGCGGAGGACTCGGGTTGACCGGCCGGACAGGCCCGACGTACCTTCCCGCCGAAAACCGCCGCTCTTCCGTCCGCCGACGGGCTGCCCCGATGACCGGTTTCCGAATGGCTCACCACGCTCGCACGCCGCGCCGGGCGACGGTCCTCGCCGCCGCGGTTTTCGCGATCGCCGTCGCGGCGGCGATCGGTCAAGAGGAGTCGGACGCGACCGGCGCGCTGATCACGGTGGACTGGCGGCTGATCGAGGGGCGGATCCGCCGGGCGCCGGAGGGGTTCCTGGTGGTCCGGCCGGGATCGCGGTTCCTGGTGCTCGGTTCGCAGGTCCGCGTCCACGGCACGGACCGCCGCGACGCGTATCTCAAGTTGCGGGGCACGTTGCCGCTCGACCGCCCCGATCCGCACGTGGCTCTCGCCCGCTGGTGCATCGGTCAGGGGATGTACGACGACGCGCGCCGGGAACTGGGAGAGGCGCTCGACCTCGCGCCCCATCACGCGAACGCCCGCGCGGCGCTCCAGCAGCTCGACGCGGTCGCGCCCGCGGATTCCGCGGTCCGGAGAGAGGCGGTCGCCGAACCGGGCGGCGGCGACGCGTCGTCGCTCTCCAGCGGAGTGCTGGTCACGCTGGAAGGGCGGATCATCGAGGGGCGGATCACCCGCAACGCGGGAGGCTACCAGGTCGAGCAGCCGGGGGTGCGGTTCGTCGTCCCCGACGCACAGGTCCAGGTCGAAGCGGCCGACCGCCAGGAGGCGTTCCGCAAGCTGCGGGGGACGCTGCCTCTCGACCGTCCCGGTCCGCATGTGGCGCTCGCCCGCTGGTGCATCGGCCACGAGATGCACGACAACGCCCGCCTCGAGCTGCTGCACGCGCTGCGGCTCGAGCCCCAACACGCGGAGGCGCGCTCGACGCTGAAGCGGCTGGAGGAGGCGACGAAGTCGGGGAAGGCGGCGCATCTCGGCCGGGCGGCCGCCGCGCTCCGCACCGCGGACGGGTTCGATCCGCCGGAGGCGGTCTCGCTGGGGGGATTGTCGCCCGAGGCGGCGCGGGAGTTCGTGCTCCGCGTGCAGCCGGTGCTGGTGAACAAGTGCGGGAACGCCTCGTGCCACGGCCCCGCCGCCGAGAACGATCTGCGACTGCACCCCGTGCGTCCGGGCCAGGCCGCGCACCGCGGGCTGACGGAGCGGAACCTCGCGGCGGTCTTGAAGCACGTCGACCGCGATCAGCCGGAGCGGAGCCGGTTGCTGACCGCGCCGGACGGCAACCACGACCGCGGCGGTCAGCCGGTGTTCCGGGATCGCAACGCGGAGGCGCAGCGGGCGATCCTCGCGGAATGGGTGCGGACGATCGCGGCGGACCTGCCGGAGACGCCTATGGGTGATCGAACATCGCCGGCGCCGTCATTGGCGGATGCCGCGCCGCCGGCGGAGTCGCCATCGGATGCGCGCTCCGGCGTTTCCCGGGCGCCGGTCCCGTCCCCCTTGAGCGATGCGGACGAGGAATTCCTGCAGAACATCCTGCGGGAAGAACGCCCGGACGCATTCGACCCGGAGGAGTTCAACCGACGCCATCGGGAACCGTAAGCGGCTCGCCGGCCACGAACCGGCGTCGTCTCGTTCGCCCCGAAGGGGCCGCAACAAATCAGCCCAGGGCAGAGCGGAGCGGCGGCAGCCGCGGAGCGCCGCCCTGGGTCGATGTCCGCCGCGCTAAGTGCAAGCCCTGAAAGGGCGGCACAAGGGCCGGTCCGACATCGATCGTGCGAAATCGCGTTTCTCGGCGGATGTTGTTGCGCCCTTTCAGGGCTGCGCACCGTCGCGCGTAATCCCGGTTCCCAGGGCGGCGCTGCGCTCTGCCCTGGGCTGGTATGTTGCGCCCCTTCGGGGCAATCGGAACGCGGCCGAATTCTCAATCCCAGACGTAGCGTTCGTCGTATTCGATCCGTGCCGGCGGAACAGCGCTCGCAGCTCGTCCTGAAACGTCATCCGGCGATGATGTTTCTCCTGGTTCTCGATGTAACGCTTCACCTCCTCCACGTTCGACTGGCTGACGGAGAACGCGGCGTAGCCGTTCTGCCAGTAGAAATCCGCATTGCCGGTCCCTTCGCTCTTCATCCACTTCGAGCTGCCCTTCTTGACTTCCTCGACGATCTTCTTCAAGGCGTGGTTCTTCGACAGCGAGAACAATGCATGGACGTGGTCTTCGACCCCGCCGATCGCAAGAGCGGGGCTGTCCCATTGCTTGAATATCCCGGCCTGATAGGCGTAGAGGTCCGACCGAACGTCGCCGGGAATCCAAGGGGCGCGGTGCTTCGTGCTGTAAACCAGATGCAGGAGGTTCTTGACGAGAGATTGCGACATGCTTCGTTCTCCAATGCGTGCTTCGCCCCGAAGGGGCTGCAACAAATCAGCCCAGGGCAGAGCGGAGCGGCGTCAGCCGCGGAGCGCCGCCCTGGGTCGATGTCTCAACCTCCACCCCGGCACCAGCGGTCGATCAGCTTCCCGTACAGCGCCGTGCCCGCGTCGAGCTGCTCCAGCGCTATCCATTCGTCGTGCGTGTGGGCCTGGGCGATGCCCCCCGGGCCGAACACGACCAGCTTCTCCAGCGCCGTGAGCTTCGTGCCGTCGGTCCCGTAGGAGACGGTCCGCGGCCGAGCGCGGCCGGCGACCTCCAGGACTTCCCGCACGAACGGCGAGTTCGGGTCCGTGTACAGCGGACCTCCCTTCGCCCGGACCTCGAACTCCAACCCGCACTCTTCGGCGGCGCGACGGGCCCGCTCCACGAGGACGTCCACGTCCTGCCCCGGCATCGCGCGGCAATATACGGTGCACACGCTCTGGGGAGGCGTGATGTTGATCGCGTGGGTGTGGTCGTTGACGCCGATGTTCCAGCTCACGGTCGGCGGTTGGAACTCCTCGTTCCGCCAGGCGGGGTCTTCGAGCAGCTCGTCGTGGATCCGCTTCATCGCGACGAGGAACGGGATCATTGCGAGGTTGGCGTTGATTCCTTCTCCCGTGCTGGAGTGGGCCGCCCTTCCCCGCGAAATCGCCCGCAGGCTGCACGTGCTCTTGTGCGCATGGACGACTTCGAGCAGCGTCGGCTCGCCGATGATCCCCCGGCTCCCCCCCGCGACCATCTCCTGGAACAACCGGCTCCGCGCGGCGACGTCGCTCGCGCCGCGGTAGCCGACCTCCTCGTCGGCGGTGCAGGTGAGGTAGATCGGTTGCTTCAATTCGAGCGGGGAGACGCGCTCGGCGGCGGCGAGCATGCAGGCGATCGAGCCTTTCATGTCGCAGCTGCCGCGGCCGTAGAGCCGGCCCTCCTTCACCGTCGGGTCGAAGGGCCCGTGCTCGTCGGTGAACCAGGGGTCGGCGGGAACGACGTCGGTATGGCCGAAGTAGGCGAGGCCGCCGGTCCCGCTCCCTTTCTTGGCGACGATGCTCGCCTTGCGGACGCCGTCGGGATCGTCGAACTCGAGCCGCTCGGTCTCGAAGCCGATCCGCTTCAGGGCGTCTTCGACGTAATCGCTGACCGGCAGGTTCGAGTGTCGGCTGGTGGAGTCGAAGGCGACGAGTTCGCGGGCGTAGTCGAGCGCGTTCATGAAACCGGTTTCCGTGGAAAAGAGTCGAAATCGAGCGGGCGATCGACGGCGGAACGGGAATTATCCCGTCCCGCGCGGCCGGCCTGCAAGGACCACCGAACCGGTTCGGCCCGCCTCGGACTATCCATGCAGCTACATTAGCCCGACGCGCAAGCGAGGGACGCACAACAATCACCCTCGCTCGCGCTTTTTGATGTTGCGCTATTTCGTCAGTGGCGATTCCGTCATTCCCGCGAAGGCGGGAATCCAGTGCGTTCGCCGTCCGCGCAGCCGCTGGATGCCCGCCTTCGCGGGCATGACGCGCAAAGGCGGCGAGTCGCCCCCAGCCGCTCCATCGCCGGCAAATTCTCCCACATTGTCCCACATTGGTTGAAACTGCGCAACATCAAGACGCGCGCTTCGGGCTGGTATGCCGAGGTCCCGCCCGGCGGGCGGGACCTACTCGGCACGGTCCAAGGCGAGCTTCACGGTTTCGCTGGCGTGGTAGCCGAGTTTCACGGCGACGATGCGGGCGTTGCCGCCGTCGTGGATGAACAGCCGGCGGTCGGTGTCGACGCCGACGTAGGCCGGGTGGAACAGCCCCACGCCGTCGCCCCCGAGCGGGACGAGGCTGTCGGGGCCGGCGCTGTCCGCATTGCCGTAACGGCCCACGCGCACGATGAGGTTGCCGGCGCTGTCGAGAACGGCGACGTTGAAGCGGAGAAGCTCCGGCACGAAGGACCGCCCGAGGTGATCGAGTTGAAAGCGGGCGTGCCAGCAGACGCACGAACCGCCTTGTCCGCCGTAGCCGACGCCGCCGTACTTCCATTCGGCCCCTTCGGCCCAGGTGGGGCCGAGGCCGTACTTGGTCACGTCGGGATGGCGATCGGGCTTCTGCTCTTTGCCGAGCACGACCGGCGCGCGGTCGGTGTCGCTGATGAACCGGGCCTTGCCAGGGAGGAACTTCATCAGCGTTTCGGACTTCCCATTGAAGTAGGGTTTGCCGTCGATCACGCGGGGCGCGGCAACCATCACGTACAGCCCGTCGCGCTCGTCGATGCCAAGGCCGTCGCCGCCGGGAAGGCCGGGGACGGCGTCTTCGTGGATCAGCTTGCCGTGCCGGTCCCAGACGTGAATCACCCGGGTGCCCGCGCGGCCCGGATACTGGTGCGGGGTGTACGGCTTGCCGATCTGGGGGGCGAGGTACTTGTCTTTGGGATTGCGCTCGGCGGCCGTCGCCCGAATGTTGCACACGACCGCGAGGTGCCCCCTGGCGGAAACCGCCATGCCGACTTCGTGCCACCACACCGGCCGCTCTCCCGGGGTAGGCAGGGCCGAGACGGCGTTCGTCCGCGCCCCGCCGCGGCTGCTGATGAAGCCCACGCTGTCGCGCTCTTCCCCGTAGTCCCATGGGACTTCGGCCCAGTTGCGCTCGGGATCGAACCGCATCACCAGCGTGTCGGTGCGGAGATACGCCAGCCCTTCGAGGTCGAAGGCGATGTCCTCCGCGTCGAAGGGGACCGGCACGAACGCGAGCTGGCCGGTCTCGGGATCGACCTCGACCAACTCCATGAAGCTCTTGCCGAAGCCGGTCATGTCCTCGACCACGTACAGCTTGTGATTCCGCGGGTTGACGTACAGCCGCTGGCGCGAGAAATCGGGCGGCGTGACGCGCCCGACCGCTTTTTTCGCGTCCTGGCCGAAGTCGCGGACCAGCTCCCACTTGTCGTCCCGGCGGCGGACCAGCCGCACGCCACGCTCTTCCCAGCCGCTGCGCGACCGCTCCGCGTCCGCGCCGGACCAGTTCAATTCGGCGACCGAGACGGTCGGCTTGCGGCCCACGACCCACAGCGTCGGCTCGGCGGCGTGGCCGTCGAGCGCGATCTGATAGGTCTGCCCGCCGGTCTCGCTCCAGCCGCCGGAGCCGTCGGAATAGCCGACGGGGAGCGGCTTGGGATCGGGCTTCGCCGGCTGATCGAACGTGCCGAGCTTCGTGACCGTCGCCGGCATCTCGCGCAAGTCGATCTTGCGGTCGGTGAGCATCTTCCGCGTCGGCCCGATCGCGCCGGCGGAGAACGACCAGATTTCCTGCGTCTTCTCGTCGAGCATCACCTTCACGGGGTGCGGCGTGGGGACCGTCTTGAGGTATTCCCCGTCCGGCGAGAAGACTTGAATGCGGGCGTTGACGTAATCGGAAACGTACACGCGGCCCGCGTTGTCGCAGGCGACGGACGTCGGCACGCAGAACCGCTTGTCGTCCGAGCCGTGCCCTTCGTCGCCGCTCTTGAACTCGCCGAGGAAGAGCTGCGGCTCGTCCTGCTTGGCGTACTCCATCCGCATCACGCAATGGAAGCAATCCCCGTCGGTCACCCAGAAATCGGACTTCCAGATGAAGCCGGTGAGGTACAGCCACTTGCCGTCGGGGCTGAAGCAGATGCTCGTCGGGCCGACGACGCGCGGCGTGCTGCGGGCGAAGCGGCGGTTCTCGACCTCGAAGGAGGTCTTCGGCCCCTGGATCGGCAGGCCGCCGGAAGAGCCGTCGCTCGCGAGGCGGTTCAGCGAGTGGAACGCGAGCGCGATCTTGCCGTCGTGGACGGCCATCGCCGAGGCGCCGTAGCCCCCCATGTGCCCTTCGGTGTCGGGCGGAGCGCCGCTCGAGCCGGAGGAGAGGAGCGTGGCCTGCGTGTAGCCGATCTTCAGCGGGAGGGATTGACCGTCCTGCGGGAAGATGTGCCGCTGCAGGCCGATCACCTCGTCGATCTTGTCGGCGGGGAAGGGATGGATGGTGCGGACGTATTCCCCCTCGTGGTCGAACAGGCGGAGATGATCGACCCCCTGCCCCTCGAACACGTACACGCCTTCCGGGGCGGCACTGACGATCGGGGCGATGTTCGAGATCCGCTTGTGCGGGCTCCAGAAGTGGCTTTTCTCGTATTGCGGCTTGAGGCCCAGCGAAACGCGGACGCGGCACTGGTCCGCGGTGTCGACGTAGCGGCCGGCGTCGTCCTTGCTGTCCCACACGATGGATTGCGCCCGGCTGTCTTTCGCGAAGGGGGGCGGGGCGTTGTCGCCGAGGACGCCGCTCGCCAGGTGGCGGACGATCTCCCCCCGCGCGTCCTCGATGACGACGGTCACGTCGCACAGCCCCTTCGATTCGAAGGAGATCGTGAAGTCGTCGCCGTGGCGCGTCACGGCGGGGGGGCGCGCGAACTCGAAGACCTGTTCCCGCTTGATGCGGAACTCGTCGAGGTCGGCGGCGGGCGACGGCGCCGCGAAACCGCAAGCGAGCAGGAGGGCCAGGACGAAGGGGAGCGATTTCCGGTGCATGAGGCGGGTTCCGGCAGGGGGACGGCGCGGGCGGATCGACTGGACATTCTGCGCCGGCGATCATTGTAATGACTGGAGTTCCAAGTTCCGAGTTCCAGGTTCCGGCGGGTGGCTGGAGTACAGGCTTCAGCCTGCCCGATCATTGAAACGGCTGCCGCGCGCAACAGCCTGAAGGCTGTAATCCGATGGCGGGACAACAGCCTGAAGGCTGTACTCCAACGTGCGCCGCGGGTTGATTCCTCGGGCGCGATCCGGGCAGAATGGCGCGGCTCGACGAGGGCGTCCGCCTTTCAATCACCCGCGGGGACCGACGATGGCCGACCGACTCACCGCTCCGACCGGCGTCGTCCATCGGCCGGAGCGCACTCCGCGCCCCTTGAAGGCGCGGCTGTACGCGATGATGTTCCTGCAATACTTCGTCCAGGGGGCGTATCTGCCGGTCATCTCGGCTTACGTGCAGAACACGCTGAAGTTCGACGCCGCGCGAGTCGGTTACTTCAACTCGGCGCTCGCGCTGGGGCCGCTGTTGGCGCCGCTGTTCGTGGGGCAGCTCGTGGACCGGCACCTGGCGACGGACCGCGTGCTCGCGGCGTTCCATTTCGCGTGCGGGCTGCTGATGCTCGCGCTCTACCTGCTCTCCGGGTTCTGGGCGGTGCTGCTCGTGGCGACGGTCTATTCGACGCTGTACGTCCCCTCGATCATGCTCACCAACTCGCTCGCGTTCCAGCACCTCCGCGACCGGGACGCGGAGTTCCCCGCCGTGCGCGTGTGGGGGACGCTGGGCTTCATCGTCCCGGCGTGGATCATCGAGTTGTGGCTGTTGCAGGGACTGAAGGGAGACGCGCTCGACACGGCCCGCGGGGTGATCCTGCTCGTCTCGGGGATCGGCAGCCTGGTCATGGCGGCCTACTGCCTGACGCTCCCCGCGACGCCGCCGCCGCGCCGCGAAGCGACCGACCTCGCGCCCGGCAAGGTGGTGGGCCTGATGCGGCTGCCGAGCTTCCGCACGCTGGTGCTGGTCAGCTTCGTGGTGGCGATGGCGCACCAGTTCTTCTTCACGTGGAACAGCCCGTACCTGGTGTCGATGCTCCGCCGCGGCGGCGTGGGAGACGCCTGGGAGCAGCGGATCGCCTCGATCGGCCAGATCTTCGAGATCGTGGTGATGCTCGCGCTGGCCGCGGCGCTGCGGAACTTCGGCTTCAAGAAGGTGCTCCTGCTGGGGGCGTTCGCGTACTTCGCCCGCTGCGTGATCCTCGGCGGCGCCGCGGCGTGGGAGGGCCCGTTTCCGGCGGTGATGACGATCGTGGGGATCGGCGAGGCGCTGCACGGGTTGTGCTTCGGCTGCTTCATCGCGGTGGCGTTCATGTACGTGGACCGCGTCGCGCCCCGCGACGCGCGGGGGAGCATGCAGAACCTGTACGGCGTGTTCGTGCTGGGGAGCGGGTTCGTCATCGGCGGCTTGCTCAGCGGAGGGGTGGGTGAGGTCTTCTCGTCCGACCCCGATGCGCCGACCCTCCGCGCGCGGTACGGGATCGAGTCGACCGCGGGACTGGCGACGGTCCAGGTCGAGCGCGACGACGAGCTCGTCGAGGTCGTCCGCGACTGGCCCGGCATCTGGTTCTCCGGCGCGATCGTGGCGGCGATCGCCGTCGCGGGCCTGGCGGCGGCTTTCCCCCGCGATCCGCCCCGCGAGGCGGGGCCGGCGCCGGTCGCGGGCCCGGTGCTGCCCTCGGCCTGATCGCGGCAGGTCCGTTCCGGCGGAACGGGGCCCACCAGCGAGGTTCAGACGATCGGCTGAGGGAGATGCGCCCCGCCGCGGCCGCCGACGGGGGGGCCGATCACTTTCGTCACGTCCGCGCTGTCGAGGGTTTCCCCTTCGAGCAAAGCCTCCGAGAGTTGGTCGAGCTTGTCGCGGTTCTCATCGAGAATCTTCGTGGCGTTGTCGAAGGCGCCGCTCAGGATGCGGTGGACTTCCTGGTCGATGATTCGGGCCGTCTTGTCGCTGAACTCGCGTTGCTCGTGGATCTCGCGGCCGAGGAACGGGTGCTCCTCGGCGTGCCGGAAGGCGACCGGGCCGACGACTTCGCTCATCCCCCAGTGGGCGACCATCCGCCGCGCGAGCTGCGTCGCCTTCTTGAGGTCGTCCTCGGCCCCGGCGGAGAACTCGTCGAAGACGAGCTTCTCGGAGGCCCGGCCCCCCATGATGAGCGTCAGCCAGGCGTGCAGCCGCTTCTCGCCGATGTGGTGCCGCTCCTCCTCGGGCAAGAGCTGGGTGACGCCCAGCGCCTGTCCGCGGGGGATGATGGACACCTTATGCAAGGGATCGGTGTCGGGAAGCAGCCAGGCGAGCAAGGCGTGCCCCGCCTCGTGATAGGCGGTCATCCGCCGCTCGTGCTCGTTGAGGACTTCCTCGCGTTTCGTCCCCATGCTGATCCGGTCGAAGGCGACGTCGAAGTCCTCCTTGATCACCATCGTGCGGTCGTGGCGGGTGGCGTTGATCGCCGCCTCGTTCACCAGGTTCCGCAGGTCCGCCCCGGAGAACCCGATCGTCCCCGCCGCGATCACCGCGAGATCCACGTCGTCCCCCAGCGGGACCTTGCGGCAATGGACCTTGAGGATGCCGAGCCGCCCCTCGCGGCTGGGGCGGTCGATGGTGACGTGGCGGTCGAACCGCCCGGGGCGGAGCAGGGCCGGGTCGAGGACGTCGGGCCGGTTCGTGGCGGCAAGGACGATCACCGTTTCGGTGGGGGTGAAGCCGTCCATCTCGCTGAGGATCTGGTTCAGCGTCTGCTCGCGCTCGTCGTGCCCGCCCCCCAGTCCCGCGCCGCGGATGCGGCCGACGGCGTCGATCTCGTCGATGAACAGGATGCAGGGGGCGTTTTCCTTGGCGGTGCGGAACAGGTCGCGGACGCGGCTGGCGCCGACGCCGACGAACATCTGGATGAACTCCGACCCGCTGATCGAGTAAAAGGGGACGCCCGCCTCTCCCGCGGTGGCGCGGGCGAGGAGCGTCTTCCCGGTGCCGGGAGGGCCGACGAGCAGCACCCCCTTGGGGATCGTCGCGCCCAGCTTCTGGAACCTGCCGGGGTTCTTGAGGAACTCGACGATCTCCTGGAGCTCCGACTTGGCCTGCTCCATCGCCGCCACGTCGTTGAAGGTCGTCGGATGTTCGTTCGCCCGGAATTTGCGCGCCGGGCTGCGGATGAAGTTCCCCATCATCCCGCTGCCAAGCGGATCCGCCGAGCGACGCATCATGTACCAGAAGAAGCCGATCAGCAGCAGCGGCCCGATCATCCAGAACAGAAACTGCGTGCCGAGGCCGGGGGAACCGACTTCGGCGTCATAGTCCGCGACCTTTTCGGTGAGCAAGTCGTTCAGCGCGACGTTGGCGCCGGGAGGGACTTCCAGGTGGAACTCCTCGCTGAACTTCTCCCCTTCCTCCCCGGCGCTCTCCGGCGGGACCGTCGTCCACTTTCCCGTGAGGGTGCTCGTGCCGACCCATTTCGCCTCGGCGACGTTGTCGTCTGCGAGCTGATTCAGGAACGTGGAGTATTTGACGCGCGTCCCCTTTTCGGCGCCCGGCTTGAAATAAAACACGAGCAGGATCACGAGCAGGACCAACAACAGCAGCCACGGCCCGGTGAACGAGGCCCGGGGCGGCTCGTCGTCCGGCGCGCCGGCCCGGCGGCCGCGGCGCGGCAGGCCGGGCGGCTTCTTCGGCGGGCCGGGCGGGGTTTCGGGCCGGTCTCCCGGCGGAGGGGCTTCCATGTCGCGCTTTCGATTGCGGTTCCGGGGTGGCACGTCCTGAGTCCGCGAAGGGCGTGGGCTTGCGGAAGGTTACACGACCGCCAGCCGACTGACAATCGGGCGAATCGAATCCTCCAGCGGACCGTCGGTGTCGATGCTCAGGAGGTTCTCCACGGGAATTTCCCCAGGCGGCTCGTACCGTCGCGCCTGCGACTCGTACACCGCCACGTCCGCGTCGCTGGCGTCCCGCCCCTGCGCTCCCCGCGCTGCGATCCGCCGCCGCGCGACCGCCGGCGGACAGCGGCACTCCACGAACAGCGGCGTCACGCCGGCGGCGGCGGCGACCGCGCACAGCCGCTCCCGATCGCGGCGGCGACGGAACGTCGCATCGACGATCACGCTGATTCCACTCTGCAACCGGTCGGCGGCGCGGTCGAACAAGGCCGCGTAAGTTCGCTCGTTCGCCGCGGCGGAGTACAGCTCCGCCGTTCCCCGTTCGCGTGCGGCAAGGCCGTGGATCTCCTTGCGGACTTCGTCGGAACACAACCGCGCCGCGCCGATCCGCTCCGCCAGCGCGCCCGCGACCGTCGATTTGCCGGTCCCGCTCAACCCGAACACCGCGATCAGCCGCGGCGCGTGATGCGGCCCGAGGCGGGCGAGCGCCTCGTCCACGCACTGCGCCGCGTCGCGGAGCAGTTCGGCCCGCTCGTCTGCCGATCGCCCGCCGGCCGAGAGGCACGCGACCTTGGCCCGCACCGCCAGCCGGTAGGATTCGAAGAACGCCGCCAGCTCGGGCGGCGCATCGTCGCCCGTTCGCCGGCGGTACTCGTCCCGCAGATGTTCGGCCAGGTCCTCGCGGCCGAGCACCGCCAGATCGACCGCGAGAAAGGAAATCTCGTCCAGCGTGTCCACGCACCGCAACCGCTTGCTGAAGCCGACGCCGTCCACGATCGCCACGTTCCCGTCCGAAACGTAGCAGTGCTCGGGCTTCAGGTCGCCGTGCCCCTCGCGGACCCGCCCCGCGGCGATCCGCGCTTCGAACAATGCCTCCCGCTCGGCGATGAATTGGAGTTGCATCGACCGCAGCCGCGCCACCCGCTCCGCGGAGAGGGAACCGCCGTCCGCATGCGCCGCGAGCACGGCGAAGTTTTCGGAAGCGTTGCGGTGGACCGCCTCCGGCCGCCCGTTCGCGGCGATCGCGGCGTCCGTCGGCGCGGCGGCGAAGAACGGCGCCAGCACGTCAAGCACGCGGTCGATGTCCGCTTGGCGCGCCCTCCCCGCCTCGATCCGGGCTTGGAGCGTCCCCGCTTCCGGCAGGCGGCGCATGACGATCAGCCAGTCGATCGGAATCCCTAGACCACCCACCCGCGCTCGTCCGCCGTCATCCGTCACCGGGACGACGTCGAGGTACACGTCGGGGGCCAGCCGGCGGTTGAGCAGCAGCTCGTTCCAGCACACGACGTACCGCGCTTCCCGCGTCGAGAAGTCGAGGAAATCGAACTGGACCGGCTTGAGCAGCTTCCAGGCGCGGTCCCGCGTCAGGAACACCACCGAAATATGCGACTCCCGCCGCTCGACGGGGCCTCCCTCGGGAAAGGCGTCCTCCGCCTCGAGCGCGGCGACGATGTCGGCATGCGAGAGCATGCTCTGATTCTAGGCCCCCCGCCCCCGGGCGGCCATGCGACCCGCGTACCCGGCGCACTTTGCGGCGGCCGGCCTTCAGTCCTCGCTTCCCCGCAGAGCGGGGGGCGAGATTGCGGTGATTGGTCATTCCGGCAGACCGGTCGTATAATCGCCCGCGCTTAGCCGAACCGCTCCGTCTTCCCCTCGAGAGGACCACGCCATGCACCAGCCGCAGACCCGCCGCGAGTTCCTGAAGGTTTCCGCATCGGCCGCCGCCGCGACGGCGCTCATCGCGCTCCCCCGGGGGTTCGCGCGGGCCGCCGGCGAGAAGAAACTCCTCTACAAGATCTCCTGCACCGAATACTCGCTGCACCGGATGATCGCCAAGAAAGAGCTCGACCCGCTCGACTATCCCGCCTTCGTCAAGAAGACCTTCGAGATCGACGCCGTCGAGTACTGGAACGGCCCCTTCGGCGACAAGGCGAAGGATGCGAACTACATCGGCGACATGCGGAAGCGGGCCGACGACGCCGGCGTGAAGGCGACCGTGATCCTCATCGACGGCGAAGGGAACCTCGGCGATCCCGACGAGGCGAAGCGGAACGAGGCGGTCGACCGCCACAAGAAGTGGGTCGAGGCCGCCAAGCAGCTCGGCTGCCATTCCATCCGCGTCAACGCCCGCTCCAAGGGGAGCTACGAGGAGCAGTTGAATCTCGCCGTCGACGGCCTCCGCAAGCTCTCCGAATGGGCGGCCGGGCACGAGATGGGGGTGATCGTCGAGAACCACGGCGGCCTCTCGTCCAACGGCAAATGGCTCGCCGCCGTGATGGACCAGGTCGGCCTCAAGAACTGCGGCACGCTCCCCGACTTCGGCAACTTCGAGAGCTACGACCGCTACCAGGGGACCAAGGAGCTGATGCCCTACGCCAAGCTCGTGAGCGCCAAGTCGCACGAGTTCGACGCGAACGGCAACGAGACCCGCACCGATTACCGCAGGATGATGAAGATCGTCGTCGACGCCGGCTATCACGATTACGTCGGCATCGAGTACGAGGGGAGCAAGCACCCCGAGGTCGAAGGGGTCAAGCTCACCAAGGCGCTTCTGGAAAAGGTCCGCGACGAACTGGCGCAGCCGACGGCGTGAGGCGAGTGCGGAACGTGGAGTGCGGAGTGCGGAATCGTTGAGCCGCGACCGTGAGGGAGCGCGCCGCGCCCCCGATCGGCCGGACGCGCAAAATGGTTGCTCTATCGTAATGCGGTGGGCACTCGACCGCCCCTTCGGGGTCGAACGAACTCGCCGATTCGATGGACATGGCGCCCGCGGCTGCAAGTTGTCCCACCCTACTGCGACTGGCTGTACGACCTCGCGAGCGATCGCTGGGAGCGGATCGAGACCGCGACGCTTCCCTTCGGGTGCGGGATGAACTACACGATGGAATACGACCCGCGGCACGATTGCGTGCTGCTCGTCACGGGAAGGACCGGCGGACAGTCCGCGACCACCGTTTGGGCGCTCAAGCCTCGACCCGCCGCAAGTCACTCGACCGGAGATCCGAAATGATGCGGAAGTCGTTTCGCCGTCCCGCGTGCTCGACGTGCGCGGTGCTGATGTTCTGCTTCCCGTGCGCACTGTCGGCCGCGGAAATTTCCGTCACGTCGATCCGGGCGGAGCATCGCCACGGGCAGACGTTCGTTACCTGGAAGGACGTGGCGGAAGGCGAGGCGGGGAAGGACTACCGCTACGTCATCCGGCGATCGACCGGGCCGATCACCGATGCGAACTTCGACCGCGCCGAACTGGTCGGGCGGGGGATCGTCAACAACTCGGCGGCGCGGTTCGGGTACGCATTCGGCGAATCGAAGCGCATCGCGGCCGACGTGCCGCTGGCGATCATCGAGGAAGGGGGCGAGCCGCTGCCGCGCTGGAGTGGGCTGGCCGTACACACCGCGGTCGAGCCGGGGAAGGCGTATTACGCCGTCGTCGCGACCGATCTCGACGGGAACCCGGTCACGAAGGTCGTCCCGAGAGAGAGCGCGACGACGGAGGCGGTGAACGAGGAAGTCGCCCCGCTCACGCCGCTGAAGCTGGGGGATGGGAAGGACCGCGGGCGCTATGCGAACCTCACGTCGGTCACCGGCGCCAAGGGATTGCCGCTCTCGGTCGATTTGCACGCCAGCCAGGGACAGGGGGGCGGCCCGCACGATCACGGCGACTTGTACTATTACTTCGCCACGAAAAAAATGGGATACCGCGAGGGACTTCCCGGCTACTTCACCGTCCACGAACGCCGTTATCCCACGGGAAACCGGCTGCACCTCAACAGTCGCGACGCCATCGAGCACCCCAGCGGCAAGGGGGCCGGGGCGAAGGAGACCTATTGGTTCGGCTACTACTGCGTGCCGCAATGGGCGGACCACGCCGAGCCGCGGGCCTACGACTTCACCGAGCGGCGAATGCTGTGGATCATCGACTGGACGATCAAGAACTACGGCGTCGATCCCGAACGGGTGAGCGCCGGCGGCGGCTCGATGGGGGCCTGGGGCTCCACGACCTTCGCGTTCCGCCATCCGGAAATCTTCGCGGCCGTGTATCCCAACCGTCCCCGCACGCGGCAACGCGGCCTGCCGTCGATTTCCGACAAGCGGCTCGTCAAGGACGACGTCCCGCTGATGTTCGACGGCCAGACCTCGTTTTACGACCGCATGGACATGGTGAAGTTCGCCGAGGAGCATCCGGGCGACCTGCCGTTCCTCGGCTGGTGCTGCGGCCGCCGCGACGGCTTCGCCACCTGGCAGGAGCAGATCGACATGGTGCGGGCCATGACGAAGGCGCGGCGCGGATTCGCGTTCGCCTGGAACGATGGCGACCACAGCAGCGGCTCGAAGCCGATGGAACAGGTCGCCAAGTATTACCCGGCCGACCTGTTCGCGAGGAACCAGAGCTATCCGGCCTTCGCCAACAGCTCGATCGACGACGACCTCGGCAACGGCGACCCGAAGGACGGCGAGATGGAAGGCGGGATCAACCTCGGCTTCCGGTGGAGCGAAGTCGTCGACGAGCCGGGCCGCTGGTCCGTCAAGCTCTCCAACGATCTCTGCACGACGACGATGACCGTGGACATCACGCCCCGCCGCCTTCAGAAGTTCCGAGCAAAACCGGGGCAGAAGTTCTCATGGACGAATTCCGCCGGCGGCGCAGGGACCGTTGCCGCGGACAAGAACGGCCTGGTGACAGTCGAAAACGTGCGCATCGAACCGGGGAAGGAGACGACGCTGACGATTGCCGCGCCATGAAGTTCGTCTCACGAAGGAAAGTACAAGGTTCCACGATGCCCGATTAACGACCGAAACCGCGTCCTCGACCGAAACGCACTGGCAAGCCAGTGGCGCTCGGAGCGTCCGGTCGCCGTCATGAGATTCTCTTTCGAAAAACGAGCGGTCATCGGTATGATGAAACGGACGCTGGGATTCGTGGTCGATCTCCCGGCGGAGCGACGGGCGTTGAGCAGCCGGAGAGGGGGTACCTCATGGAATTGACGCGCGAACAACACGAGGCGGTTGAGAAGGGGGAGTGCGTCCGCGTCACGATCGACGGACTCGATTGCGCCGTCGTGCGCTGGGACGTCTCCGAAACCTCGCAGAAGATGCTGAACGGCGTGGACCAGGACGACCCCCGCCCGGCCTATCCCGCCGTGCTGCGTGCATGGGACAGTGAGGACCGTCCCGGCGATTACGACGTGTATCGGGATGACGCATGATGGCCGGTGCGTTTCGCCGCGGAGACGTCGTGATCGTCGATTTCACGCCCACCGCGCCTGCGGCGCAGATCCGCCCGGCGCTCGTCGTGCAGAACGATCGTGACAATGCACGGATGAAGAATACAATCGTCGTCCAACTCACGACCAATACGAGTCGCGCCTCCGAGGCGACGCAACACCTGATCGACGGCGCCCATCCGGACTGGTCTCGCTCCGGCCTGCGCCTCCCGTCGGCGGTGAATTGCTCCAATCTCGCGACGATCGCTCAGCGCGACATCACGCGCGCGATCGGCTCCCTCTCCGCCCATACGATGCAACGAATCGACGCTGGCTTGAAATCAGCGCTCGGTCTTCGTTGAGCCTGTGTGGGTGGGCTGTGCCCGCCAGCGCTGCGGACACGCTCTCCCTGCCGCTTTGGTGGGCACAGCCCACCCGACTGCAATAAAACCCGCCCGGTCGATCAACTCATTGCCTCAATAGAAGCTTTGTTGCGATCTCAACAAGGAGGGCACCGAGAATCCCGCCGAAAAAGGCAATGATGAGCCAGAACCAATGATTCCTATATTCCTCAAACCACAGCCCGGAGCGCGCCCACCAACTCGAATACTTCCGTCCAAGATCGTATCCGTCGGTCGTCAGAGAAATCAGAATCACGTCGCCGACATGTTGATAGTCGCGGGACTTGATGAGACCGCGCGCTTCAAGGATCCGATTCGCACGCCGAATTCGAGCGCGCTCATCAATATACGCTTTGAGATGCGAGCTCAGTGCCTGGTCATTGATGGAGGCGCTTTCGTCCCCGCTCGCTGAGGGGCCGTACTCGCGGATCGAGGCGTACTGGCATGCTTTCGTGAGAAGCGGTTGCAGCGATGAAATCTCATACGCCTTCTCCTCATCCACGTCTTGCACGAGTGCATAGTAGCCACTCAGCAGGCGACGCTCGTCGTTATGGAGCCACATCGGCTCGCTCCTTCAAGAATAAAGCGACTTCGAGACACGCGAGCCGAAAGCGGTTGCCGACCTCCTGCGGCCACCAGTTCCAGGCTTTGCGATCGGCACGTTTGACGGCTACATCGTACGGCGTTCGCCCATCGTTGTCACGAATCGTGAGAGCGGCACCTGCCGACAACAAGGACTTCACGATCGGGAGCGATCCCCAATGCGCCGCGCGATGCAATGCGGTCTGGCCGTCTGATTGCTGCGCGTTGATCGCGGGGTCCGCTGCGACAAGTATGCCGACTACTTGTTCAAAAGGGCCAAACGTGGGAGCATGAATTGTGGTCGGGTATTCAGCCGCGCGATGCAGGGGAGTCGCCCCCGCATTGTCCCGCGCGTTCACATCGGCGCCCCCTGAAATCAGCAACTCACAAATCGACGGTTCATCGACGTAGTGTAAAGGAGTCGCGCCTTCTGAATCTCGCGAATTGACGTCGGCACCCGCGGCGAGAAGCAACTTCGTCATCTCAGCCCTTGCGCCGATCGCAACGGAATTGGAAAGAGCGACGAAATGGAGTGGTCGCAACCCGACGATGTAGTCCGGGTGGTCGCAGGCTTCCTCCACGCTGGCGATATCTCGGCGTAAGATTTCTTGCACCGCATGGAGATCGCCGTCGAGGATTGCCGCGAGAATGTCCTTCACTGGCCGCTCGACGTCTGCCAGCCCGCGCGCGATGAGTGTCGCGGATCGGCGAGCGATGCCGCATTCCGCCTGTCGCGCGAGTTGGCTGTCGTTCGATTCGGGACGATCGTTCATGTTTTCGCCATCCCAGTTAGCCGCGTGAGGCGCGTGCGGGCGGAATCGATACCCATCTGCACGCGCTCGGCCATTTCCTGCAAGAGGTCGCGATCGTCGCGTGTGGCTTCATCGACGCGGGCCTTCAGCCGGAACAGGTCGCTCTCGCGAGTCTCTTGCTGTTCTCTCGCGATCGCGTCGAGGCGGGTGCGGATTTGGGCGATCTGGCGGATGACGCGGACGAGGTCCGCGGCGATGCCGTCCCCTTCGACGTTCTCCGGGTGCGAGTGCCATTCCCGCAACAGTTCGCGGATCCGATCTTCGTCGCCGTCCGAATACGCATTGTTCAGTTCCGACATGAAGCGGTGCCGGCGCGCCTTGGCGGCCGGGTCGGTGGCGAGGTCCGGGTGCATCAGGACCGCCGCCTGCTTGTAGAGGCGTTTCAGGCTTTCCGACGGCCGGAAGTCGCGTTCGGCCGGTTCGTGGTCCGGGGTTCCCGCCGCTTCCGCCGAGGCGTGCGCCCGTGCCCGCGCCTCGCGCGCGGCCGACTGCGCCGCATCGTCGCCGGGGTCCCGGCGGGCGAGAAGTTCCGCGATCTGCGCTTCGAGGCGGTCGAGTTCCGCGTAGCGGCGGCCGACGAGTTCGAGATACCGCCGCTCGAACGCCGCCAGCTCCGCGCGGAGCGTCGTCAGTTCCAACTCGCCTTCCGACAGCGCGACTTCGATCTGCGCGAGTTCGGACCGCTTGCGCTGAAGCTCTTCCGCTTCGGGCGTGAGCGCGAGAGCAGGAAGCTGCGACACGACGCACTCCTTCCGAACCGCGGGAACGACCGGTAGAACGAGTGGCCATCATACCACGGAAGCGACAGTTGTTCCAAGAATGCGACTCCGTCATTCCCGCGCAGTGCCTGCCCCCAGCGACGGCGGGGGCGGGAATCCAGCCCGTCTTCCGCGCCGCCGCTGGATGCCCGCCTTCGCGGGCATGACGCGCCGTCGCAAACTCGGAAGTAGTAAGTGACGAAATCGAGCGCTGTCTTCCGCTGCGCGCGGATCCGCCGGCGGGAAGTTTCCCGCCGGCTGTTCCCCGGCCGCCGTTTCGGGTAGAAATGGATCGCCACGGTCGCTGGTTCTCTCGCACGAACATGGAAGCATGGACGCCCTTTCTTCGGCACCGCGGGACGAGTATCGGCGGCGGCTGGACGAGCGCCGCGCTCTCGCGGAGCGGGACGCGCGGCTCGACGACCGCATCGCGCTCGCCCGCGGGATCGTGTTCGTCGCCGGCGTGACTGTCCTCGTGTTGACGGCGAGCGGCACGCTGGCGGTTTCGCCCGCCTGGGCGCTCCTCCCCGCCGCCGTTTTCATCGCGCTGATGATCGTCCACGTCCGGGTCGAGGACCGGCTCGCGCGGTCGCGCCGGGCCGTCGCCTACTGGGAAACGTCGCTCGCCCGCCTCGAGCACCGCTGGGCCGGGACCGGGGCGACGGGCGAACGCTACCGCGACCCCCATCATCCCTACGCCGACGACCTCGACATCTTCGGCCACGGCTCGCTGTTCCAGTTGATCTGCCGGGCGCGGACGCGGCTCGGGGAAGACGCCCTCGCCGGCTGGTTGTCGAGACCGGCGGATGCCGAGACGATCCGCGCGAGGCAACGGTCGATCGCGGAGCTGCGCGACCGGCTCGATCTCCGGGAAGAGCTCGCGCTGCTCGATGCGGAGGTCCACGACGACCTCGACCAGAACCGTCTCGCCGCCTGGTCCCGCGGGGCGGCGCGGCCGATCTCCGCAAGGCAACGGGCGCTGGCGGCGGTCCTGGCGGTCGCGGCGGTCGGGGCGATCCTGGCGTGGAGTTTTCTCGATGCCGGGCCCGCCCCGCTCGTCGCGGTGCTGTTCGTCGAAACTTTGTTCCTGTTCCGCTACGGGCGGCGGCTCAAGGAGAGCGCGAAATCGGTGGACGAAGCGGCGTCGGGGCTGGCGATCCTCGCCCAAGTGCTCGCGCTGATCGAGCGCGAGCGGTTCGACTCGCCGGCGCTGGCGCGGATCCGCGCGCGGCTCGACGCGGAGGGCAGACCGCCGTCGCGGCACATCGCGCGGCTGCACGCGCTCGTCGAGAACCTGAACAACAGCCTGCAGAACCAGTTCTTCGCGCCGCTGGCGTTCGTGCTGTGTCTGCCGGTGCACTTTCTGCACGCGGTCGAGCGGTGGCGGGCGCGGTGCGGGGGGCGGATCGTCGCGTGGCTCGAAGCGGCCGGCGAGTTCGAGGCCCTGTCGTCGCTGGCGGGCTACGCCTGCGAACGCCCCGGCGACCCGTTCCCCGAGATCCTGGAAGGCCCGCGGCGGTTCGACGGCGAGGCGCTCGGGCATCCGCTGCTCCCCGCGGAGGAGTGCGTGCCGAACGACGTGGCGCTCGGCGAGGCCTTGCAGCTTCTGCTCGTCAGCGGGTCGAACATGTCGGGCAAGAGCACGCTGCTGCGCACGGTGGGGAGCAATGCCGTCCTCGCGCTCGCCGGCGCGCCGGTGCGGGCGAAGCGGCTGGCGCTGACACCGCTGCAAGTCGGGACGGCGATGCGAATCCACGATTCGCTCCAGGAGGGGACGTCGCTGTTTTACGCGGTGCTGGGGCGGTTGAAGTCGATCGTCGAGCTGACGGAGGGCGAGTCGCCGCTGTTGTTCCTGCTCGACGAGATCCTGCAGGGGACGAACTCGCACGACCGGCGGATCGGGGCGGAGGGGATCATCCGCCGGTTGCTCGCGGCGGACGCCTTCGGCCTCGTCACCACGCACGACCTGGCGCTCACCGACATCGTCGAATCGCTGGGCGCGCGGGCGGCGAACGTTCACTTCGAGGACCACCTTGAAGGGGGGCGGATGACGTTCGACTACCGCCTCCGGCCGGGAGTCGTCCGCCGCAGCAACGCGCTCGAGCTGATGCGGATGATGGGGCTGGAGGTGTGATAGCCGGCGGTCAACGACCGCCGAATGATTCGCGGCGCGGCTTCCGTCGCTTGACCGCGGGGGGCGTTTCCCCGACAAAGGACGGATTCCGCCGGCATTCACTCTGGCGCAGTCGGCCACCCGCAGGGGAGCTTCGGCATGAATCGGTTTCGCTTCCGCACGCGCCGCGGGTCGCTGCGCGCCGCAGTCGCCGTGTGTTCGTTGTCGATCGCCGTCGCGGGGACCGCCGCCCTCGCGCAGCTTTCCACCCAGCAACCGACAGTCGCCCCGTCTCGCGCCCGCGGCGAGGAAACGCCGCGGGCCTCCGCGGAAGCGCCCCGGGCGACTTCCGCCGACGCGGCCCGCGAAGCGCTTCGCCGCGAGTTCGCCGCGGAAGCGGTCCCGCAGTGGATCTGGGGCGCGGAGGACGGGCGGAACTACTTCCTGCGGACGGAGTTCGCCGGCGGAGCGAAATCCGGGAGGCTGCTCGCCACGGGCGACAACCGGATGACCGTCTTCCTCAACGGGAAACAGGTCGCGACCGGTTCCGAATGGCAGCAGCCGGTCCAGGCCGACGTCTCCCGGGTCCTCGAAAAGGAGAAGAACGAGTTGCTCGTCGAAGCGGTCAACGAAGGCGGCCCCGCCGGTTTCTCCTTGAAACTCGTGCTCACGCTGGAGGACGGCAGCAAGAAGTACGTCGTCACCGACAAGACTTGGCAGGCGGCGGAGAAAAAAGACGCCGAAAAGTGGGATCCCATCCGCGCGCTCGGCCCGATGGGGAGCGGCCCGTGGGGCAACGTGTTCGCGAACGCCTTCAGCCGCCCCGCCCCCGACACGTCGCGCAACGTGTTCGAGACGCTTCCCGGTTTCGAGGTCGAGCTGCTCTACACGGTGCCGAAGGAGTCGCAAGGCTCGTGGGTCGCGATCGCGTTCGACGACAAGGGGCGGCTCATCGCCAGCGACCAGGAGCAGAAGGGACTGTTTCGCGTCACGCCTCCGGCGCCCGGCAGCGGCGAGCCGACGCGCGTCGAGCCGCTCGACGCGAAGATCACCGCCGCGCAGGGAATGGTCCATGCCTTCGGTGCGTTGTACCTGTCGGTGAACGGCGGGCCGGGGAGTGGCTTCTACCGCGCCCGCGACACGAACGGCGACGATCAGTACGACGAGATCACGCTGCTCAAGCGGTTCCAGGGGGGCGGAGAGCACGGGCCGCACGCCGTGCGGCTGTCGCCAGACGGCAAGTCCCTGTACGTCGTGTGCGGCAATCACACGAAGCCGCCGGAGAAGTTCGACGCCTCGCGGCTTCCCCGGAACTGGGGGGAAGACCTGCTGCTGCCGCGCCAGTGGGACGCCAACGGGCACGCGGCCGGCATCCTCGCCCCCGGCGGCTGGATCGCCAAGACCGATCCCGAGGGGAAAACGTGGGAGATCGTCAGCTCCGGCTACCGCAACGCCTACGACATGGCCTTCAACGCCGACGGCGAACTGTTCAGTTACGACTCCGACATGGAGTGGGACATGGGCATGCCGTGGTATCGGCCCACGCGCGTCACGCATGCCGTGAGCGGCAGCGAGTTCGGCTGGCGGAGCGGGACCGGCAAATGGCCGGCGTACTACGTCGACAGTCTGCCGCCGCTGCTCGACATCGGCCCCGGCTCGCCCGTCGGCGTCGAGTTCGGTTATGGCGCGAACTTCCCGGCGAAGTACCAGCAGGCGCTGTACATCCTCGACTGGACCTTCGGCACGATCTACGCGCTGCACCTCGAACCGGCGGGGGCGACTTACAAGGCGACCAAGGAGGAATTCCTGTCGCGCACGCCGCTGCCGTTGACCGACGTCGCGATCGGCCCGGACGGGGCGATGTACTTCACGGTGGGGGGCCGCGGCGTGCAGTCGGAGCTGTACCGCGTGCGGTACGTGGGGAAGGAACCGACGGCGAAGGTCGAATACGGTGATCCGCGGAGTTCCGATCTCCGCGCACTGCGGCGGAAGCTCGAAGCGCTGCACCGGCCGGGCGGCGACGATCGGGCGGCGGTCGAGTTCCTGTGGCCGCATCTCGCGCACGAGGACCGCTTCATCCGCTGCGCCGCCCGCTTGGCGCTCGAGCACCGCGATCCGGCGCACTGGCAGGAGCGCGCGCTGCGCAGCGCGCGCCACTATCGTAGCCGACCGCGGAATTCCGACGTATTGATTCAGGCGATGGTCGCACTCGCGCGCCAGGGGGACAAGCAGCTTCAGCCGCGGATCCTTGCCGCGCTCGGCTCCTTCGATCTCGCCGGCCTCGACATGCGCGGCAAGCTCGATTTGCTCCGCGCGCATCAACTCGTGCTGATCCGCATGGGGCGGCCGGATGCGAAAACCGCCGCGGAGATCGTCGCGCGGCTCGACGCGCACTATCCCGCCGACGAGCATGCCGTCAATCGCGAACTGCTGCAATTGCTGGTGTTCCTCGATTCCCCCACAGTCGTCTCGAAGACGCTCGATCTGATGCGGAAGGAACACGAACAGACGCCGGCGGAAATGAGCGCGCTGCTGGCCCGCAACGCGAGCTACGGCGGGACGATCGCGAAGGTGCTCGCCAATCAACCCGAGATCCAGAAGATCGACCTCGCCTTCGCCCTCCGCAACGTGCGGTACGGTTGGACGCTCGAGCAGCGCCGCGAGTATTTCCAGTGGTTCGAATCGGCCCTCACGCGCAGCGGCGGCTCGAGCTATCAGGGATTCATCAAGAACATCCGCAAGGACGCGCTCGCCAACATGTCCGAGGCGGAGCGGAAGGCGGTCGAATCGACGGTCGTCGCCCACGCGCCCCCCGCCGAGCTTCCCAAGCCCGAAGGCCCCGGCCGCGACTGGACCATCGACGAGATCGTCGCCCGCGCGTCCGGCGGACTCCAGGGGCGCGACTTCGCGCGCGGCAAGCGGACCTACGCCGCCGCCCGCTGCGTCGTCTGCCACCGCTTCGACGGCGAAGGGGGCGCGACCGGGCCGGACCTGACGAACCTCGCGGGCCGGTTCGGCCACAAGGAACTCGCCGAGGCGCTCGTCGAGCCGGGCAAGGTGGTCTCCGATCAATACAAGGCGGTCACCGTCGTCACGACCGCGGGGAAGACGCACACGGGCCGCGTGCTGGGGGACGCGGACGGGAAGCTGACCGTCCTCACCGACCCGGAGGACATTTCGAAGACCGTCGAGATCGCGAAGGAGGACGTGGAGGAGATCGTCCCGTCGTCCACGTCGCTGATGCCCGCCGACCTGCTCAAGCCGCTGAACGAAGAGGAGCTGCTCGACCTGACCGCGTACCTTCTGTCGCGCGGCAACCATCAGGACGCGATGTTCGCGGGAGAGAAACCCGCGACCGGCGGGAACGGCGCGCCGCCGTCGCGCTGAGCGATTCATCAGCCGATGACGCCGGTCCGGCCGAAGGCCCCCTCACCCTGACCCTCTCCCCCGCAAAGCCGGGGGAGAGGGGACTTTCAGCATGCCGCGCGTTGGTGGGCACAGCCCATGCTACGTCACCCCAGCCCGGTGTGCCGCAGGAGCGCCTCGGGGTCCGGCTCCCGGCCGCGGAAGTCGCGGAAGACGTCCATCGGGTGCCGGCCCCCGCCGCTGGCGAGAATCGTGTCGCGGAAGCGGCGGCCGGTCTTCGCCACCGCGTCGTCATCGTCCAGCCCCGCCTCCTCGAACGCGGAGAAGGCGTCGGCGCTGAGCACTTCCGCCCACTTGTAGCTGTAATACCCGGCCGCATAGCCGCCCGAGAAAACGTGCTGGAACGAGCACAGGCTCCGCTCTTTCGGGAGCGGCGGCATGATGGACGTCTTCTCTGCGATGCGGCGCTGCACGTCGAACACGCGGTCTTCGGGCGCGGGGCGCAGCCGCCCCCTCCCTTCCAGGGAGGGGGTAGGGGGAGGGTTGCCGCCGGGGACTTCCTGCCGTCCCTCCTCCCCCGCTGGCTCCTTCGAAGAGGGAGGGGAAACCTCGGATGGACCCTTCGACCCTCCCCCGGCCCCTCCCTGAGAGGGAGCGGAGTCTGGGCCGCCCCGCTCGCCGGCCGTCGGGTCGAAGCGGTGGTGCAGCTCCATGTCGGTCATCCCGAACCGCAGTTGCCGGAGCATCATCGAGCCGGAGCGGAACGTCCGCGCGCGGCACAGTTTCTCGAACAGGTCCTCCGGGAGCGGTTCGCCGGTCTCGTAATGGGCGGTCATCCCCATCAGCGTGGGGCGGTGGTAGCACCAATTCTCCATGAACTGGCTGGGCAGCTCGACGGCGTCCCACTCGATGCCGTTGATCCCCGCCGCGTCCGGGTGCTCCTCGCGGGTGAGCATGTGCTGCAGGCCGTGGCCGAACTCGTGGAACAGCGTCTCGACTTCGCGGAAGGTCATCAGCGACGGGCGGTCGCCGACCGGGGGCGTCGAGTTGCACACGAGGTGCGCCACGGGGATGCGGATCTTCCCGGCGACGCGCCGCCGGGTGACGCAGTCGTCCATCCACGCGCCGCCGCGCTTGTTCTCCGGCCGCGAATACGGGTCGAGATAAAACGACGCGATGTGCACCCCCTGCTCGTCCCGGACGTCGAAGAACCGCACGTCTTCGTGCCAGACCGGCGCCGGGCGGTCGGCGGGAACGACGGTGATCCCGAACAGCCGATTCACCAGCGCGAACAGCCCGTCGAGCACGCGCTCCAGCGAAAAGTACGGCCGCAGTTGCTCGTCGGTGTAATCGAACCGCCGCTCGCGGAGCCGCTCCGCCCAGAACTCGACGTCCCAGTGCGCGAGCGGGCCGGCGTGGCCGTTCTCTGCGGCGAGTTGCTCGAGGTCGCGGAGGTCCCGTTCGGCGTGCTTCCACGAGGCCTGCCGCAGCGTCTCGAGCATCTCGTCCACCGCCTGCACGCTGGGGGCCATCTTGGCGGCGAGGCTCACCTCGGCGTAGGTGGCGTATCCCAACAGCTTCGCCTTTTCCTGCCGCAGCGCGAGGATGCGGGGGATGATCGGCCCGTTGTCGAACTGCCCCTCCGACGCGCGGGTGACGAACGCGCGATACGCTTGCTCGCGGAGCGTCCGGTTGCGGCAGTGCTGCATGAACGGGACGAAACAGGGGATGTCGAGCGTGATCCGCCAGGGGCCGGTCTCGGGGGTGGACGGGGTCGCCGTTCCCCCCCTCCCTTCCAGGGAGGGGGCAGGGGGAGGGTTGGAGCTTGGCGCGTCCTGCCGTCCACCCGGCCCTGATCCTTTCTTCGACAACGAAGCGGAGCTTTCATTGGATGACTCTCCCCCGGGCCCTCCCTGCGAGGGAGGGGAGGTTTCGCCGCCGCCCCGTTCGCCTTCGTGCGCGCGGTTGTGCGATTGCGAGGAGAGCTGCAACAGGCTCGGGGGGAGTCCGTCCATTTCGGCCGGGTCGGTGATCGTGAGGCTCCACGCGCGCGTCGCGTCGAGCACGTGGTTCGAGAAGTCGGTGCTCAGCCGCGACAGCTCGCGGGCGATCTCGTTGAACCGCGTCTGCGGCTCCCCTTCGAGCGCCACGCCGGAGAGCTGCGCGTCGAGCAGCTTCTTCTCGACGATCCGCCGCTGCGTCTCGGTGAGGCTCGTCCACTCCGGGCCGCTGCGGACCGCTTCCAGCGCCTCGAAGATCGGCCGGCTCTGCTGGACGCGGAGGCCGAACGCGACCACGTCCCCCAGCACTTCGTCGTACGCCTGCCGCAATTCGGGCGAATTGAGGACGCCGAACAGGTGCGACACCGGCCCCCAGGCGTACTCCAAGGGCAGCCCGATCGCTTCCAGGGGACAGATCACGTCCGACCACGCCGGCCGGCCCGCCGCCAGCCGCGAGGCGAGCGTCTTCTCCAGCTCGGCCACGCGCTCCTCGGCGGCGGCGAGCACCTGCCGCACGCCCGGCACGACGTGCCCCGGCCGAATCCGATCGAACGGCGGCAGGCCCTCGGTCGCGAGGAGGGGATTGTCGGACGCGGCCGTATCGGGCATGGGCGGGGGCTCCGGAGTCGAAACGAGAAAACGGCGGATCAGAACAGCACCTCGTCGGGCTGAAAACGTCCCTTGTACGCCAGAGCGCCGTCCAGTGTTAGCGTGACCTCATAGGGCGTCTAGGGCGTCGGATGCGTGAATTGAGGAATTCGCAACCTGAGCTCGCTCAGGGCTTGGTATGCGTGATCCTGCCAATGCCTCATGTCGCCGGAGCCGAGATCCCGCGCCTCGGCACGCGCCAAGAACGGCCCAGATGCAACGGTGTTCTGGTTGAAGCCGAATGTCACGAGCCGCTGTTCCGCCAGGACGGATTCCACGAACGTCCAGCGGCGCAAGAACAAGTTTCGGTGTCGCCCGAAGCGAATTCGGTTGCCGAACTCTTCGAGCGCGTCACCCTGCAGCAGGTTCCGCAGAGTTTCGGCCTCGGCTTCCGAACGACAGACGACATGCTTCAATGCCGAAAGATCAAGTTCCTCCGGGAACAGTACCTCGGCATGTCGATGGAAGACGATGCTCCGCTTTTCGTCATCCCTCAGGCAACTGTCATGGTACACCTTCTCGAACGGGATCGATGCGAAAAAGGCCGCATCCTCGCCGACGGTGCAACGCTCGGCCGCAAGATTGCCTTCGCTGAAGCAAGCCGATTCGCGCGTCAGCAGGTCGTCAGCGTCGAAGATCAGAAAAACGGGAACGGGACAATGCGCACTCAAGCTGGTGGAAGCACCGGTGGGCTGAATCCCTTCGTTGTGAAACTGGGTCGGAGTCCGTGGACGAAAATAGAGCCGAACATGATCCTTCCATTTCTCCGCGGTGCGTTCAATGACCTTCGCGCTCGCACTGTCCACCACGCTCGGGCAGCGACTCCGTGAAAGCAGTCGTCGCTGCAAGAGGATCGAGACCGCATTCCGCACGTCCGTGAAATGGAACAGGTACGATGGCCACCATCGGCGCGCCGCACCCAGCCACATAGCCCCACGCAATTCCGCCAGCCGGGCGAGGATCGCGGCGGCGTCGGGCTTGCGCGTGGTCATCGGGTGACGGTCTGCGGCTGCGAGAAGAGGTCGAGTTGCCCCCGCCCGGTCCGCGGCGTGAGTTGCAGGGCATACGTAAAGTCGTCGTCCGAAGCGGATGAATCCGTCGAGACGCGAGTGAGCATCAGGTACGGCAATTCCCGTAGCAGAGTGAACACCTCTTCCGAATGAGAATCAAGACCGTAAGTCAAGCCTCCTTCATCGACGAACCCCGCCGCGCGGATGAACTGCCATAGATCGAGGAGTGCCTCCTGCGGCATGAATACCGGGAGCTGACCGGCGATCTCAATCATCACGCCGGTTTCCGGCTCTTTCGTCAGGCGCGCGGTGAATGCCCGACCCGTCGCATAGGCGGTGAACTCTTGACGGGAGGCGAGCAAGTCGCCAAGGTCCTCCCACACTTCGACGAACCCGAGACTCTCCGGTTCCGACCTCAGCCAGCGCTTCGTTTCCTGGATGTTCCGGTGCTCCGGCGAGAATTGGTCCTTGCGGTGCAGGTGGACGTACACGTCGATCGGCAGGGGACGGAGGTACTCCTCCATCAATGGACGCACCTGCGTCTCCCAATCGAGCTCGCCGTTGCCGCAGCCGAGGGGCGGAAACGCGATGCTCGTGATGGAATTCGCCGCGTAAATCTTCACGAACGTCTTCAGCCCAGCCGCGATGTACTCCGGCTTCGACGGCTGTCGCCAGTGCTTCTTCGTCGGGAAATTGAGAATCCACTTATGCGGAGCGCGGTAGATGTGCAGTTGCCCGATGTCGAGCCGCTTCGTCTCGCAGAGATGCTGGTACTCTGCGAACATTTCCGGGAAAATCAGCTTGAAATCCTTGGCGATTCCCTTGCCCATGACACCCACGACGTTGACCGTGTTCACGAGCACCTTGGCGGGTGAGCGGAACAAGTCGCCCATCACGTACGTGAGCATGAGCCGAACCTCCGAACGGTCGCGAAGTGAGAGGGCATCGGTTCCAAACTGAATGATGGCGATGGCTTATCACCACGTCAACACCATCGTGACCCGGCGAATAATGAGTATACTAATGAATCGAGCCAGATCCAGCAAGTGCTGGGCCTGAAGAGAATTTCGGGTTGCATCTCGCGGCGGGCCGCGCCTTACGGACAGCGATTCCCATTGTCCACGAGGACGGCCTTGGTGGTATGATCCGGCGAACCCACCCGAGGAGTACCGAAGCATGGACGAACGCCGTTACCACTGCCACGGCTTGTGGTCGATCGCCCTGTGTCTGCTCACCTTGCAATCGTTTCCTTTCACGAACGCGACCGCCGCCGAGCCGGAACCCGCTCCCGTTCGCGGGGGGATTGCTTTTCCTTCCCTGGAGTCGAACGTGCCCATGAAAACGCTCGGCGGGCGCCAATTCTGGGGGGACGTCGTGTTCTTCCACGACTGGCGGATCCAGAAGAACGTCGTCTTCGGGCAGTATCGGCTGCTCGATGGGAAGGACCGCCGGCACGCCTCGGGCACCCTCGCAGAATGCCGCGCAGCCCTCGAACGCATCAAGGTCGAGCGGAAGCTGCCGAAGATGTCCGGCAAGGCGGTCGTGCTGGTGCACGGGATCGTTCGTTCTTCGAAGTCGCTGGCGGCGATCGGCGAGCGGCTGAAGGAAGAAGGCTACCAGGTGTTCGGCTTCGACTACCCGAGCACTCGCGTGTCGATCGAAGAGGCGGCCGAGTTCCTGCACAGCGCCCTCGCGTCGCTGGACGGGTTCGAGCGGATCGACCTCGTGGTGCACAGCATGGGGGGGCTGGTCGTGCGGGCGTATCTCGCCGAGCACGAGGACGAGCGCCTGCACCGGATGGTGATGATCGCGGTCCCCAACCTCGGCGCGCACATGGCGGACCGCATGGAGAACGGCGCGCTGCGCGGGCCGTTCCGGCTCATCCTGGGAGAGGCGGGGGGGCAGATGGTCCGCGGCGAAATGGGACTGTCGGGCAAGCTGCCGACTCCCGAGTTCGAGTTCGGCGTCATCGCCGGCGCCCGCGGGACCGACGACGGCTACAACCCGCTGATCCCCGGCGACGACGACGGCACCATCGCCGTCGAAAGCACGAAGCTGCCGGGCGCGGCCGACTTCATCATGGTCAAGGGGCTGCACTCGTTCCTGATGAACGACGTCGACGTCGTCGATCACGCGGCCCGGTTCCTCGAGACCGGCAAGTTCCGCGACAAAGGAGACGCGCAACCGATCCCCCGCGAAAAGCCCGCGGAGGCCGCGACGAGCGACGGATGAGCGATCAGCGCGGCGGCTTCACAGGGAGGAACAATTCGAGATGATTTTCCAATCGTCGTGAAATCCGTGGTGGAAAGACCGCGATCGGTTCCGCGTCCGCCCGATCGACTTCCTCTCCGCGCCCTCGGCGCTCTCTGCGGTTCAAGACGTTGCCAGGCTCGTCCCGAACGATCCTGTGCGCTCTTTGCGGCTTTGCGTCAAGAATCGAATTTCACTTGCGGCTTCGCAATGCGGAGGTGAAATCGCGGATTGGCGAGGTTTCACAAGCTCTGGTCCTGCCGCGCCGCCCAGTAGACGGCTTCGGCGTAGCGCAAAGGCGTGAAGACCGCCTCCGCGATCGGCGCCACGGCGTTCTTGAGGCGGCCGACGCCGCGGGTCCGCAAGTCACGGCCGGCGACGATCTCCGTGGCGACCGGTCCCACCTTCTCTCCCACGACGAAGTATTCGTGCCGGATGAGCACCTTCCGCCAGCGGGCGATTCCATAGCCGCCGCAATATACGAGCGCGACCACCAGCAGGATCGTCCACGCGCTGTTCGACCGGCGTTCCATCGCCTGCTCCCATCTTCATCATTCGAGTTGCGACATGCGGATTTTCCGCGTGTCACTGCCCCTGGATCTTCCCGATCTGCTCCTCGAGCGCGCGGACCTCCGCTTCCAGCCGGGCGACCTCCCGCGGGTCGTCGAGCTGCTTCTTCGCCCCCGCCAGTTGCTGCTTCGCGGTGCCGAGTTTCTTCCGCAGGAGTTCGAGCTGTTTCTTCTGCTTCTTGTCGAGCGACACGGAAGCCTCCCGGATCGAATCGCCGAGCGCGGCGGGGGTTGCCGCTCGATCATAGCCGGGTTCCCGCACGTTTGACACGCGCCGCGGAGTCGCGCTAAGATCGGCTGCAACCCGCCCAGCACAGGAGTGCCGACGCATGAGCAGCGACAGCATCGAAAGCGTCCTCCAGGAAAATCGCACCTTTCCGCCGCCCAAGGAGTTCGTCGCCCAGGCGCACGTCAACAGCGAGAAGCAGTACGAGCAGATGTGGCGACGGGCCAAGGAGGACCCCGCCGCCTTCTGGGGCGAACTGGCCGAGAACCTCGACTGGTTCAAGAAGTGGGACGCCGTCCTCGAAGGGAAGATGCCCGATACGAAGTGGTTCGCCGGCGGGAAGATCAACGCCGCGTACAACTGCCTCGACCGGCACCTCGACACGTGGCGGAAGAACAAGGCGGCGATCATCTGGGAGGGGGAGCCGGGCGATCAGCGGGTGCTCACCTACCAGGATCTGCACCGCGAAGTGTGCAAGTTCGCCAACGTCCTGAAGCAGCTCGGCATCGGGAAGGGGGACCGCGTCACCCTCTACATGCCGATGGTCCCCGAGCTGGCGATCGCGATGCTGGCCTGCGCGCGGATCGGCGCGCCGCACTCGATCATCTTCGGCGGTTTCAGCGCCGACGCCGTCGCCGACCGCAACAACGACGCGCAGGCGAAGCTCGTCGTCACCGCCGACGGCGGCTGGCGGCGGGGGAAGGAAATCCATCTCAAGCAGGCGGTCGACGAAGGCCTCGAGAAGTCCCCCTCGGTCGAGAAGGTGGTCGTCGTCCGCCGCACCGCGAGCGACGTCGAGATGGTCCCCGACCGCGACTACTGGTGGCACGATTTGATGGCCGACGCCTCCACCGAGTCCGAGGCCGAGCCGCTCGACAGCGAACACCCGCTGTTCATCCTCTACACCTCCGGCAGCACGGGAAAGCCGAAGGGGGTGCTGCACACGACCGCCGGCTATCTGCTCGGCACGATGATGACCGCGAAGTGGGTCTTCGACCTCAAGGACGAGGACACTTACTGGTGCACCGCGGACATCGGCTGGGTCACGGGGCACAGCTACATCGTCTACGGCCCGCTCGCCAACGGCGCGACCACGCTGATGTACGAAGGGGCCCCGAACTGGCCGGACTACGGCCGCTTCTGGCAGATCGTCGAGAAGTACCGCGTCAACATCTTCTACACCGCCCCGACCGCGATCCGCTCGTTCGTCAAGTGGGGGGACGACTGGCCGAACCGCCACGACCTGTCGAGCCTGCGGCTGCTGGGCACGGTCGGCGAGCCGATCAACCCGGAGGCGTGGATGTGGTACCACCGCGTGATCGGCCAGGAGCGGTGCCCGATCGTCGACACCTGGTGGCAGACCGAGACCGGTATGATCATGATCAGCCCGCTCCCCGGCGTCACCGCGACCAAGCCGGGAAGCTGCACCAGGCCTTTGCCGGGCGTCGTGCCGGACATCGTCGACAAGCAGGGGGAAAGCCAGCCGGCGAACTCGGGGGGCCTGCTCGTGATGCGGCAACCGTGGCCGGCGATGCTCCGCACGTTGTACGGCGACCATGATCGCTACGTCGAGACGTACTTCAGCGAGGTCGAGGGCTGCTACTTCGCCGGCGACGGCGCGCGCCGCGACGCGGACGGCTATTACTGGATCATGGGCCGCGTGGACGACGTGCTGAACGTCGCCGGCCACCGCCTGAGCACGATGGAGATCGAGAGCGCCCTCGTCTCGCACCCCAAGGTGGCCGAGGCGGCGGTCGTCGGCTTCCCGCACGATCTGAAAGGACAGGGGATCTGCTGCTTCGTCACGCTCAAGACGGAAGAGGGGGACGAGGCTCTTAAGAAAGAGCTGATCGCCCACGTCCGCCACGAGATCGGTTCGCTCGCCACGCCCGACCAGATCCGCTTCGCGACCGCCGTCCCGAAAACGCGGAGCGGCAAGATCATGCGCAGGCTATTACGGGACATCGCCGGAGGCAAGGAATCGATCGGCGACACGACGACGCTGGAAGACTACAGCGTCCTCGCCAAGCTCCGCGAATCGGAGGAGTGATCCCCTCCCGCGCGTCCCAACAGTGCGCGGTCGCCGGTCGCGAAGCCGCTGAATGCCCGTCGCCGTCGCTGGGGGCAGGCACTGCGCGGGCATGACGCGCGCGGACGCCGGCCGTCATTCCCGCGCATCCGCCGCACGCCATTCCCGCCCGGCGGCCGCTCGCCAATCCCGCGCATCCGCCCGTCCGTCATTCCCGCGCAGGCGGGAATCCACGCCTTCCAAGAGGGGGCGCACGACGCACTTTGCGATTTGCCGAGGATCAGTCCCCTCTCCCCCGGCTTTGCGGGGGAGAGGGTTAGGGTGAGGGGGTTTGCGGCTTGCTCCTCTGTGTCGGCCGACATTGGTTCGACACGGTCGCCGCAACGAAAGCGCCTGTTGAACACGTCTCGGATCGGAAGGCCCCAACAGCGAGGCGGGCGACTTGGTGTGCGGCCCCCTCACACCGACCCTCTCCCCCAGAGGGGGAGAGGGGGACTCGGATGGTCGCCGTCGTCATGATCGTCACTGCAAGGTCGCTGCGATCTCCCGCGCAAAGTGCGTCGCACGCCTTCCAAGAGGCGCGGCGGAGGCAACGGTTTCCCCGCCGCACCCTCACATCCGGCACGATCGCACCGGCCGCGACGATCCACCCGGCTTCGCGCGCCGAAACTTCAATTGGAGTTCGTTCGTTCCTGTCGGGGCGGTTCGACCGCTCGCTCGCGGATTGTCGGTCGGTCCATGCGCGGGGTCGATTCTCCGCCCCCGCGCGTTCGCCCGCCGATATCCAACGTTGCGACACCTTCGAACGATCCCAGGACGAGAAGCCGGCGAGGTGCCCCTGCATGATCAGTGAAACCGTCGACCATCTTCAGAGCCTCGATGAACTGCGAAGCTACGTCCACCGCACGCTCTGCGACAAGGAGAACCTGCTCGCCGACCAGTTCCGCATGACGGAAATGGTCCTCACCCGCCGCGGCCGAAGCTGCGGCCTGCAATTCAGCCTGCAAGGCCCGCGGCGCGTGCGGCTGGGGGCGATCTGGGCGTCGGAGCGGAACGAACTCTACTTTTACGACGCCCGCGGGATCCGTTACCTCAAGGTCCGCCTGCGGACCCGCCTCCGGACCGAACGCGAAGCCGCGTGAGCCATCGAATTGGAACAGCGTGGAGAAATCAGTGGTCCTTAGCCCGGATGATTCACGTGGCCATCGCGCGTCATTTCCGCGCAGGCGGGAATCCAGAACGGCGCGAACACAGTACGCACCTGGATGCCCGCCTCCGCGGGCATGACGAGAAGCGAGCCACACGAATAATCCGGATTAGCGGATCAGCGTTCCATCTCCCGGCGATCCTCCATCCTCCATCCTCACCACGCCTGATACGCCGGCTGTCCCCCCCAGCCCAGCTTGCGGTGCAGCGTCGCGTAGAAGCTGTGTCCCGGAATCCGCGCCAGGCGGAACGTCACCGACGCCCGCCGAATCGTGATCGCGTCCCCCGGCGCGAGCGGCCGCTTGATCTGCCCGTCGATCACGACCATCGTCCCTTCCGGCGCGCGAGGGACCGTGAGCGTGTAGACGCGGTCCGCCGCGTCGACGATCGGCCGGTTGGTCAGCGCGTGCGGGCAGATCGGCGTGACCACGAACGCCTGCAATTCCTGCCGCAGGATCGGGCCTCCCGCCGAGAGGCTGTGCGCGGTCGAGCCGACCGGCGTGCTGACGATCAGCCCGTCGGCGCTGTAGGTGGTGACGCGGGCGCCGTCGATCGCCAGCTCGACGTCGATCATCCGCACCGAGCCGGCCGCCGAGACCGCGACCTCGTTCAGCCCCAGGTGCCGCTCCTCGCTCCCGTCCGCGCCGCGGAGCGTCGCCTCGAACATCAGGTGCTCGGTGACGTGGTACTTGCGGTCGCGGATCGTGTCGAACTGCTTGCGGAACTCCTCGGGCGACACGTCCGCCAGGAAGCCGAGCCGGCCGAGGTTCACGCCGAGGATCGGAAGCTGCCGCTCCCCGAGCTGCCGGCAGGCCCGCAGGATCGCCCCGTCGCCGCCGAGCACCACGACGAGATCGGCCTCCAGGCCGTCGAAGGCGAGGTCCTCGGTGACTTCGGCGGCGACGATCCGCACGTCGTCGCGGACTTCGAGGAACCGCTTCAGCTCGACCCAGGCGTTCTGCACCCGCGGGCTCTGGTCGCGGGCGAGCACGATCAGCCGCAGCGGAGAATTCGTCATCGAAACCTCGACCCGGAAGCCGTACCGTGTTCCGTACTTAACTTCGATTGTGCACAATGGATCGTAGTGTGACAACGGCCGCTGCGGCGGGTGGCCGGGGCTGGAGGCTTTGCGAAGCCCCGGAGCTGCGCAGGACCGGGGCTTCCCTCCGGTCCAGCCCCGGCCACCCAACGCGTCATTCCGAATAACCATGAACTACTTCGCCCACGGAGTGCGGTTCATCGAGCGGCCGTACTTCCTCGCGGGAACGGCCGTGCCCGACTGGCTCTCGGTCGCCGATCGCCGCGTGCGGATGCGCGCCCGGCGGGTCGCGCCGCGCGCCGGCGGCTCGACCGGCGTGCCGGACGAAGTCGCCGCCGGTGTCCTCCAGCACCTCGAGGACGACCGCTGGTTCCACGAGACGCGGGCGTTCCACGAAGTCACCGGCGAAATGGCGCGGCGGTTTCGGGCCATCCTCGGTCCCGAAGACAACTTCCGCCCCGGCTTCCTCGGGCACGTCGCGACCGAGATGCTGCTCGACGCCGTGCTGATCGAACGCCGCCCCGAACGCCTCGACGCCTACTACGCCGCCCTCGACGCGATCGACCCCGACGAAGTCCAACGCGCGGTGAACCGCATGGCCCGCGACGAGACGCACCGGCTCGCCCCGTTCATCCCGCTGTTCCGCCGGGCGGAGTTCCTCCGCGACTACCGCACGACCGCCGGCATTCACGATCGGTTGAACCAGGTCCTGCGGCGAGTCAGACTGAACCCGCTGCCGGACGCGGCCGCCGCCGTCCTCGACTCCGGCCGCGAGCTCGCGCGCCAGCGCTGCGACGACCTGCTGCCGGCCGAGCGGTTCGGAGCGGTCCTTTCCGAAAAGCTTTCGACGCAAAGGCGCTAAGACGCAAAGACGCGCAAAGAAGGTAAAAGAGATGTTGAGAGAAATCGCCGCGACATAAGATCCCAAACGCTTTCATTCGTGCTCGTCCGTCCTTTGCGCGTCTTTGCGCCTTCGCGTCTTTGCGTCGAAATGCTGATTTTTGGACTCCGGCAAGGCCCTTCCCATGCGCTACGGCTTGAATCTCCTGCTCTGGACCACGCACGTCGACGAATCGCACTCCGAGCTGCTCGGGCAGATCAAGGAATGGGGCTACGACGGCGTCGAAGTCCCGATCTTCGACGCCGACCCGACCCGCTACGGGCCGCTCGCGAAGCGGCTCGACGCACTCGGCCTCGAACGCACCGCCGTCACCGCCTGCGCCCCGGAGATCAATCTTATCTCCGCCGACTCCGCCATCCGCGCCGCCGCGGTCGAGCACCTGAAGCGGGCGATCGACGCCTGCGGCCTGCTCGGCGCGAAGCTGCTGTGCGGGCCGCTGCACTCGGCGCTCGGCGTCTTCACCGGCCGCGGGCCGACCGCGGAGGAATGGAAATACGGCCGCGACGGCCTCGCGGCAGCCGCGCGGCACGCCGAGGGGAGCGGCGTCACGCTCGCCGTCGAGCCGCTCAACCGCTTCGAGTGCTACTTCCTCAATTCGGCGGCGGACGCGGCCCGGCTGTGCCGCGAGATCGACCATCCGCGGCTCGGCATGATGTACGACACGTTCCACGCGCACATCGAGGAGAAGAGCGTCCCGACGGCGATCACCGGCTGCTCGGACCGGCTCGTCCACGTCCACCTGTCGGAGAACGACCGCTCGACGCCGGGAGAGGGCCAGGTCCAATGGGCGACGACCTTCGCGACGCTGAAGGGAATCGGCTACGACGGCTGGCTGGTGATCGAGGCCTTCGGCCTCGCCCTCCCGGCCCTCGCCGCCGCGACGAAAATCTGGCGGCCGATGTTCCCCTCCGAAGAGCACGTCGCCCGCGAGGGGCTGGCGTTCGCGAAGCGAGGTTGGGAAGGGTGAATCGATCGTGGTCTCAAGCCACCCGCTTGAGACCCAATTCGCGCCCGCCGGCATGGATCGTTCATCCAGCCAGACTGGCCCGACGCGCCAGTTTTGATGTTGCGCGGTTTCAACCATTGTGGGAGAATTTGCCGGCGATGGGGTGGCCGGGCCTTTGCGCGTCATGCCCGCGAAGGCGGGCATCCAGCAGCTGCGCGGACGGCGAACGCACTGGATTCCCGCCTTCGCGGGAATGACGGCATCGCCGCTCACGAAATATCGAACATCAAAACGCGCCAGCGAGGGACGGAAGCCTGGTGTTGGCGAGGCGCGGGAGGGCGAGGCTCATGCCGAGCCGGATTGGCCCGAACCCATAGAGTGTAAGGAAGCGCCGACATCGTGAGAGCGGCGGTTCGGCAGCCTCTCCCCTCCCGGATTGCCGGGCGAGCCGGGCACAAAGCGAATGGTGTAGCGCCCCCGAGCGGGGGGAAGACCTGCTTTTATCGCTCTCGAGTGGACTTCACGATGTCGCGGACGGCTCCCACGACGAATATCCCCGCGATGGCGCCGGTGACTCCGGCGAACGCTGCGTGTGCCAGAGTCCGCTGGAACTCCGCTTTTTTCTGGACCCAGCGATAGTCGGGATCAGAACGTGTAATGAACTGTCGCCGTTGGTCCTGATCGTTCATCAATGCCAGAACGGCGACAGTCGTGATTGTCGCACCGAAGAAGCCCGAATAGAACTTCCACCGCTTTCCTTCGAGATAGCAGATCCCGGCCAGCGCGCCGGCGATCAGCCCCAAGGGAATCGCAGCCGCCAGTAGAGTGAGATCCGTCACAGCCACGCCTCCATGTCGCGGAGCAGGCTTGTTTTCCGATCGCTCGATCTTACCATGAACTCTCGTTGAATCCGCATCCTTGTAAGGCTCGCGAATCACAATGCCCAAGAAGACCATCGCCGACGTCGCCGTCGCCGGGAAGACCGTGCTGATGCGCGTCGATTTCAACGTCCCGCAAGACGATGGGGGAGCTATCACCGATGATCGCCGGATCGAGATGGCCCTCCCCTCGGTCCGCTCCGTCATCGACCGCGGCGGCAAGCTGGTCCTGATGAGCCATCTCGGCCGCCCCAAGGGAGAAGGGAAAGACGCGAAGTTCACGCTCGCCCCCGCCGCGAAACGGCTCGGCGAACTGCTCGGCCGCGACGTGACGTTCGCGACCGACATCGTCGGCGACGACGCGCGGCGGAAGGCGCAAGCCCTGCGAGAGGGCGAAGTGCTCGTCCTCGAAAACCTGCGGTTCGATCCCCGCGAACAGAAAGGGGATTCCGAGTTCGCCCGCCAGCTCGCCGCGTCGGCCGACGTCTATTGCAACGACGCCTTCGGCACCTGTCACCGCAACGACGCCTCGATGGTCGCCGTGCCGAGGGCGATGGGGGGCAAGCCGAAGGTCGTGGGGTTCCTCGTCGAGAAGGAGATCCGGTACCTGTCCGAGTTGCTCGCGAAGCCGGAGCGGCCGTTCGCCGCGATCCTCGGGGGGGCGAAGGTCTCGGACAAGATCGGCGTCATCCAGAACCTGCTCTCGATCTGCGACCGCGTGCTCATCGGCGGCGCGATGGCCTACACCTTCTCGCTGGCGCAGGGGGGCAAGGTCGGCGACAGTCTCGTCGAAAAGGACAAGGTGGACCTCGCCCGCGAATTGCTCGCGGCCGGGGGGAACAAGCTGCTGCTCCCGCTCGACACCCACTGCGGCGACGCCTTCTCGAGCGACTGCGACAAGCGGGTCGTGCGGGCGGGCGAGATTCCCGACGGCTACGAGGGGCTGGACATCGGCCCGCGGACCGCCGAGAAGTACGCCGCGGAGATCCGCCGGGCGAAGACGGTCGTCTGGAACGGTCCGATGGGGGTGTTCGAGATGCCCCCCTTCGACGCGGGGACCAAGGCGGTCGCCCAGGCGATCGCCGAGACCGACTGCACGAGCGTCATCGGCGGCGGCGACAGCGCCGCGGCGATCGAGCAACTCGGCTTCGCCGACCGCGTCTCGCACGTCAGCACCGGCGGCGGCGCGAGCCTCGCGATGCTGGAAGGCAAGCGCTTCGAGGCGGTGGACGTGCTGGATGAGAAAACAGGCGGAGCGAAGCATCCGTAGCCGATGCTGCCAGCATCGGCGCTGGCAGCGTCCGCTACGGGCATTCGGCGATTGATTCACGAACTCGGCGTACGGCTTGGCAGTTCTTGCCAAAGCCTCTCGATAGCCTCCGAAGCATGTGGGAGAACTGATGGCGCAAGTCCACTACTTTCAGCGATATGCGACCAAGGAAAACAGGCTCTCCGCGAATCAGGTTGAGAATTGTGGTCGGGGCTGTCCGCAG